>NZ_LATL02000255.1:0-21442 GCF_000972705.2 Limnoraphis robusta CS-951 | reverse complement strand
TACCGTCGGGCAGATGGAAATTAACGCCTCCCGAGAGACTGACCTCTGCTTGGACGGGGAAACCCAACCCTTGTAAGTCAACTCAACGAAAGAGGAAACCCAAACAGTGATGTTTGGAATCTCCGTTGTTTACGACGGAGAGGATGTCAATGGCGTACAATGGCGATCGCTGGTGCGTTACCCGACTCGTAGGATTGCAAGATTTTCTTTTTGACGAGATCGGCAAATCGTTGGTTAATCGAAGACTCAATCGCGTTGGCTTCTTGTTTGAAACACACTTGATAACTTTTTGACTTATCATAGGTGCGAGTCAAACGGTTGTAAGTCTTTGTTGTTTTCGACTGGACAAATACCGAAGGTTCGGGGCGTTTGTACCAAAATAGACGGTAAGAGTGGGTGGATTCACTACTTTTGAACTTGAGAATATTCTCGGTTTTACCTAAAATATTAATGGCATAAAAATCCGTTCTCTTGTAAATTTGTAAATAGCCCCAATTCTTTTCGGTTTTATTGATCAATCTTTCAAGGGTGTTTTCCAGGGAGGGACAGGAATCAAAGGCTAGCATCGGCTACTTTAGATCGACATAGACTACTCATTTAATATATCAAAATCATCGCATTATGCAATACGATGTCGCGGCAATTATTCAGGGTTATGCTCAAGGCTACTTTCTCATGGCAGATGAGGATGATCAGAATTTGGGATGGTATACTTCTCGTCAAAGAGCATTGATTCCTCTTGATGAACGTTTTCGCTATCCGCGATCGCTACAAAGAGTGATTAATCAAAATCGTTTTAGTGTTGCGGTTAATCGTGATTTTAATGCTGTTGTTGAAGGATGTGCGAACCGAGAAACGACTTGGATTTCTTCTGAACTAAAATCGATTTATTACGCTTTATATCGGGCGGGGTATGCTTATAGTTTTGAAACTTGGCAAGGTGATCAACTCGCTGGCGGAATTTTAGGGCTGGTCATTGGCGGGGCTTTTATTGGAGAGTCGATGTTTTATCGCATTCCCGAAGGGTCAAAAGTAGCAATGGTGAAGCTGGTTGAACGCTTACGAGAACGTAATTTTGTGTTGTTTGATGCTCAGATGAATAATCCTCATTTGGATCGGTTTGGAGCTTATATTATTAGTCATAGAGAATACAAAAATTTACTCAATAAAGCTTGGGTTCGTAACTGTTCTTTAAAAGAATTTACAAAATAAAAAAACATTGACAAAAATAGGCAATTTCGATTATAATAGAAATAAAAAATACAATCAATAAACGGTTCATCAAGCTCGCGGGGAACTCCAAAAAATGTCTAATTTTCAAGGATCAATAGAAAAGCGCTCACATCTACTAGCCTCAAAAAAATACAATACTGTTAAAAATTGTTCTAAACCTGGTGAGGAAAAGTTGTATTGAACTAATTTTAATCCAAATTAACCCCTATGAAAACTCATCTGAAAAAGGAGATCAACTCTGATCCCAATTCTAACATAGGCGGCAACCGACCACCGCAGCAGATCGGAACTTCTCAACAGACCTCTGAAACTTCTGAAACTTCTCTACAGGATATGACGGGCCAGCAGTTATGGTATCGTAGACTAGAAGCACGGGACCAAGAGACCCTGGCTGTATTTGAATCGATTTCAGAGATTATTCTGATTATCGAAGCCAAAGGCAAAAATATTACTGTTATCCCCACTCGTCTTGATGAAAAATCGGGTCTCAAAGCTGCAATTATCAATCAAACAATTCAACAATTTTATGACTCTGAACAGTCCGAACAGTGGCTAGAGTTGATTCGACAAGTTTTCACAACCCAACAAACCCTCGAGTTTGAGTATAGCTTGTTAGTAGAAGAGCGAACCTTTTGGTTTTCCGCCTGTGTTTCCCCGAAAGTTCAATCCCAAAGTGTTCTTTGGGTAGCCCATGATATTACACAATCTCAACAAAGCCAACATTGGTTACAACTGCTGGAACGGGGTGTAGCCGCCAGTAGTAACGGAATTGTGATCACCGATGCGACGAATGCCGATAATCCGATTATCTACGTTAACCCCGGTTTTGAAAGGATTACAGGCTACAACCGCGAAGAAGTCATCGGAAAAAACAGTCGGTTTCTCCAGGGAACAGATAGAAATCAACCCAGCTTAGAAGAACTCCGACAAGCAATTATTGCCGGAAAAAGTTGCTACGTCACCCTGAGAAATTATCGCAAAGATGGCAGCTTATTCTGGAACGAGTTGACAATTTCTCCGGTGATTAATGAGCGGCAAAAAGTGACGCATTATATCGGTATTCAAACCGATATCACCGAACGAAAGCAAGCTGAAGAAGAACGAAATCACTTCTTTTTTCAGTCCATAAATTTACTCTGTATTGCCGACTTTAACGGTTATTTTACCCGGATTAATCCCGCTTGGGAAAGAACGTTAGGTTATACTCAAGCTGAACTTTTAGCCACACCTTTTATAGAGTTTGTTCATCCAGAAGACCGAGAAAAGACCTTAAAAGAAGCTGAAAAACTGAGCCAAGGTATAAATGTAATCTCCTTTGAAAATCGCTATCGTTGCCAAGATGGAAGTTATCGCTGGTTGGTGTGGAATTCTACGGCTGTGCTGGAAAGTAAACTGATTTATGCGGTTGTCTATGATATCACAGAACGCAAGCAAATTGAAGAAGCACTTAAACGACAAGCATTAACGTTTGCCAATATTTCCGATGGCATTATTATCACGAATTTAGAAGGAATTATTATTGATTGGAATCCGGCTTCTGAAAGAATGTTTGGCTATAGTAAAGCCGAAGTTTTAGGGAAAAGTGCTGAATTTTTATACACACCTGAAGAAGCCAAAACCCTGACCGCTAAAATCATTCGCTCAATGATCAAAAACTGTCGTTGGTCTGGAGAAATTACAGTCATTCGGAAAGATAAAACTCAACGGATTTGTGAAACGACTGTAGTTCCTCTCGAAGACGAACAGGGTAAGATTATCGCCGCCATTGGGGTGAACCGAGACATCACCGAAACGGTGAAAATTAGAGAGCAACTCAAAACCTCACAAATGTTGCTAGCTGGGGTTCTCAATAGTTCTCTAGATGGAATTATGGCATTTAAATCAGTTCGAGATGAAACCGGAAAAATTATTGATTTTGAATGGCTATTAATTAATCCCTCGGCTTGTGAAATCATAGGACGAAGCGAAACAGAATTATTAGGAAAACGGATGCTCGAAGAATTACCGGTAAACAAAGAAGAAGGACTTTTTGAGCGCTATATTCAAGTCGTAGAAACCGGAGAACCTCAAGAAAATGAATTTTACTATGAACACGAAGGGATCAAATGTTGGTTTATGAATATTGCGGTTAAATTAGAAGATGGGTTTGCAGTCACGTTTCGCAATATTACCCAAACAAAACAATCAGAACTGCAACTTCAACAACTCAATGATGAATTAGAATCTCGCCTGAATCAACTTCAACAACGCAATCTAGAAATGTTGCTACTCAGTCAGATGAACGATTTTCTACAAGCTTGTCTGACTTTAGAAGAAGCCTACAAAGCCTTTAGAACCCTGATTAAACCCCTATTTCCGGGTTGTTCTGGAGGGATTTTTATCACTAAAGCATCCCGTGATTTTCTAGAAGCTGTCGCCACTTGGGGAAACCTTCCCATCGGAGAAACGATATTTCATCCGAAAGATTGTTGGTGTCTGCGACGAGGACGAGAACATTGGGTTGATGGGGATGAGATTGACTTATTTTGTGATCATAGCGATCGCATTTTACCACCAAAAGCCACCCTCTGTTTACCGATGATGGCACAAGGAGAAACACTAGGATTACTGTACCTCTATTCTGATTCTCGCAATCATTTAGATGAAAATAAACGACAACTCGCCCGTACCGTCGCCGAACAAATGGCGCTGGCGATCACGAACTTGCAACTGCGGGAGAAACTACAAAATCAAAGTATTCGTGATCCCCTAACTGGATTATACAATCGTCGCTACCTAGAAGAATCTTTAGAGCAAGAAATTAATCGCGCTCGTCGCCATCAACACAGTATCGGTGTGATCATGATTGATATTGATCATTTTAAACGCTTTAATGATACTTTTGGGCATGATGGCGGAGATGCGGTACTCAAAGAAGTGGGGAAACTGTTAAAAAGTCATTTGCGAAGTTCTGATATTGCTTGTCGTTATGGCGGCGAAGAAATGACGCTGATTTTACCGGAAGCTTCTCTAGAAATTACCTATAAACGGGCGGAAGAAATTCGCCAATTCATCAAGCAAATTAATATTGAAAACAAACGTCAAAGCCTGGGAACAATTACAGCATCTTTTGGAGTGGCTTGTTTTCCGCAACATGGAATAAGCGGGGATGCAGTCATCCAAGTTGCAGATAACGCTCTTTATCAAGCAAAAAAACAAGGACGAGATCAGGTTGTAATAGCTGAGGTTGAGTAGGGTGGGTGACAACCGATAACTTAATTACTGAAATTAGCAACTTTTTGGCGTCACCCACCGGACAGTATAGTAGGGTGGGTGACAACCGATAACTTAATTACTGAAATTAGCAACTTTTTGGCGTCACCCACCCTACAGGGGTGAAATTAGGCATCACCCACCCTACTGAAATTAGCAACTTTTTGGCGTCACCCAGCCTACAGGGGTGAAATTAGGCATCACCCACCCTACTGAAATTAGCAACTTTTTGGCGTCACCCAGCCTACAGGGGTGAAATTAGGCGTCACCCACCGGACAGTATAGTAGGGTGGGTGAGAACCGATAACTTAATGATTAATATAACCAACTTTTTGGCGTCACCCACCGGACAGTATAGTTAAAATTGCCAATTTTTATTTAATTGTTTTTGCGTTCAATGACTAACGTTAAACTTTGCCATTCTCCCTTGTCATTGTAACGACGAATTAAACGCTGACGTTCGTTTGGATGAATGAGCCATCCCGCCTCAAAAAAGAACGCTTGACGCAGTTGAACCTGTTGGGGAACCGTTGCCGAAGCGCCATCGGGTAACAGATAAACTTTCACAGGTTGGGAACCTTGATCAAAATGTAGAATTGATCCGTCTATTGTCGCCGTTGAAGAAATCGTTTGATCGGCAAACGTTAAACTTTGAGCAAGTTTTCCGGTATTATCTAATTGAAGCTGCATTTGAGTGGAAAACGTATCAGGAGAACGTAAATCGGGATAAAGTGTTATTGCTTCTCCGTTCCAAGTTCCCAGTAACGCTTCAACCGTCAGAGGAGGACGTTCAACGGCGTCTGTATTGGCGCGTTTTTCTCGAATTAACGTCAGTTGTTCTAAGTTTCCGTCGGGATCAAACAATTCAACTAACCGCAAACGGCGATTTTCCGCCATAAACCCAAACTCCGCCCCCGACTTGGTAAACGGCGCCAACTGAATTGTGCCTTGAGAAAACGCCCCAGTCTCAAAAAACAGGATCTCTCGCCCCAAAGATTGAAATTCTCGAACTAATTCATCAACGGGGGGTTTTATGATACCATCAGGACTCGGCGGAAAACGACGCAACGTTAGACGAACGGTTTTGTTGTCGTTCAACCCCTCTAACTGCAAAATACTGGGCGTATCCTTGATGATTTCCCCTTGATTGGAAAATTCTGTAAACGAACCGTGCCATTCGCCCAAATTTACGAGAAAATTTTCCCATTGCGATCGCATAACTAAACCTCATTCTCAAAACGGTTTTCCCATGTTTCTATCTGGAATCGTCACCCTGCTGACTGACTTTGGCTTGAGTGATGTCTATGTCGGCGTAGTCAAGGGTGTCATCGCTCAAATCAATCCTGAATTACGAGTAATTGACTTAACTCATGATATTCCCCCTCAGAATATTGCGGCAGGTCGATTTTGTCTAATGAATGCTGTTCCCTATTTTCCCCCAAAAACGGTTCATATTGCTGTGGTTGATCCAGGAGTCGGGACTCAACGCAGGGCGATCGCTGTACAACTGCCTACAGGATACCTTGTCGGGCCGGATAATGGGGTTTTAGGAGGGGCGATGGGGGCGATGTTAGCCCAATGTCAGACGCCCGATGAGTTTACTGTAGTTGAGTTGAGTAATCCTGACTATTGGCGAACTCCTGTCCCCAGTACCACGTTTCACGGGCGGGATATTTTTGCGGCGGCGGGCGCTTATTTGGCCAGTGGAGTTCCTCTGCGAGAACTTGGACATCCGGTTGATCCGGCGACACTGACGGATTTGATTTTATCAGAATCGAGCTTTACAGAGGAAGGAATTGAAGGCTGTATTCAGCATATTGATCATTTTGGGAATTTAATTACAAATATTCCCGGTCATTTTATTGAGGGAAAAACTTGGTTTGTCGCCATTGGAGGGTTGAAGGAAGAAAACACAGAAGAATCGGTTCAGGAAAATTTAGATAAAAATAAGGAGAAGAAGAAGAAAAAAGGCAAAAATAATAAGGATAAAATTGCGAATAAAACCGCTTCAGAGATTGAATCTCTCTCTCAGGTGTCGCGAATTATTCCGGGTGGACGCACTTATGAAGATGTGAAACCGGGAAATTTCGTGGCGTTGGTGGGTTCTCATGGTTGGGTAGAAATTGCCGCCAATCAAGCCAATGCTCAATTGATTTTACAGCTAGAATGGGGATCACGGGTTCATGTGTTGCTGACGGATTCCTAAATCTTGTTAAGAGCTAGCAGCAAAAATGAGGATTTATCTTATTATTGATGTAGATAGTTCTAGCTTGGAAAATTTCAGGACAGTAGAGAGGAAGAAATAATGAGAAGAACAACCGTTAAATTGGCTGCATTTGCTTTATATTTTATCTTAATGAATCTTGGCTTTTCAGCAAAGGCTGATACCGTCAAAGTTCGCTGTGATTTTTATCCAAAAGGAGAAGATAAAGCCTCTGCTTCGGAGGTTTGTACCTTTTCTCAACGTCAGGGTAATATCTCAATTCAACGCCAAAATGGAACTCGATATGAATTGAGTCCTGTTGGAGATGAACCGGGAAATTTTAAAGATCAATCCGGTGAGGAGGTTTATCGACAAAGTGGCTTAGAAGATAGAGGACAGATTTTCCGAATGTCTGAAGAATCCATTTATATTTATTGGGATACTGCTCCGTTTCCGTCTGGTGAAGACCCCAATACCATGTGCAATCCTGCTGAAGAACCCTGTTAAAGATCGGGTTGAACTTGATCAATTTACCCGAACAGAATCAGCAACACCATATCCAGTATAAGGCCGTTTGTAGGGCGGATGCAAACCCAGAACAATATCTTGTTTAGGAACTCCCAGAGAAACTAATTCTTCTCCGACATCGATATCAGTGGCGTTGTGCTGAAGCCAAATTTTATCCTCTTTAATATCAAAATGCAGAACAATGTAATAAACTCGTTTTAGCCCTTTCCAACCGACTCGCATGAGTTGATAATGATCTCGTACCGTATCAAAAAGGAGTTGGCTTTCTACGTCTTCCGAGGGGAAATCGCTATGAGATTGTAGCAAAGTTTGAATGCAAGATCGATAATGTTTTAGCTTATCCATTGTACAATCTCCTCAGTTGTAGGCTCATAAATAATCAGCTTAAGTTGATGTTGTTTGATTGCAGCCTGGACAAAGCGACTTTGAAAAAAGGTTTCAAAGATTTCTAGAGGAACGGCTAGATAAAGTAAACGACTGGGTTCATTAACTGCTAGCATAATTCTATAGCTCAAAAACTGCCCTAAAGCGGTGTGGAAATCACTAATTGCTGAAGTTCCAATAAAACTTTTAACCTCAACTGCAATTTTTTCCTCACCTCTTTCTGCTGCAATCAACCGTTCGGCTGCTAAGTCTATTTTAACTTTAACTTCTTCCCATTCAAGTTTAAGGGGATCATGAGTGATAGTCCAGCCTGCCTTCTCTAAGCCTCGCTTGACTACTCCATGAAAAAGGTCTTTCGCTGCCATTGCCTCAACAGAGTAAGAGTAACATAATTGTACATCTGTTCTGTCAACATTGATTCACTCTATCGAATAGAATGCGAAGACAGCGCAACAACAAGCGTAATATCGGTACAATTAGGGTAACAGACTTCTAGACTCACTCCTAACTCATGCTATCTCCTGGGACTGTCCTCAATACTCGTTATCGACTCAAAGAAACCCTCAATAGCAACTCTGTCCGTCAAACCTGGCTAGCGGAAGACTTGAAGTTTAAAGATCAAGTGGTGGTGAAATTGTTAGCGTTAAGTGGTTCAATGGATTGGGATGACTTGAAACTTCTAGAACGAGAAGCGCAAATTTTACAACAACTTCATCATCCCCATTTGGTGCGTTATCGGGATTATTTTGCGGTTAATAGTTTGAATCCTTGGTTTTGTTTAGTGACTGAATATGTACCGGGAGTTTCTCTCAAACAAAGACTAGAAAAACGTCAAAAATTTACCCCAACCCAAATTCAATGGATCGCCGCAGAAGTTTTAGAAATTCTCAACTATTTACATCAGTTAAATCCTCCGGTTGTACATCGCGATATTAAACCGAGTAACCTGATTTGGGGAACGGATAATCATATTCATTTGATTGATTTTGGCTGTGTACAAATTCAACCGCGAACTCCAGGTGCGACGTTTACCGTTGTGGGAACCTATGGTTATACTCCGATTGAACAATTTGGCGGAGAAGCGGTTCCGGCGTCGGATTTGTATGCGTTGGGAGCAACATTAATTCATCTGTTAACGGGGATTTCTCCGGCAGAGTTACCGCAAGATAATCTGCAAATTCAGTTTAAAGATCGGGCGGTTTCTTCGATAGAACCTCAATTTTGTGATTGGTTAGAACGGTTAATCAATCCATCAGTTAAGGCACGTTATCTGAATGCAAGTCAAGCGTTAATTGCGTTGAATGCTTCGATCTCTACCGCGATACAATCTCCAGAAAATACGGGGATTCGTCTGTCGAAGTCGGCGAATAATTTGAAAATAGAAATTCCTTCTCGGTTTGCAATAGAATATATTCGCTCCGGCAAACAAACGCTTCAAAAGAGTCTTTGGAATTGGGGAGAACGACTTTTTTCTTTGCGTTTATTTGTTAAATTGCAGATTGTTACGGTTGTCGCCCTAGCCAGTTGGGTTTTGTGGTTATTACCGCTTCCCCTAGACAAAATAGGGTTGAATTTAATTTCTTCGTTGTTGTTTTTACCGTTTATTTTAATAATTTTGGGTGTGCCTGCGGGATTGATATTTTTAATTTTACTCCTCAATTCTGGTGTGGATTATTTTGAAAAAATCTCTCTAGACTTAGATGAAAAGATGTTAGAGATTTGTTGGCAATCTTGGGGTTTCCCTAAACGAAAAGTGATTAACTTGTCAGAAATTCAAAATATTAATCTAACTCAAAGCAAAGCCGGAAATGGTCAACTTTACCCGACGTTAGAAATTGCCATCTACAAACAAATGATGTTTTTCCTCTCTAAACGTAAAACCTATCACCTCGGACAGCAATTAAAAACAGAAGAGCTAGAATGGCTGAAACAAGAAATGAGTGATTGGTTAAGTATTCATACGAACTCCCTACCGCAATTAACAGCCCGTTCTCAAGATTCTATCCAAAAAATAACCTAAAAAGACCTCGATTGAATAAACCGGTTTTTTCAAGCTAAAATCAATGTATGGACTGAAATCATCTATCTTCATTTCACTATGGGTATTCTGCCGGAAATGTTAACAACCAGTTCTTTCATTCCTCATGGTCACTGTTATCTTTGGAAACCTCAACTGGTCAGCTTACACGTCATTTCTGATTTACTCATCTTTTTGGCTTACTTCTCGATTCCGGCTACCCTATTTTACTTTGTCCGCAAGCGAAAAGATCTGCCCTATGTTCATATTTTCCTGCTGTTTGCTGCGTTTATTATTGCTTGTGGTTTGACTCACTTTCTGGGAATTGTCACACTCTGGTATCCGATTTATTGGGTATCGGGAATCGTTAAAGCAATTACAGCCTTTGTTTCCGTTTTGACAGCCGTTGCTATCATTCCGATTGTTCCCCAAGTTTTAGCTTTAAAAAGTCCTGCTGAACTCGAACGCATTAATGAAGCCCTACGTCAGAGCGAAGAACGGTTTCGTTTAGCGTTGCAAAATTCTCCCATTACCTTCTGTATTCAAGATTGTGAGTTACGTTATAGCTGGATTTATAACCCCGCTCCCGGCTTTACGGTTGAACAGGTTATAGGTCAGTTAGAAACGGATATATTATCTGCGGAAGAAGCTCAAAAAATCATCGCAATTAAGCAACCTGTATTAGAGACAGGCGTGAGAAATCGTCAGGAGTTTTTGAATAATCAAAACGGAGAATTACGTTACTTTGATATTAATGTAGAACCTCTAAGAGATAGCCATAATAATATTATTGGGCTTACCAGTGTTGCGCTTGATATTACCGAACGCAAACAAGCCGAACTCGAACGTCAACGCGCCCAACAACTACAACGAGCGAAAGAAGCGGCTGAATCTGCGAATGTTGCTAAAAGTCGTTTTTTGGCAAATATGAGCCATGAACTTCGTACTCCTTTAAATGCCATTTTGGGGTTTACTCAACTGTTGCTTAGACAGCCTCAATTCTCCGATGAACCAACAAGCGAGTATCTGAAAATTATTCATCGCAGTGGAAAACATCTCCTCAACTTAATTAATGATATTCTTACCTTGTCTAAAGTTGAAGCGGGTCGAGTTTCCCTGAAAGCAAAACCGTTTGATTTGTATGCTTTGCTTAAAAGCATCGAAGAAATGTTTTCCCTAAGCGCAGCAAATAAAAGATTAACGCTGGAGTTTAAAATTGGTGCAGATGTTCCTCGGGGTTTGAAAGCCGATGAGGAAAAATTGCGACAAATTCTGATTAATTTGCTGTCTAATGCGGTTAAGTTTACCTCAACAGGTAGCGTGACTTTAACGGTTCGTTCTAAAAATGTTTCCGATGACATCAATTCAAACTGTGAACTTCTGTTTGAGGTGAGAGATACCGGGATGGGAATTGCACCTGATGAACTGGATAAAATCTTTGAACCCTTTACTCAGACTGAAATAGGTGAGAAAGTTAAACAAGGAACTGGACTCGGTTTGGCAATTTGTCGCGAATTTGTGGAGTTGATGGGAGGTGATATTACGGTTGAGAGTCAGTTAGGGATGGGAAGTATATTTCAGTTTTATCTCCCGTTAGAACAGGTAGAGTTGGAGGATATTGAACCCGAACTTCCCCAGCATCGGGTTATGGGTTTGATGAAAGATCAACCTGAATATCGGATTTTAGTGGCTGAAGACCGTGCTGATAATCGTCAATTGATTGTTAAACTTTTAGAAACGGTAGGTTTTCAAGTGAAAGCAGCCCAAAATGGTCGAGAAGCGGTTGAACTTTGGGAGAGTTGGTCGCCTCATTTGATTTGGATGGATATGCAAATGCCTGTGATGAATGGTTATCAGGCGATTGAAAAAATTAAAGCGACACCCAAAGGGAAAGAAACGATTATTATTGCCTTAACTGCTTCGGCTTTTGAGGAAGATTACCACAAAATTCTCGCTCTCGGTTGCAATGATTTTGTTCGGAAACCCTTTCAAGAACAGGAGATTTTTGCTAAAATTAAGCAATATTTGGATGTATCCTATGTTTATCAAGATCAACAGCTAGACTTGACCCATCAACCCCCGACAAACCGGGAGCGAAATCACCTCGTTCGAGAAGATTTTGCGGTGATGCCTCTTTCATGGCGACAGCAACTTCATCAAGCGGCTTATCTCGCCAATGAAGCAGAAATTGCTCAGTTAATTCGACAAATTCCTCGAACTGAAACGTTTCTGCTTGAACGACTAACAGAACTGGTGAATCGTCTTCAGTTTGAAGAAATTGAAGTTTTAACTCAACCTGAATCTCTATGAATAGTATACCCTATCTTGAACCTTCTGAATATATTTTACTGGTTGATGACGAGTTGGATAATCTAACTGTTCTTTCAGCTTTATTGGCTCAACAAGGTTACACGGTGCGCCGAGTTTTGAATGGACAAAAAGCCTTAAATTTACTGCGTTCCAAGGAACCTCCAGCGTTAGTTATGCTCGATATTATGATGCCTGAAATGGATGGCTATGAAGTGTGTAAACAGATTAAAAGGGATGAAAAAACACAAGATATTTCGGTGATTTTTTTAAGTGCTTTAGATGAGGTAAAAAATAAAGTCAAAGGGTTTGAAGTCGGAGGATCAGACTATATTACGAAACCTTTTGAGTCATTAGAAGTGATGGCTCGGGTTGAGAATCAACTGGGTTTACGAAAGCTGAAACAACATATTAAACTCGAAGCACAGTTAAGACAATCTCTAATTAAAGAAAAAGAACTGACGGAATTAAAACGACGAATTATTACAACTATTTCTCACGAATATCGCACGCCCTTATCGGTGATTCTCAGCTCGGCGGAACTGCTAGAACATTACTGTGATTCTGAAAATGAAAAGCAGCAAAAGCATATTAAGCGGATTCAACAAATGGTACAACATCTCAGCAGTTTGGTGAATGATGTGGCATTAATTAATGAATTTGAACAAGACCAAGTGATTCTGAAACCTATCACTTTAAATTTAATTGAATTTGGTAAAATTTTGATTTCCGAGATAAAGTTGGTTAGAAAAGTTAAACAAAAAATTAACTTTTCCTATCAAGGACATGAGTTCTTGGCAAAATGGGATGAGAGAATTTTACGACAAATGTTGAGCCATTTACTCTCGAATGCTATTAAATTTTCTCCGGCTGATAGTGAGATTGATTTAAAATTAATTCAACAACAAGATACCATTCAGTTTCAGGTACAAGATCGAGGAATTGGTATTCTCGCCGAGAACCAGGAGAAAATTTTTGATCCGTTTTATCGGGGGGATAATATTGGGACGATTCAAGGAGAAGGTGTGGGTTTAGCGATTGTCAAAAAATGTGTGAATTTGTACGGAGGTCAAATTCTATTGAAAACAGAGCTGAACAAAGGTACAATATTTATAATTACTTTGCCCATCCCGAAAAATTGAGGAGATGTGAAAAAAAGAAAACTATCTTAAGCATCCCAATTGTTTGAGGGTTTGAATAAACTCCGTCGTTTGAGATAAAGAAGCGATCGCCACCGTTTCAGGAATTTCAAAACAGAGGCAGGGAATCATTGATGAGGGGGTATATTAGTATCAATCAGCAGTTCTTCTATAATCTGACTTAACTGCTTGCAAATTTCAATCAAAATATCGGGACGTTGATAGGTTAAACTGAGTAAGCGATTTTTTTCCAGTTTTAAGAGTTGACAATCCGTTACCGCGATCGCTCCAACCCGAGAAGGAGATTCGGCAAAGAGCTGATATTCTCCAAAATATTCTCCCGATGAAAGCTGTTTAATCATCTGTTGAGTTCCCGCAATTGATTTCAGCAAAGCGACACACCCGCTACTGACAATATAGAGATGAGTGCCGATACTTCCTTCGGAAATAATCACCTCTCCTTCCCTAAACTCTTCTTCGACGAACTCTTGATTGAGAATCAATAATTCATCTAAAGACATCTTCTGAAATAGAGAAATATTTTTCAGCAACAGTATACGATTCATAAAATATAGATTGATATCCGATAGGGGTGCTGTCGATGGAAAAACCTGTTGGACGACTTCTTGAACCAGAGAATCGGAAGTTTGAATTAACAAAGAAGGTACAGTTGCCAAAGCCATGATCGCGCCGATTTCTATCCAACGATCTTTACATTCTAAAGCTTCTAACAGCAACTTGTATCCCGTTGTTTTCATCCAGTCGGCGTTGAGGGTGATTTCTACTCTAGATCTGGGTTCATCTGCCCATTGTTCTAAAAGGGGTAAAATTGGTAAAATAAACCGACGATAACGCAAGGAAGCAATCGTTTCAACGGCATTGGCTCGACTTCTTTTATTGGTAGAATAACGCAACACCCGCATCGCTTCTAAGGTGTGATGACATCCTAAAGCAGATAACGCATAAAACACTCGTTCAATGACTCGGAACTGGAAGTCTTGAATGGCGATAGCGAACAGTTTCCAAGAGGAATGTTCATCAGGGAGTTGCCATTTCAAAGTTCTAGAAACCTGTTGTAACTCTAAACTTAAATGCTCATAAAGGATATCTTCCGCCCGATTAGTTCCAATATAACCGATTGCTGTAATCGCTGTTTCTACGACTTCCTGACGCTCGGAGAGCAAGCATTCTTCTACATAGGATAAACCCTTTTCTCCGTAAAATGCGATCGCTTCAGCAGCCCGAGATCGCACCCGACAGTCTATATCCTGTAAAAAAGTCGCCAAATAGGGAAGCATTTGTGGATCTTTAATGACTCCCAAAACTTGTAAAGCCGCCGCCCGAACTTCGGGGTTAGTATTGGTTAATTCTGAGGCGGCTAGTTCTTTTAAACGAATATCTTGAGGAGAAGCTAAATTCACTAAAGCTTTAAACCCTTGTTGTTTGATCTCACAACTGGCAAGCGGTAAAATTTGATATAAAATCGGGATTAACTCCTGTCTGCCTGTATGAGAAATCACATCAATGGTAGCTTGAGCAATCGGACAATCTAATTCCATTTGCCACAATTGTTGACAGGTTTTCTGTATTTGTGGATACAAACTTTGTTGATGCGCCGTTACCGCTACACAAGTTAAGGCGCGAATTTCTTCTTGTTCATCTGTGAGTAAAGTAGTGAGTTGAGTTTCTGGAATAGACTGATTTTGATCAATCAAAAGTTCGAGTGCAACGGCTTTATTCATTGAGTTGTCTGAGTTTAACCCTTGTTGCACCCAATCTAAAATTATCGGTTTCGGTAACTGCCGCAAAAAAGAAACCATTGCTTGTCTTAACTGTGGATCGGCTTGAGTTAATAAAGTATTAACTTCGGGTAGAAATTGCTGCGGAGGTTGCACATAACTTGCTAATTGTAAGCCCAAAATTTGACTATTGTGATCGCGACTGCTGAGGAGATTCTGCACTTCGCTTTGATAATCTGAAGGAAGGGTTAATCCTTTTCGGACTTGATATAAATTCACTGAACCTGAAATCAGCATTTTCATCACGGATTGCACATAATTTTTCCCTGTTTTAATACTCACTCCGACTAATATTAAACTTAAAATAACACCCAAAAAACTAATCGGAAAATAATTCATTGAACTCATCAAGCCCAGTAAAATTAAACCGCCTAGCATTTCACCAACAGGCGAAAATAACCCTTCACTCAAAATTCTAAATGTATCCCGCGCTTGAGGAGGTACTGCACTGTAGTTGAGGCTTTTTAAAGGGTCAGCAATACTTCGATAAATCGCCACATGATTCAGGTTCGCAAAAACAGCAGTCGGAAACCCAAAGTTAACTAAAAACCCGATAAAACTGATTAGGGTTGTGACTGGATAAATCAGGTTAGCACGACTAATTCCGAGTTGTTGGATCAAGGGCGTTGTAACCAGAGAAGTCAGTAATAATTGCACTAAGCTAAAAATTGCTGAACTGATTCCTAAAAAGCTCGTTAGATCTTTGGTTTTGGGAAATTGTTGAGTGTATACGGTAGAAAAGAGAAATTCGGTTAACAGTCTGAGTAATAAGACAATAAAGATACTGACTGCTAAATAAAAAATAATCGGATACTGTTTGGCAAGTCGCGGAAATTTCTGAAGACTATCAATCAATCCTTGACTGGATTGGCTGGGGTCGGGGGGGTTGATTTCAATCGATTTTTGATCTCGTTCGAGGTAGACTAATTGAGCGATCGCGATCGCATAGAGAAAAGGAATGCTTAAGAGTAAACTTTCGGGCGGAATAAACTGTACAATAATGCTACCCAAACTATTAGCCAGGAGAAATCCTAGATTCGCACTTAAAGACAAAAATGCGGTGTATCGTTTCAGTTCGAGAGCGGTAAAATAGTCGGAAAATAAGGTCGAAAAGCTGATTTTTATCAGTAAAACACTAAGAAGATTAGAAAGAATATATAAACCAAAAAAAGGTAAAGTGCTGCTAGTTTGTTGAGTGATCAGCACTTGAATAGCACCAACGAACAAAATACTCCCAAACAGTATCCAGCGAAAGAGTCGGATGTGGGAAATGCGGTTAACAACGCCAATAAATGCTGTCGAGACGACAATTAAAACGAGGGGTGTAATTGTAAATAGAAGCGGAAGAGACCCAGGGCCAACGCGATCGAGAAATAAAGAACGAGCCAACAGCGCAAATAGGGCTTGACTGATGGTGAGAGACAGCAGCAAAAATAAAAAGTGAGCCAGTCGTCGCGTTTGGACTGAGAGCAACAGATAGCGTTGGAGCAGCGAGTTCAGCATAGAGGTTCACTCAGCAGATGATATACAGCCTAGCCGATAGATTGACTAGATTGTAGTCCAGGGCTGACTTTCAAGCATTTGTTTTGATTTGTTATGAATCCTTGGCAAACTCAAGCGTAAAGTGTAACAATGAATACAGAAAAACAACTTACCTTAATAACCTAAGTTTTTTTTTTGTTTAGAGATTAGGAGTGATCACAGAAGATGAAACTGACCTATCGTACAATTAGTTATGAACTCAATCAGCCCCCGATTGACATGGTTGAAAGCGAACTTGGGGGTAAATATCGGGGAAATGCTTGGCAGGTTCACTATCCAAGACACATTCCTGTTCCTGTTGCAAACTCACATTTAAAGTATCGTGGTGTCGCTTACTGTTCAGAGGACGTCCGAAGCGTTGAGAGTAATGGGATGATGAATGTATCGCCGGAAATTCAACCCCAAACTCCCAAACGGGAACCGACTCCAGAAAATATTATGGCTGTTCATACCACGAATATTTGTCGAATTCTTGAACGTCGCCGACAAGCTGCACTGGCGCGAGGTGATGAGAGATTACTCAAATTGCTAGAATTAGAAGCGCGACAATTAGTATGTTAGTGGTCTTTTAGAAAGCTTCCACCATTTAACCTTAGCGTTAGAAACATCTTCTCATCAACTTTGATCCTATTGCAATCCTAAATGATTTTTAAATTCCAGATTCCCGGTTTCTCCAAGAAGCTGGGAATTTGAATCTGTATTATTTTTTGAGAAGATTATTTTTAAAATTGAAAAAAGAATGCTACAAGAGGCAATAGGCAAAAGGCAATCTTGCAAAAGGCAAAAGGGAATGAGAAGATGGGAAAGTTTGATCACTGGTACGGACAATTGATGAATTATATCATGTCCGGATAATTAGTGATAAAAAACTTTCTCATAATCCTCCTCTTTCTTCTTCTTGATTTCCTCCTGACTCGGTGACTCGGTGACTCCTGACTCCTCTGTCGTTTATTTATAACTGTTCAACCGGACATGATATTACCCCTACAACTGTTGACTGATAACTGTTTTAAGCGATCGCGGTGAAAATATTCCTGATGACTCAAAACCCGAATGTTATCTTTAAGGTAGGGAAAACTCTAGCACAGCCTGCAACTAATCCGTTGTTTTGACTGGCTTTATACCCAGGTTCTTAACCTTTGGTAGAAGTCGCTTTTTGCTGTGAAAGAGTACAGTCAAGCAGGACTAATTTACCCGAATTTCGCTTAAACATTAGGAGGTTAATGATGAAACTCCATCGATTCAGTCTTAGCATGATTCTCACAACTGCAACGCTATTCACCTTAACGACATCTCAGGTGATGGCACAAGAATCTCGCTTTTTTGGGGAACGGGCCAAACCTGATTGCATTCAGGACGCTTTACCCAACGAAGATGTTTCTCCAGAGAAAAATATCAAAAATTCTCGGTTTCATTGTGGCCGAGAAGAATACACGACTCAACCCCCCTTTCGATAAAAAAATCTCGGCTTCACCGAATTTATTTTTCTCTCATCCCTCTCAGTGTGCCTTCTATTTTTTCTGGTGAAATTAAATTGATTATTGCCTACAAATCGGATTAATATTGATTAAAGGTTTTCACACTGCCATCAGGACGAAACGACAACACAGAAAAGGGTTCTTTAATATTACCGGACTCCATCCCTGGCGCACCGAGCGGCATTTGAGGGACAGCTAAACCGGAGACTGGGGGTTTTTCTGCTAACAAGCGTTTAATATCTGAGGCGGGAACATGACCTTCTATAGCGTATCCGTCAACGACTGCGGTATGACAAGAGGTTAACTCATCCGGTACCCCATATTGTTGTTTAACTGCCGCGACATCTTCTGTGACAATATTAGTGGCTTGAAAGCCATTGGTTTCGAGGTGTTGTACCCAAGCTTTGCAGCATCCACAAGTGGGACTTCGATGCACGGTAATATTGAGGGGAATATCAGAATATGCTATCGTTTGTGTGGGATTTGTTGCTTGATTTGCAGATTGACTCCACACTGTAACTGCAATCCCTGCAATCATAGCGGTTCCTGCAACGACTGCAAGAATAGGACGAAGATATTGATGCAGCCAATTTGTTGGAGGTTGATTAGACATAGAATTTAGTTAGATTTATAGCAGTTTGCGTTTGAATTCATATCATGTCCGATTCATTAATGATCATGTTGTAGGGGCGGGTTCTGTCTCTATCTGTGTTTTCTTGGCAAGAATTGAGATAAACCCGCCCTATCCCCTCTATCATTATAATCAAAGTCAGTAAACTCGCCCACAGGAAGTAGACCCCAAAAACCCGGTAACTTTAGCGCGCACCCGGTTTTTATTCCACACTATAATTATAATCAAAAAATCAACCTTCTAGAACTCACCTGTCATTTAATAATGAATTTACCTATTTTCGCAGATATTGAAAAAGCAACCCAACGCCTTCAGGGATATGCTTACCGAACCCCGGTTGTGACTTCTCGAACCGTTAACGAATTAACCCAAGCAGAAGTTTTCTTTAAATGTGAGAACTTTCAACGCACGGGTTCGTTTAAATTTCGGGGTGCTTTTAACGCTTTGTCTCAACTGTCTGAGGAACAAAAATCTCGCGGTGTTTTAACATTTTCTTCGGGAAATCATGCTCAAGCGATCGCACGTTCAGGTCAGCTTTTAGGCATTCCCACCACTATTATTATGCCGTCTGATGCTCCCACTGTCAAGCAAGCGGCAACACGGGGTTATGGGGCGGAAATTATTCTCTATGAACGTGCAGAAGTTGCCCGTGAAGTCTTATGTCAACAAATTGCAACCGAACGAAATTCTACGATTATTCCACCCTACGATCATCCTGATATTATAGCCGGACAAGGTACAACGGCGTTTGAGCTTTTAGAAGAAGTAGGAACGCTAGATTTATTATTGGTTTGTTGTGGGGGTGGGGGTTTATTATCCGGTTGTGCGATCGCCACTCGTCAGCTTGCGCCTGATTGTAAAATTATCGGGGTTGAACCTGCAAATGCTGATGATGCAACTCGTTCTTTTCAAACGAAAACGTTACAGAAAATTGAGAATCCAAAAACCATAGCAGATGGGGCGAGAACTCCCTATTTAGGAAAGCTAACGTTTCCGTTAGTGTTGCAGAATGTCGATGATATGGTAACAGTTTCAGAAGAAGATATTATTAAAACAATGTTCTTTGTTTGGGAACGCATGAAGTTAGTGATTGAACCAACGGGTGCGTTAGCTGCTGCTGCATTAATTCAAGGTGTTGTGAAAGCAAAGGGTTCTCGTGTTGGGGTGGTTATTAGTGGCGGAAATGTGGATTTAAAACAAATAAGTCAGCTTTTTTAAAACCTTTAATTGATTGTTAATCAATGTCTGTCGGAATCAAAACCATCACCTGTAGCGGATATAGATCAAGAATTCCGTAGAATTACTGAGGTTTTTTATTGTCGTCCTTGCTATCATTTGCATGAGTGAGTTTAAATCAAGGAAAATTGTTATATCAGAAATCTGATCAACAATCCTTCAATGAGACTGACTCATCTATGATGAACTCTCAGGGACGTTAATATTATGACTTCAACTCATTCAGCATCTCAACAAGCAAAGAAACGTTTATTAGAATTTGCTAAACAAGGAAATCCTAAAGCCATTGTGATGTTTTTAAATCGTTTCAACAGTTCAGAAGACATTGCTACGATTATAGAAGACAATCCTACTATTAAAAATAATTGTCTAAATATTAGAGTAGAATCTTCGCAATTTCCCCTCAATTACCCGTCTAAAAAATACATCTATGATGCCTTGAAAATGTTGGCAATAGAATATATTGAATCTGTCATAATTGAACCTAACATCCAGAACAACCCTAAAAAACCTTGTAAAGAACGTATTGATTTAACCAAAGAATTAGAAAAACCAAAACCTGAATCTTCAGTATCAAAACAATTAAAATGGCCTGCTTGGTTTCCCTATCCAAGTTCATGGATACGGATGATCGTATTAATATTATGGTTATTTATTGTTATTAGAATTGTTGCCTTTTGGGGAGTTATTATTGGGGGAACGGTGTCTGTCGTCTCTGAAGATGTAATGCCGTTGTTTCAAGCTTTAGGAATTGGCGTTATTGGTTCAATATTCATTCTAACGTATTTTCATCATATTTTATCCTATATAGGTCAATTTTTGTTTAGTAAATCATCATCAAAATCTTTTAAGTGGTTGCCAACGCCTCTGAGTTTATGGGAAGGAATATATACGCCGATAGTTTTAACCTTATCCGTTTTAACTGTTTTCTTAGTTATTTTACCCTTTATGCCCTGGGAAACTTGTCAAACCGAACTCCTATTTGAAGATACAAATTGTCAAAGTCGTATTCAAAATTATTTAGCGAGTCTAGAAGTTATAGCGACTATTATTTGGATAACATCAGGTTTATATCTTTACCAAATAGAGTATTTAATTCGCACAAGAGTTCCATTTTACAAAGTCCTTAAATTTCTAGCTTTAGTCTTTTTCTCTTTCATGTCAACTGTTATTATTTACACAACTGCAACAAATTTTGATTATATTTATGGTGCATTTGCTAATTTTTAAAATCATTTTTCGATATCAGAATCATCTGAAGTTGTAGATTTACCAGAAGATCAAAATGTAGATGCCAATTTATCTGAAGTTGTCACACCTCAACTTCCCGATGAAAACTTCAAAAAAGGCATAGAAAATGCGACGAATGCTTCATTATTAGTTCAAAAGGCAAAAACAAAACAAGAATGGGCTTTTGTCGCCACACAATGGCAAAATGCAATCGATTATATGAAACAAGTACAACCCTCTGACACCAATTACAAAGCTGCACAGGAACGGGTTGTACAATATCAAAAAAATCTCGAATATGCGCGTTTAGCAGGGAGTCAAGCTAAATAATAACTGATACCATTTCTCTTTAATAGTGCAACTCACTCCCTCGTTACCCCCATTTTTAAGGCAGAGCCGTTTCAAAGTCGATAAACATTTGCTTAGAACCTCTCCCCCAACCCCTCTCTATCCCCCCTTGATC
>NZ_LATL02000254.1 GCF_000972705.2 Limnoraphis robusta CS-951 | reverse complement strand
GGGTTGGGGGAGAGGTTCTAAGCAAATGTTTACCGACGAGCGAAACGGCTCTGGCAAATGTTCGGGGTCACGGGGGTGAGAGAGGGAGAGAAACGTTCATTTTTTGTATATTCAATCTCTGAATTTTTTGAACATGAAAAATAATCATAATAATTGGCCATCTACCTCTTCATCTGTTGAATTGTTGGCATCTCCAGCCGTGTTAGAAATGCTTGATCAAGAAAAAAAACGGGTGACAAATAACCGTATTTTCTTTTTGCTCGGAGCAATTGGTATACTCATTTTAACAGGGATTCAAAGTGAATTGAATTTCCCGGTTTTGTTGCAAAATAGCGGTAATATGGTTGAATATACTCGATCTTATTTTCCCCCGGATTTTTCGGATTGGCGATTATATTTAGAAGATACGATTATCACCATTTCGATGGGAATTTGGGGAACGTTAATGGCAGCAATTGCAGCAATTCCGCTCTCATTATTAGGCTCAGAAAATATTTTTCCGGTTTGGATAGTACAGCCAATTCGTCGGATATTAGATGCGATGCGAGCGATTAACGAAATCGTATTTGCGCTAATATTTGTAGTGGCTGTTGGTTTAGGGCCGTTTGCGGGAGTATTAGCGTTGTTTGTGAGTACGACAGGCACATTAGGAAAGTTATTTTCAGAAGTGGTAGAGTCGATAGATCCGGGGCCAGTCGAAGGAATTCGGGCGACAGGCGCTGAAAAAATTCAAGAGATTTTATTTGGTATACTTCCCCAAGTGATGCCCTTGTGGACTTCATATATTTTGTATCGGTTTGAGTCGAATGTTCGTGCAGCTTCGGTGCTGGGAATTGTCGGTGCGGGAGGAATTGGGGTATCACTTTATCAGAGTTTTCAAGCGTTTCAATATCAAAAAGTTTGCGCGATTTTAATCATTTTAATTGTGGCAACATCAACGATAGATTTTATCTCGTCTAAACTGCGAAACTGGTTAGTCTAAAATCAGTGAATATTGTATCAGGGTCTAATATCAAAGACAGAGGTGTTTGCTACAGATGATCGGGGGGAGATGGGGAACTGGGGAACCCGCCCCTACGCTGTTGCTTTTTTTTCAATTTCAGATCAGCTAAAGCTGAGAAGGGTTTAGAAAATTTCATCAAAAAATTAAACGAAATTTAACCCAAAAATTAATTGAGTTTAACCTAGATTGATTAAGGTCAACAATAGTTTGCCTTTTGCCTTTTGCCTTTTGCCTTTTGCCTTTTGCCTTTTGCCTATGGTGAGGAGTTTATTGTGGTTTTTCTCAAAATTTTCTGCGTTGCTCTTCTACTCATGCTGTTAGGAGACTTCATTTCAACGTTTTGCTATCACGTCCCTGAACATATTTTTGGTAGATTTCATGCTGTGGTTCACCATAGTCCGAACCGCAGTTTTGTCCGTTATGCTATTTTGACGAAGAAACCTTCTGCTTTGATCACTGGATTTTTTGGCGCATTTCCCTATTTGATGTTTATTCCGATATTAGGAATCATCTCACCAATCGGAACAATTTTAGGATTGATTTTGGCAGAATGCCATGTGGAGTGGAGACACGTTTCTCTCGAAAAATGGGAAACGCCAAACTCTGTTAAAAAAATTTGCCACATCTTATGGATTACAACTCCTGAAAGACATTGGGAACATCATCTCAATTCGAGAGTAGCCTACGGTGATATTTTTACATTTTATGATAAACCTGCTCAAGCTTGGTTTAGATTTTTGTTAAAATTTAAAAAGAAGTTGCGGACAAGATACAGCTAAAATATAGCTGCACTTTGCAACAAATTTTTTCCCTAAAAATTGAGACCGTTTGACTATTCTGGCTCAAACACTAATTCCATGCGATCGCCCCGAAATCGGGTGATACCATATTCTATAATACGATCATCTTGATCAACATTAATAGACTCAGTTAACAGGATGGGGTGATTGAGTGGTAATCTGAGTAAACTGGCATCTTGAGGTCGAACAACCCGAGCAGAAACCCGAGTACAACGTCGAAGATGATCGCAGCCATAGACCTCTCTGAGAAGCTGGGAAATCGACCACATTTTATGTTGGTAAGATAAAATATTTGGGAAGCGATGCAGTGGAAAATGACCCGTAGAAATGCTAATCGGTTGGTCATCAACAAAGCTCAAACGTTCGATTAATACGACTCCATCTCCAGGGGAAAGTTCTAGATGACTCGCCACCGATGAATTAGCAGGAATCTCAATCGCTCGCAACAGTTGAAAGCTCATTTCTAAGCCCTGAGCCTTCATCGCAGCATTGTAACGAACTCGTTTTCCAACGGGGTATCGAATCGGTATTCCTGCTACAAAGGTACCCCGACCTTGATCAACACGCAACAGCCCTTCACTTTTGAGCAAAGCAATCGCCCGTCGTACAGTATGACGGTTGACTCGAAAACGTTCGCTCAACTGATTTTCGGTTGGTAATTTGTCTCCAACCTGATAAGTCCCCTGATTGATATTTTGTCGCAACTCATGGGCGATTTGAGCGTATACAGGCATGGTATCACGGTTCATTCGAGATGCAATGTCGATGGTAAACCTTGTCAATTTTGACAAAGTTAGGTACTTTGTGACTAGCGTGTTGAATTGTCTAGATGAATTTTAGTTAAGTTGAATAATCCTCAAGTATTATTATGTCAAATCTTGTCGAACGACAGGCTTGGATGGCAATTTTAGCCAAAGCTTCGCCTTTGCAGTTGCAGGAAAAAATCAAAGCCCTGGAACCTCTGCCAGAATACAGTTTCTTGCGTCCGCCCGAAATCGGTTTAACCCTTGTTAGAGGCAGAGCCGGAGGTACAGGACAAGTCTTTAACCTGGGAGAAATGACATTAACTCGATGTGTGATTAAACTTAATCATCAACCGATGATAACAGGATTTGGTTATGTAGCGGGGCGCTCTCATCTTCATGCGGAATTAGCGGCTTTGGGTGATGGTTTGATGCAGCATCCTGACTGGTCTGAACGGGTTCAAAAAATCGTCATAGAACCTCTACAAGCTGAAGCCATTCGTCAACAACAAGTTAAACAGTCTCAAGCCGCAGCAACTCAAGTTAATTTCTTTACTTTAGCAAGAGGGGAATAAAGTTATTATTGATTAAACAATCAGATTTTAACACATCAAAAAAAATTAGTTTGTTTTAAACTTTTTATGGAAATCACACAATTTCCGGGATTAAAAGACCCAATACACGATGCTCAAATCACCTTTCGCGCTCTCCTGGATGCTTTATCTTTTCCCGGAAGAACTCAAGAGATTTTTGTTCAACTCACTCCTCCCCCTGGATTAACATTAGCTTGTGCTGCGGCTTGCTTAACTTTACTCGATTTAGAGACAACTGTTTGGCTGAGTTCAGATTTTGAACCAGAAGTAAAAAGCTGGTTAAAATTTCATACGGGTTGTCATTTTACCGAGCATCCGAAAGCCGCAAATTTTGCGATGATTCAAAAGCTTTGTCTTCTACCAGCCTTCTCTAATTTTAATTGGGGAACTGCTGAACAACCGGAACTTTCGACAACTTTATTGATTCAAGTTGAACCGTTAGAAAACAGGGAATCAGTGCGATTAGAGGGGCCGGGAATTTCCGAAAAAAGAGTGATAAAACTCCCCTTATCTTCGACATTTAGACAAGGATGGTTAGAAATTAATCGCAGTTATCCTTTAGGGATAGATGTGTTTTTCTTGGGTGAAAATACCGTTATCGGTTTACCCAGAACAACAACATTAAGCATTGAAAATCCATAAAAATCAGGAGTTCATCAAATGCCTTATGTAGCCGTTAAAGGTGGTCAGCAAGCGATAGAAAATGCAGAAGCCTTGTTAAAAGCATTGCGACGAGGGGATGCAAATACACCCGAATTAACGATAGAACAAATTAAACAACAACTCGCTTTAGCAGTTAACCGAGTGATGTGTGAAGGCAGTTTATATGACCCCGATTTAGCAGCTTTAGCGATTAAACAAGCTTGGGGAGATTTAGTAGAAGCGATCTTTTTAATTAGAGCTTATCGGACAACCTTACCTAGATTTTACCACAGCAAACCGTTAGATACAAATCAAATGCAAATTCAACGGCGAATTTCTTCAATTTTCAAAGATATTCCCGGTGGACAACAGTTAGGGCCGAGTTTTGATTATATTCATCGATTGTTAGATTTTAAGTTAGCAGCCGAAGGAAACATTCCCCCTGCACCAACAGCAACTCCAAAAAAAGAAGAAGTTACTGCTGTATTAGATTTGTTAGGAAAAGAAGGATTAATTCAAGCCGAACCGCCCGAAGAAAATCAACCCTTTGACATCACTCAGGAAGCGTTAAAATTCCCCGCAGGAAGAGATGAACGACTGCAAAATTTGGCTCGTGCAGATGAGGGATTTTTGCTGAGTTTAGCCTATTCTACACAACGAGGATATGGTCGAAATCATCCCTTTGCGGGAGAAATTCGGATGGGAGAAGTTGAAGTAATTATTTCTCCAGAAGAGTTAGGATTTGAAGTGGCAATTGCTGACATTACAGTAACAGAAGTTCAAATGGTGAATCAGTTCTCAGGAAGTCAAGAAATGTCACCTCAATTTACACGCGGATATGGATTAACCTTGGGGTATAATGAACGAAAAGCGATGTCAATGGCGTTGGTTGATAGAGCGATGAGAGCTAAAGAATTTGGAGAAGAAATTCAAGGGCCAGCCCAGGAGGAGGAGTTTGTTTTGTATCATTCTGATAATGTTCAAGCTCAGGGATTTGTGCAGCATTTAAAATTACCCCATTATGTCGATTTTCAGGCTGAGTTAAATTTAGTTAGACAGATGCGACAAGAACAAACTCAGGGTAATTCTTCCTCAGTTTCCGACCCTAATTTAATCAATCATTCTGTACCCAAAAATATACCCTCTGCTTCATCTCCTCAAAATTCATCCCCGTTAACCTCTCAACCCCATTCATAATTATTCTAGTTTTTTGAAGTAAAATTAACATGATTTCTGATTCTGAAAAGACATCTTACGAAGGCTTTAACTTTGCCTATCTAGACGAACAAACTAAACGTTCAATTCGTCGAACCATTTTAAAAGCGGTTGCCATTCCAGGTCATCAAATTCCCTTTTCTTCTAAAGAAATGCCGATGTCTTACGGTTGGGGAACGGGAGGAATTCAAGTGACTGCATCCGTTATCGGTAAAAATGATGTATTAAAAGTGATTGATCAAGGTTCAGATGATACGACAAATGCCGTTAATATTCGACGTTTTTTCGCTAAAGTTTGTGATGTTAAAACGACCGAAAAAACATCCGACGCCACTCTCATTCAAACTCGACATCGCATCCCTGAAACGCCCTTAAAAGAAGGTCAAATAATGGTTTATCAAGTTCCGATTCCTGAACCTTTGCGTTGGTTGGAACCCTCAGAAGTTCAAACTCAAAAAATGCACGCTTTGCAAGAATACGGTTCAATGTACGTTAAACTCTATGAAGATATTACCAAATATGGTTATATTTCTACCTCCTATGATTACCCCGTAATGGTTCATCATCACTATTTAATGAGTCCGAGTCCAATTCCTCGATTTGATAATCCTAAACTGCATAATTGTCCGGCTTTACAACTGTTTGGGGCGGGGCGAGAAAAGCGAATTTATGCTATTCCTCCCTATACTCAGGTGAAGAGTTTAGACTTTGAAGATCATCCGTTTTCTGTGGGAAAATGGGATAAAGTCTGTGAAATTTGTGGTTCAAAAGAGAGTTATCTAGATGAAGTGATCATGGATGACCAAGGAACAAGAATGTGGGTCTGTTCAGATAGTGATTATTGTCAGCAGCAACATCAAAAAAAGGTATAATTTAACCGACAAACTACAAAGAGGTTTTTAATCATGTTAAAACTTTATCATACTCCCCTCTCCTTTAACAGCCGTCGAGTTTGGGTAATGCTGTTAGAAAAGCAAGTTGAATTTGAAGAAATTATTCTCAGCTTACAAGGCGATCAATTTGATCCAGAGTTTTTAAAATTAAATCCATTTCATCATATCCCGACTCTCGTTGATGATGATTTTCCCTTAATTGAATCTCTCGCTATTTTAGACTATTTAGAAGCAAAATATCCCACCCCGAGTTTTACCCCCCAAGACGCTAAAGCGATTGGAATTATGCGAATGTTAGAATTGGTGACAGTTAATGAACTTTTACCGACAACTTTACCTCTCTTAAAACAGGTGGTGGGTTTACCTGCTGACCCCAACCAACCGTTAGAAGCAGTTGAGCAAAAAATTGCAACCATTTTCAATTTTTATCAAAACTATTTAGGTGACAATCCTTATTTAGTTGGTGAACAAATGACGCTGGCTGATATTGCGGTTGGGACTGTTATCCCCTCGTTAAAATATTTGAATGTTTCTTTAGATGAGTATCCTAAACTCAAAGCTTGGTGTGAACGCTTAATGTTACGAGACAGTTGGCAAAAAACTGAACCTAAACCCGAAGAGGTAGAAGCTTCCTACGCTCGAATTAAAGCTATTTTATCCCAAAAATCTCAATAAATAAATGAATTAATGTTGATCAAATTGTATCTAGCAACTCTGAAAAAACACGCATTGTAGGGGCGGGTTCACATAGATTTATCCTTCCCTCAAGCAACCTTACTAAACCCGCCCTACCCCTGATTTTAAATAGAGATACTGTATGAACAAAAATAAACCCTTGCTAACTGTGAAAAACCTAAATAAATATTACGGTTCAACTCAAGCTTGTCATAATATTTCATTCGATCTTTATCCAGGTCAAGTGTTAGGAATAGTCGGAGAATCCGGTTCAGGAAAATCAACTTTACTCAAAGCCCTTGCTGGATATTTACCCATTGATTCAGGAAAAGTTTCTTATCTAAACCGCCAAGAAGAATGGCTGAACTTTCAACAAATTTCTGAATCCTACCTTCGTCAATTAATGCGAACAGAATGGGGATTTGTACAACAAAATCCTCGGGATGGTTTACGCATGAATGTTACAGCAGGGGCGAATATTGGTGAACGTTTAATGGACATTGGTGTGCGAAATTATGGCAAAATTCGCCAAGAAGTTGGGGAGTGGTTACAACAGGTTGAAATTGACTGTCGTTGGATAGATGAACTTCCGACAACCTTTTCTGGGGGAATGCAGCAACGGCTTCAAATTGCCAGAGTTTTAGTGACAAAACCCCGTTTAATATTAATGGATGAACCCACAGGCGGATTAGATGTTTCTGTACAAGCAAGGCTGTTAGATTTATTACGTTGTTTGGTGAGAAATCTGAATTTAAGTGTTATTTTAGTGACTCACGATATTGGAGTTGTGCGGTTACTCGCTCATCGGTTATTTGTAATGAAAAATGGTAAGATTGTTGAGCGTGGATTAACTGATCAAGTGTTAGATGATCCGCAACATCCCTACACCCAACAGTTAGTTAGTGCGACTCTAACGCCTTAGCAATTCAGGGGGCGAGTTTATTTAGGTGGTTTGTCGGAAATATTCATAAATATGGAATCCGCCCCTACAGAATTTCCTATAGCAAACATTCAGCAATTTCATCTAAAAATGCAATTAAAACCACAAAAACTTCATTCTATTTCCAACTTTGATCATTCTACTCTCTTAAAAGCGGAGAACATTTCTAAAGGCTTTACTTTACACAATCAAGGGGGGATACAGCTATCGGTTTTAAAGATGGTTTCTCTCCAAGTTAACAAAGGAGAAGGAGTAGCTTTATCTGGAAAATCGGGATCAGGAAAATCTACTTTTATGCGATCGCTTTACGGAAATTACCGAGTTGATAGCGGTTCAATTTGGATCAAACATAACAAAAATTGGGTCGATTTAACCCAACTTGAACCCCATGAAATCATCGAAATTAGACAGACAACAATCGGTTATGTGAGTCAATTTTTACGGGTTATTCCTCGGGTTCCAGCGTTAGAAATTGCGGCTGAACCTTTGTTAGAATTAGGGGAAAATCAAGACACCGCTTATGAAAAAATTCAGCAGCTATTTATTCACCTGAATTTACCCGAACGACTTTGGAGTTTATCTCCGACTACTTTTTCAGGAGGAGAAAAACAACGGGTGAATATCGCTCGGGCGTTATCGGTAGATTATCCCATTTTACTCTTAGACGAACCGACATCTGCTTTAGATGAAAGCAACTCTCAAGCCGTAATTCAACTGTTAAAAGAACGTCAAGCAAAAGGTTGTGCTTTAATTGGAATATTTCACGATGAAGAAGTCAAAAATCAGCTTTGTACGCGAGAATTGACATTTAGTGATTAATGTTTCACCGATTAAACTTCATAATCAACCGCCAGAATATCTGCTAAAATAGGCTTAATTAAATTCTGCACAACCGCTTGATGTTCGGGATGCGGTGTATAAGCTTCTAAAGCAGATTTATCTGTGAATTTGACCACTAATCCATGCTGAAACCCCTGAGAACGTTCAGAGAAATTTTCACCACAGGATAAGTCAATAATACCCGGAATTTTAGCTTTCAATTCTTTTAGTCCCTCCATCGTCGATGCGATCGCTTCTGGAGTCGTGTCTTCTTTCCACTTAAACAAAACGACGTGTACAATCATTGAGTCAATGTCCCGATAATTCTTTGAAACTCCTTTAGAATTTTAGCAGAATTTTCGTTACAATATGAAGGTTTGATGAGCAAAAATCTCGATTAAGTTTAGATTAACTGACAATTAAGCAACCATGAATGAACAAGTCTACACCAATTATCGTCTACAACTTCCCGACCAAGAATTAAGAGGAACTTTAGTCGTTCGTGATGGCAAAATTGCAGACATTCAACCGGGAATCGTAAATATTGGCAAAAATGGTAACGGAGACTATTTAATGCCCGGATTAATTGAGCTACATACTGATAATCTAGAAAAATGTATGTCTCCTCGACCGAGTGTTAAATGGCCGTTAGAAGCGGCTGCAACCTACCATGATCGCGATTTAATTAGCGCAGGAATTACAACAGTTTGTGATGCCATTGGAGTTGGAGATATTAAACCCGGTTCCAACCGCATGAGCCATTTTAGGCCGATGATTGATATTATTTTAGAAGGACAAAAAGCCGGAAGATTTACCGCCGATCATCGCCTTCATTTACGCTGTGAACTCTCCTATGAACAGGTGTGTGATGTAGCCAGTGAATATAGTGATCATCCGTTACTTTCCCTCATTTCTGTGATGGATCATACGCCCGGTCAGCGACAATTTGTAGATGTGAAAAGATACACTGAATATTATATGGGAAAATATGGATTTTCAGCCCAAGAGATGGAAAATTTTGTCAAAATGCGTCGGGATTTGCAACAGAAATATGCCGATAAAAACCGAAAATCGATTACCAAACTCACCCAAGAAAAAAATATTTCTCTAGCAACTCACGACGATGCAACCGTTGAACATATTCAAGAAGCGGTTGAAAATGGCGCTGAAATAGCCGAATTTCCAACAACATTAGATGCAGCGAAAACTGCTCATCAATCTGGTTTAAAAGTGTTAATGGGTTCGCCTAATTTAGTGTTAGGCGGTTCCCATTCCGGTAATATTTCAGCAATGGAACTCATTCAAAAAGATCTCGTTGATATTCTCTCCTCTGATTATGTGCCTCATAGTCTGCTACAATCTATTTTTATTATTGCGAACAAGCTCGGAAAACCGATTTATGAAGCCCTACGTTTAGTTACGAGTAACCCCGCCAAAGCTATTAATTTGTTTCACGAAAGAGGCAGTTTAGAAGTGGGGAAACAAGCGGATTTAATCACCGTTCACGATGATGGAGTTGTTCCCAGAATTACTTCGGTAATTCGTAAAGGTAAACGAGTTGCATAATAGCTTAAAATCAAAATAAACAAGAAATGATGAACGCTGAACAATTTATTATCTATGCTTGTCCAGTGGGCGAACTCGGTCAACAAATTAACCTCTATTTCCAAAAAAGTAAAGAACTCTGTGGAGAAAATACTGCCCATCACTATATGCCTCATTGTTCCCTAACAGGTTTTTTTAACGCCGATCAAACAACCATTCATCACTACTTAAATACTCTAGACAAAGCCTATCATCAATCTCAAGATATCTCTCTAGACATAAAAATTGTCCAGATGATGTTCAAACCAAACTGGCATGGTTTAGAATTAAAAGCATCGGGTTTAAAACATCTGATTGCTCACTTTGCCGAAATCATGAACAGTCAACCCATTGAGGAAAAGATTCGACTAAAAGAATGGCTTCATGTTAGTTTTGCCTATAACTTTCAACCCCAACACCATGATTCCCTCAAAAAACTCGCCAAAAAAATCATTGATCCTCAAGCATCAACACAATGGGAATTACGATTTTATCACAAATATCCCGACTGGACTTGGACTTGTTTAAAATCTTGGTTGTTGTAATTCAATTTAGCTAAATTTATTCATTTCAATTTATGATGAAACCGAGCATTAATGAAATTATAGAAATTCTCCAAACTCGCGGCAATACCCAATATGGTGAAGAAGCCGTTAGCCAACTCGAACACGCCTTACAATGTGCGGCTTTAGCACAGTCAAATGATGCTTCTCCTGAACTGATAACCGCTTGTTTATTGCATGACTTCGGACATCTCATTCATGACTGGGGAGAAGATGCTGCAACCCGAGGAATTGATGATCGCCATGAATATTGTGCCTTACCTTTTTTAAGCTTATTATTTAGTTCAGCCATCACCGAACCCATTCGTCTTCATGTGGCAGCTAAACGTTATCTTTGTGCAGCAAATTCTCAGTATTTTTTAACATTATCCCCTGCTTCTCAACACAGTTTAAACCTGCAAGGCGGGATTTTGTCGCCGGAGGAAGCAACCAAATTTATTAATCATCCCTACGCTAATGATGCTGTTAAACTGCGAATTTGGGATGATCAAGCCAAACACCTAAATTATCCCACTCCGAGTTTAGAAGACTTCATTCCCACCCTTCAGGCTTGTCTAAAGTCCTCAAATCAGGGAGAATAGAGAAAAGGCTCTAAACTCTGTAAAAGTTCCTAAAATTTAGTCTAATGTTCCGGGTTTGACTAGATTGAAGGAGAAGAGAGATAAACCAACAGATTTCCGTCAAATCACCCTTTAGTTCTCAGTGCTTTTATCAATGAAAACCTTTCCAAAAATTACGCATCTCATTTACGATTTAGATGGTTTACTGTTAGACACAGAACCCCTTCATGCGAAAGTTAACCAAATGCTAGCAAGTCGCTATGATAAATTTATTGATCCTTCTTTAATGTGTAAATTGCGGGGACGAAAATCCCATGATTCGGCAAAACTAATTATTGAAATGCTGGAAATTCCCTTAACAGTTGAAGCGTATTTAGCCGAAAAAGATGCTATAATTTATCAATATTATGCAAATGTTCCACCCTTAGAAGGTGCAGTAGAACTCACCCAACATTTAGCCGCTCATCACATTCCACAAGCCATTGCCACCAGTTCCAGCAGTCGTCCTTATGCGGCAAAAATCCAAAGTTATCAGCAATGGTTTTCCATTTTTCAATGTGTCATTCAAGGTGATGATCCCGAACTCAAACAAGGCAAACCAGCACCCGATATTTTCTTAATCGCCGCCCAACGTTTAGGCGCAAAACCCGAAAATTGTTTAGTCTTTGAAGATGCGTTAGCGGGAGTAACGGCGGCTAAAGCAGCAGGAATGTCTGTAGTAGCAGTTCCGGCGGCTGATATGGATAAACAACTCTATCTCGAAGCGGATCAAATTCTTAATTCTTTAAGTGAATTTCAACCGCAACAATGGCAACTCCCCAATTTATAATTAGCCTATGTTGAAAAAAATGTGGGGTCAGTTTCTTTTGATAGATTGGAATAGTTATGTAGAGACATTCCATACAACATCTCTACAATTTTTACAGTGGCTAATTTAGGCCGAACGTAACCAAGGAGATTGAATTTTAAATTGCTGTTCTTGGAGTTTGTGCATATGTTCAAACAATTTCCAGCAATATTCGGGAGTCAGTCCACAAGTCACCGCACCGCGTAGAACTACGTTAAAATACCAATCATTTGGAGCGAGTTCTTCCGGTAACTTATGAATCACCGTATAGGTGCGAACATTGCTGTATAATTGACCCGAACAATCAACTTCTATCAGTTCAGGTTGATAGCCCCCAACGTGAACTCCTTGATCAATATCAAAACGAACTTCTTCGCGTTCATCTAGTAAAGGACTCATCCGCCAAGGAAGCTGATAAAGAACCCCTTCCACATAAGAATTAGAATCTTTAACCACATCAAGCGCCCCACAATTTCGACGCTGCGATCGCCGATAAAAACCAAGTCGATATCCTGAAAGAATCGCCGGGCCAATCACATATTGATAAGTTGATTCTCCCATAGTACGCTGTAAGTCTACCGGACACATACAGGAACCATAAGCAAAATAATAGAACGTCTCTTCGGTTTGAGGTGGGAGTGGTTTTGTTTGACCACAAAACTCAAATCGATTTGTTAATCTCGGCTTAGGATTGACACTCAACTTGACCTCCTTCTACAATCGACCCAACAATCTCTAGAAAAAAATTTGCTCGACTCTGCTGATTTTCCCTAGAACTAGCCGTAGGGTAAAAACAAATCATTGATCGAACAGTCAAGCAATCATTGCTCAATGCAGATATTGATCGAGTTCAGATATCTATCTTGAGGAACTTGTGTTATTCTTACAAGTCTACCCTTCAGCATACGATTTCGATAGAGGATCAGGAGATTCAATTGATACAGATTTATTTTCCACCCAGGCTATCCTCAACAGAACACCTCCGTCATAGGGCATAATCTGTGCTATGATTCTCTAGCCTATGGCTAAGTACCGATAGCTTAAGGTTCGCTCGACTTCCTCACTGTGTTACGCATGGGAAAAACACTATTGCTGCGCTGGATATTCCCCAGTTTAGTCAGTCTATTTTTACTCGTCTCTCCAGGTGAAGCAGCTCAACTGCAATTCTGGCGATTTGAGACTTCCGAGAATCGACTCTCCTTTACGACTCAAGGTGGAGTACAACCTACGGCTTCTCTACTCTCCAACCCAACTCGTTTAGTGATCGATTTACCCGGGACCACATTGGGAAACGTGACTCGTAAGCAGTCTGTTGGGGGAGCCATTCGAGAAATTCGTCTGGGTCAGTTTGATGATCAAACCGCTCGTATCGTCGTCGAACTCGCCGATGGATATACCCTCGATCCGCAGATGGTACAGTTTCGAGGTGTTTCTCCCAGTGAGTGGACCGTACAACTTCCCCAACCGCAAGCGATTGGTAGCCCTAGATCAACACCGACACCCATCCCCAATCCTTCCGTTAACGTTCAGCGACAGAC
>NZ_LATL02000253.1 GCF_000972705.2 Limnoraphis robusta CS-951 | reverse complement strand
GGTTTATCTCAATCTCTCAGTAGTGCTAAAGATATTGACTGAACCCGCCCCTACAGAATCATTATTGATTAGTCGGACATGATATGAGTTGAGTTGAAATCAAGGAATCCCACATCTATCAAGGGTTTGACTTCAAGGATTGGTGTTTATAGGGACAATGATCTTCATTTTAAACTCAAAACCTTCTGAAAGTTCAGTAATTCCCCTGTTGCCTGTCTCCGCTTTAGAGTTTAATCTTGAAATCGAGAATTCATCAAATCACCCCAGAGTTTAACCAGGAGTCAATGCCTTAATCCTGATTGCCTCTATCTCAATCCTCAAAAAAACCCCGAATTAACGTTAATAAACCTGCCCGGTTAGATTGGAAAAAATCCATGCAATGTAGAGGCGAGTTTATTAATCAAGTTAGGGTTGGGCGGGATCAGTCAAATTCTGGGTGAGATTTGAAAGGTTTTGTCGAATCGCCTGATCATTTTGATTTTTATAGACTGATTGATATAAAATATAACAAGGATTTGAAAATCGACAGATATGCTCATTCCTCAACTCGATTCAATTCAAGTCGGTCTACCGCAACAAATTGGTATAGAAGAAGCAACTGATCCGATGGATCGTCCTTGGTCAACAGGATTTTTTAAAGAATCCGTTCAAGGATTAATTTGGCTTGGAAAAACTCACCTCGTTGGTGATGGTCAAGCGGATCTCAAAAATCATGGAGGTGTTGATAAAGCAGTTTTGGGTTATGCTGCGGATCATTATCCCTGGTGGAAAAATTGTTTAAATAAAATTAATTTTCCCTACGGTGCATTTGGTGAAAATTTTACCATTAGTGGACAAACTGAGACATCGGTTTGTATTGGTGATGTTTACCAAGTGGGTGAAGCGGAAATACAGGTGTCTCAACCTCGAAAACCCTGTTGGAAATTATCTCGTCGTTGGCGGATTGAAGATTTAGCCCTGCAAGTGCAGAAAACTGGACGGACAGGTTGGTATTTTCGAGTATTAAAAGAAGGTTTTGTTGAACCGGGTTTACCGCTCATATTAAGCGATCGCCCTTTTTCTGAGTGGACAGTTGCTCAGGCTAATGACATCATGTACAATCGTTGTTGTGATTCATATGTCAAAAGCCAACTGGCAACTTGTCCTTTATTATCTGCTAACTGGCAAGAAAAACTCTTGAACTCTTTATATTAATCCGTTAATAAACCCCTGCTCAAACTTTCATTTCATAGCCTTGATCAGTAACTCTGTCAGGAGTGCTGAGGCTATTCTTTCTAGTCTCATGGATTGTCCACTTCTAGGATCACTAAATAAATGGACAGCAATGAGATTACAACAATACCAGTCAATCCGAAAAGGCTAATACTGATAGCGGTAGTGATGGTGATCGGGTCCATGATTTTGGTGTTCTCCTAATTGATTGAATAGTTCAGGGTTGACTGAATAAAACTCAGCAAGTCCGAAGAAGTTGGATGATATTTGAGTGGATTAACTCTACTCTTAGAGTAACTCAAAAAAGCCTGAAAAAGCCAGAGTAGTTTTACGGATTTTTTTGATTTTTAGATGTAAACAAATCCGGATATGACCCCGTGAAATTACGGATTTAGCGGCTCTTAGGGATACATTCAGCGAAAATCACCGAGCCTTGGTATAGATGAAGGAGTTGAGATCGAACTTGAAACCGGGGGAGAGTTGAACTGAGATTCAATCGCAGCCTGAGTCATGGAGCCAACAATACCATCGAGTTTTAATCCAACATCACTTTGAAAGACTTTGACGGCTTGCTGTGTAGAAAGATCATAGTAACCTGTAATGGGTTTGTTATAATATCCCATGACTTGAAGATATTGCTGAAGTTCGATCACTTCAGAACCGCGACTTCCTAATTTTAAAAGTGATGTTTTTAGGGAAGTTTGGCTAGTGTTCGCATTTGTTAGAGCAAGGAGTGCTAGAGTTTTAGGAGTGGCAATTCCATATCTCAATAAAAGGATGGCATTCGATGAATGAATGATTGATTTATTGCTTTGAAAAACTCTTCGTAGGATGCGCCGCTATCAGAGCTATAGCGCTTCGCGCTAGGCAAGAGGCAAGAGGCAAAAGGCAAGAGGGGGAAAAAGTTCGGTATAGTCAGGCTTTTGGCTATTCTTCGTGCCGTAGATTTGTAAATATACCAGCGCGAACTGCTATAAAAAAATAAGCCCTACAGAAACTTATCTGCAAGACTCTAATCAGCTATTGGGATTTTTGTTAGAAGGAAGACCCAATGAATTTTAGGTAACGATCGCACTAATTGCTTCAACCGGATAACCCACTGCTCTCCAGGCTGCAAGTCCACCAATTAACTCAGCAACATGAAGATAACCTGCTTCACGGAGTAGGGCTGCTGCTTGTGCTGTTTCTTCCTCAGTTTCAGCATAAAGATAGATATCACGAGCAGGTTCCAAAGTTTCCGGTACTCGCTCAACCAATTTGTCCATTGGTATGCCAATGGCGCCGAGAATATGACAAGCGTTGAAGGCTTCTAAGCCTCGCACATCAATGATGGTTAAAGCAGGTTCGCCCCAGTCCAAACGGGATTTCAAATCTTGAACTCGAGATTTAGGTTTGATCGGTTCAGGAGTGGGGATTAGCTTAGAAAACATATTCATAGATAAAAATACTCAACATTCAGAATCAGATCATTACTCTCAATGTAACTAAATATTTCACAAATTGCAAATTTTTATTGCTAAAACTTGACGAAAATTATAAATTTATATCTAAAGAGAGAGTCAGCAGGTCTTCTCTATATCTCTATATCTGTAGAAAAATCACAGCGACTTGAGATCACACAAATCCCAAGTTTTCCTGAGCTATGCTATTCATGCCCAGATCTGCTGAGTCGCTGCCAATCAACTCACTCCTATTCTGCCAGGAGACCGATCGCGATGACTCACTCGGCCTCGTCACTCTAAAACGCTCTAAAATTAAAAGCTTCTGGGCGATTCTGGCCCCTCTATTTACTATATAAAAACTCAACGGAAACTCACGATGACTACCGCTTTAAGCTCTATTCCTTTTGTTGATCTCAAGCTGCAACAGCAACCCATACAATCTCAAATCGAACAAGCAATACAAGCCGTTATTGATCAAGGAGATTTTGTCCTCGGTCAAGTGTTAGGAGAATTTGAAACAGCTTTTGCTCAAGCTAGTGGAGCGCAATATGGTATCGGGGTCGCCTGTGGCACCGATGCGATCGCTTTAGGCTTACAAGCGATCGGTATTGGTCAAGGTGATGAAGTGATTTTACCCGCTAATACCTTCATTGCGACTGCGATTGGTGTGATCCACTCGGGGGCAACTCCTATTCTGGTTGATTGTGACCCTCAGACGGCTTTAATTGACCTAGAAGCTGCCCAAAAAGCAATTACCGCTAAAACAAAAGCAATCCTTCCCGTTCATCTCTACGGTCAAATGGTTTCGCCTCACGGCTTGATCGAGTTAGCGAACAGCCATAACTTAGTGATCTTTGAAGATGCAGCCCAAGCCCACCTCGCCCAACGAGAGGGCTATCGAGCGGGTTCAGTCGGGATGGCGGCGGCGTTTAGCTTCTATCCCAGCAAAAATCTCGGTGCGTTTGGGGATGGCGGAATGGTGATTACCCACAGCCAAGAAGTGGCGCAAAAAATGAAAAGCCTGAGAAATTACGGCGCACCGAAAAAATATGTTCATATGGAACTGGGAACCAATAGCCGTTTAGATACAATACAAGCAGCGATTTTAAACGTGAAACTCCCTCATTTAGAAAGCTGGAATCGCGATCGCAATTTTGCGGCTGAACAATATGATACCCTGCTGTTACCTCTACGGGAAAAGGGGATTATCCCGATCGAAAATCAATGCGAAGATGGTCATGTGTATCATTTGTATGTGATGCGGGTAACAGAAGAATGTGTCGTTGATCGCGATACTTTACAGGCGAAATTATCTGAGATGGGCGTACAAACTGGAATTCACTATCCAATTCCCTGTCATCTGCAACCTGCTTATCAACATTTAGGGTATTCTGAAGGTGATTTCCCAATGGCGGAAATGCTCAGTCGTCAAATCCTCTCCCTGCCGATGTATCCTGGACTTAGGAACGAGCAAATTAATCATGTGGTTGCATCTATTAAATCTGTGTTAGGGATTAATTAGTAAACAGCTTTTACAGTGTAGGGGCGGGTTCAGCCCAAATCTATGTTGATCATAAACAGCATACATAAACCCGCCCCAAGAGTGCCTGTTTCCTTTTACCTATTTTTTGGGAAAACTTTTGATCGGAACGCATTAAATACAGGGTTAGTAAGAACGATGCAAATTCAACGAAAAATTCCCATTGCAATTGAGCGATATGTGTTAAATGCCGCTCTTGTGGTACTGTTAGGCTTGCTGTATGCTCCTCTGTTAGTTTATTGGTATGATGGTTGGCTTGAAAAAAGTATCAGCATTGAACATGAATATTTTAGTCATGGTTTAATTGGTTTACCGTTTGCAGCTTATATTGCTTGGACACAGCGATCGCAATGGAGTCAACTTCCGAATACTAGCCATCCTGCGGGTGCAGTTTTGGTGATCATTTCGGGGTTATTTTATGCGTCAGGATTATCAGATTTAGTCAATCTTTCCTTTCCGATGATGTTAGGGGGACTGTGTTTGTGGTTGAAAGGAATTGCGGGTTTAAGGTTGCAGAAATGGCCGTTAATTTTTGTGGCTTTGGCGACTCCGACTCATTTACCTTATTTAATTGAACCGTTAGCATTTCCGTTGCAAAAATTTATTGCAGCCGTCGCCGGATTTATTTTAGTACAGTTTAATTTGAATGTTACGGTTGAACAAGTTTATCTATTTGTGAACGGACAAATTGTTGAAGTTGCGCCTCATTGTGCGGGACTGAAGATGTTATTTACCAGTTTGTACGTTGGGTTGATGCTGTTGTATTGGACGGGTACAATATCAGATCGCACAAAAAGCATTTTATTTTTAGTGAGTGCTGCTACCATTAGTGTTGTTGCTAATATTATTAGAAATACGCTGCTTACACTGTTTCATGGTACGGGTCAAAATGGATTATTTCACTGGCTGCATGATAGTTGGGGGGGTGATCTTTATTCAGCTTTGATGTTGGGTTTATTGGTTGTGTTGATTAATTGGGTACAAAATTATTTTCCGAATGAACCGGAACCTGAGACTGATTAAACGGTGATCAATTTCCAGATAAATAACTCTAAAATCATCAGAATGAATCAAAAAATCACCTATGGTTGTAAAAGAAAAACTCCCCCAAAAATGGGCTAAAATTATTGTTTTAATCTTTCTGTTTTTGCTGTTAATGGTTGCAGCAATTCCGGGTTATCTAACGGGAAAATGGACTTGGGCAGATCAACCGCAACTGCAAACCTTAGCACAATTGCAACAAATCCGAAAACAGGGTTTAGATTTAGCCGGATGGAAAACCCTCGAACAAAAACTGATGAAAATTCGGGGTCAAGAGTGGTTAATTCAAACGGTTGAACAGGATAATCAAACGGCTATTTTAGTCATGCTGGTTCAGAAGTATTATAAAGATAGACCGCAAGTAGAATGGATGGATATCAACGGATTTCAACAGTGGAAAACGGATTCTTCACGTCGTCTACGCTTAACCGTTGAACCGTCTAAAGAAGAATCATCCTCTGTAAAATTTACCACTCATTTTTTTCGCAGTTGGACGCAAGCGGCTAACCCGTTATTAAGTTTATTGTGGAAAGATTGTTCCTCCGATCAACTCTGTGAACTTTACCAAAAACAGCGTTTAAAACAAACCTATGCAGTAATGCAATGGTACGCTTGGCCTAATGGTGGTAGTCCAGCCGCGAGTCATTGGTTTATGGCGGATCGCATGGCTCAATTATCCCAGCAACGGGCGGCTTGGGTAGCAGTTAACGTGTTAATTCCGATTGAACCATTAGGTAAAATAGAAAAAGTAGAGGATAGGGCTAGTTCTCTGAGTCAAACCGTTCAAGCGGCATTGATGGCAGAAGCATTTCTGCTCACCAGTCACCAGTAAACAGTAATTATTAAACAGTCACCAATGAACAGTTTGTAGGGGCGCGCCTCCTGACAACTGATATAAACCCGCCCTAAGTGATAACTGTTTACTCCCTAAAAAATGTTTTTTGAACCTCTAAAACCGAATCAAAAATTACAGTTTCAGATTCTCAGGAAATGTTTCCAAATCCTGCATTCGATTTTCAGGCACAATGACCTTAACTGTCGATTCCCCGGCTGATCATCGCTCCGACAATCATTTCTCCTAAAAAACCTGTTGTTTCAGGTTAGGGCGTAACTTTCTGGCTGACCACCAGTAGATCCTTCTTTGAGAATAAAAGTATGATAACACAAACCCCGTCTCCGATTCCCCGTACAACCAAATCTTTGATTATGGTTGCAGTACCCAAGGGAGGCTTAGATGGTTAATTCTATTGATCGATTTATTGCAGTAACAGTAGCGGGTCTTTACTCGGGGAGTTGGACTCTAGGATTAACGGTACTATTGGGGGGAGTCAATACCGTTGTTTTTGTTCGCCAAAGCAAAGCGCAGCAAATCCCGGATAAATGTGTTTTACCGCAAGAGTTTGTTGAGCGCAAGATCGAACTTTTGGAGGGTGTGGAACCGCAAAATACGCCGGAAATTTTAGGATTATTTCAACAACCGGGCGGCCGACCTGTAGAACGAGTCCTTGAACCGAATTTAGTTCCGGTGGATGTATCCTATTTTGAACGGGGTAATGAAAATCAGATTGAACGCTACCGTTTAGGGCCTGGAGATCAAATTTTTATTGATATCTTTGTCAATGGTTTACGTTCAACAGAGTTAAGCATTCCGAATGCGGTGATAGGCCCGGAAGGAACAACGATTATCCCGTTAATTGGCACGGTGAGACTAGAGGGGTTATTTTTACGAGAAATAGAACAGGAAATTCGCGATCGCTTAAATCAGTATGTGAAAAATCCCCTAGTCAACGTCTCACTTTTAGCACAGCGCCCCGTACAAGTCACTGTTACTGGACAAGTCGCCCGACCTGGTTTTTATCCTTTGGGAACCCCTCAACTGGCGATCGCCCTCTCAAGCGCAGGGGGGACTCGCGCCAATGCTGATTTACGTTCAGTTCAACTGCGGCGGGCTTTACCTGATGGGAGAACCCTAGCCGCAGAAATTGATTTATTGACGCCTCTCGTCTCGGGTTTAGCTCCCCCAGATATTCGTTTAGAAGACCGAGATATTATCTTCGTTCCCACCCAACAAACCTTACCCACTCAAGGCCCAGAACGGGAGATAGTTGAGTCCTACAGTTTAGCGGCAGCGCCTACCCCTGTGGAAGTAACCATAGTGGGAGCGGTGGTCAAACCGGGTTTTTACACCTTACCAGCAGGGCTAGGACGGGTGTCTGCGGCGATTTTAGCGGCGGGAGGGGCAACTTTAACAGCAGATTTGCGATCGGTGATTGTCTGTCGTGTGACCATTGATGGTCAAGTGATTCAAGATCGGGTTGATTTGTATTCTCCGTTAAAAGAGGCAACGGCTTTACCGAATGTGGCGCTGTCGAATGGGGATTCGGTAATTGTACCGCAATTGTCGATTCAGGATCAACAAGATTATGATCGAACTTTGGTCGCGAATTCAACATTGGTTAATCAACAGATTACGATACGAATTCTCAGTAATGCGGGCGGTGCAGTGGGATCGGTGACGTTACCGAATGGCAGTACCTTTGTCGATATTCTCAATAACGTTCCTTTAGCGACGGCGAAGTTGGATGAAATCACCTTAATTCGTTTTGATCCCCAAGCGGGTAAAGCGATCACCCGGACACTCAATGGTAGACAAGTGTTACAAGGTAATCCCACCGATAATATTTTGTTGCAAGATGAAGATGTGATCGTGATTGATCGCAATTTCTCGGCTAATTTGAGTTATTTCCTCAATAGCTTTACTCAGCCGTTTCGGGATATTCTCGGTTTTCTCCTGTTTTTTAGAGAGATTAGCAATGCGGCGGAAGAGCTATTCGGGCCGAATAATAGTAGTGGGGGAAGTGGAAATCGCCGTTGATGATCAGTTTTATTCTTGGAGTAAAGCCGTTAAAAATATTCCTAAAACAACACTTTTGTAGATTTTAATTTGATGTTCTATTTAGACAAAAATTCCTTATGACTTTACCGATTGTTAAACGATATCTGATTGCCTTTGACCAGTATAAATGGGCGGGATTTTCGACTTTTATACTGGTTTTGGGCGTTTCGGGGGCTGTAGCCATGATTCTCGAACCACCAGAGAAACCCCCTTACACTGCAACCGGAGTATTGACCTATCAAAATCCACCTGTACTTTTTTCAGAAACGGGTCAAAGTATTCGCGAGAGAGGACAGCAACTTAATGAGGGAATGTTACTGCAACCGCGAGTTATTGAAACAGTTTTGGAGAAGACCAAGGTGACTCCAAAACAGTTGAAAGATGGTTTAAAGGTGACGGTGAAGAATCAAGTGGATGCACCGAGTTTTATTCAAGTGAATTATACTGATCCCAACCGGGAACGAGCCGTCGAAATTGTGAATATAATGATGACGGAGATGATTGAACAAAGTCGCTTGATTAATACTCAGCAGCTTCGGGATATTATTGATACGGTTACAGCCCGTTTGAGTCCGGTCGAAAAAGAACTGCGACAAGCCGAACAAGACTTAGAACAATATGATAAACGGGAGGGAGCAACCTTACTAGCGATAGAAAGTGGTGTTTTACCGGAAGCAATTGTTGGCAATCAAAAACAACAACAAGATGTACAAATTCAGATTGAAACGCTGACGGCACAAATCAAAAGTTTGCAGTCGAGACTCGGATTAAATGTGGATCAAGCCTATGTTTCTCAAGCCCTAACGGCTGATCCGATTATCGCGCAGTTACGGGTTCAACTGTATCAAATTGAGTCTCAACTTGGGCTTTTACGTCAAGATTATCGAGATGAACATCCCCAAGTTGCCGCTTTAATTAAACAAAAACAAGCCGCCGAACGACAATTACAAGAACGAGCCTCTGAAGTGTTGGGGGGAGATGGAGTCGCGGCACCTTTAAGACAAGCGGATCAAATTAGGGTAGATTCTTCTCTCGATCCGGCTCGCCAACTATTGGCTCAAAATTTAACAGCCTTGCAAACCCAAAAAGAAACACTCCAACAACAATTAGAAAATCTCAAAAAAATCGAAGTTGATCTGCGAGAAAGTTATGCCACTCTCCCCAATAAACAGTTAGAAAAGCAACGCCTCGAACAAGAACTCCTCTACAAAAAAGCCTTACATGATAAGATGAAGGCTCAGTTGGTGGACTCTCAAGCAGCAGAAGCGGAAACCGTTAGTAGTTTAAAGGTGGCTCAAGAGGCTTATGCAAAGGATGTAGAAGTTCCAGAAGCGATCAGTATGGCGCTGATTTTAGCCGGGGGTGGACTGGCTGGGGTTTTAGGGGGAGCGGTGTTAATTTTTGTTCTGGGAATGCTCAGTGGCAAGTTCTACACTTGGGAAGAAATCAAAGGCGCATTGCAAGAACGAGAGGTGCCGTTGTTGGGTTTATTACCGAATGTGATGATGTTAGAAGGATCATCTCAGGCGATGCCTCTATTGCTCAAACCTCATTCTCCCTATTTAGAATATTACGAAAAAGTCCGCAGCAATTTACAACGAATAGGAGAAAAACCCGCTAGAGTGGTACTGATTACCAGTGCGGGTGAGTTGGAAGGAAAAACGTTCTGTGCTTATAATTTGGCAATTGCTACAGCTAGAGCGGGAAAACGGACGTTGTTAATTGAAGGAGATTTGCGATCGCCCTCTCAGGTAGAATCTTTGAGATTGGCACCAGAACCGTTGAGTGGGACTGAACCTTTACGCTACTACGGGGATGCTAATCATTGTATTCGCCTGGTTCCTGATGTGGAGAATTTGTATGTGATTCCCAGTCCGGGGCCATTGCGACAAGCGGCTAGGGTTTTGGAGTCGAGCGAGATGAAACGTTTACTGGCAGAAGTTCGTTATCGCTTTGATATGGTGATTATTGATGTTCCTTCTCTGAGTTCTAATAACGATGCTTTGACGCTTGAACCTTCAACGGATGGTTTAATTTTAGTGGCTCGTCCAAGCTATACGCTATCGGGTCAGCTAGGAGAACTAGCGGAGCAGTTGACAGAAGTCGATGAGGATGAAGGCTCAACAAAATACCGTCCGCGTCTGTTGGGTGCAATGATTAATGATGCGGATATTGCGGTTGAATGGTTTGATGAACCTATAGATCAGAGCAAACAGGCTGTAGACGCTCCCTTGTATCAACCGACGCTCCCTTCCCAGTCCCAGACAGTACGCCAGTTACCCTCAAAGGTTAAACGATGAATTTGATTTGGCATCGACCTGCGAAGGTGTATGATCTCTCAACGGATGGGGTTGAGGTTTGGCAGGCTGAGTTCGGGTTACTCAGTGAACACCTGGAGGAATTTGAGCAAGTCCTTTCCCCCGATGAACAAGAACGAGCCAGACGTTATCGCCAAAAACGGGATCACGTTCGGTTTGTCGGGGCGAGGGGGGTTCTGAGAATGATTTTGGCGGGTTATTTGGGGGTGTCACCGTCTGAAGTTGAGTTTAGTTATAGTGAACGGGGAAAGCCTTTTTTAAAGGCAAATTCAACGGGTATTAAGTTTAATGTCTCTCATTCTGAGGATAAGGCATTGTTGGCGATCGCATTAAACCGTCGAGTGGGAATTGATGTTGAATATATTCGTCCTATTGAGGTATTATCCCTGGCGAAGCGGTTTTTTCGGGAGTCGGAATATTCGCTGTTGAGTACATCGCAAGGAATGGAACAATTGAGGGGATTTTTTCAGTTGTGGACAGCAAAAGAGGCGTATTTGAAGGCGACGGGGGAAGGGTTAGCGGGGTTAGAGGCGGTGGAAATTTCGTTATCGGAGTTAGAGTCTGCTGAGAGTTTAGAGATTCATAATACAGGTTGTGATTGGTTGCTGCAACCTCTAGATTTGGGTGAAGACTATTGTGCGGCGATCGCAGTGGAGGGAAAAGACTGCAATATTCGTCCGATTAAAATGTTGTAGCAAAAGGGAAAACCGGATCGGGAAATTTCATTTAGCGTCTCATGCGGTTAGCGACTAACCCCAAAACAGAGTTACTGAGGTTGAGTCCTTCTAGGGATTTTAGCAGGGCGGAACGGTTGGTTTTTTTGATGCCAACGACTAAAATAATACCATCGGTTTGAGCGGCGATTAAACTGGCATCTGCTAAACCTGTGACGGCGGGTGTGTCGTAAATAACTAAATCAAAGAATGCCCGAAATTGTTCCATCAGGTATTGTCTTTTTTTGGCGGAGAGGACTTGTACGGGATCGGGGGGAATTTGTCCGGCGGTGAGGACGAATAGGTTATCATCTTGAGGCGATCGCATAGCGTCTCGGAAGGAGAATCGCTGAATGGCATCATTGAGACTGAGATCGCTGGTAATGGCATCTCGAAAGCCTCGTAAATTGGGTAAACCGAGTTTATGATGAATTTGGGGATTGCGTAGGTCTGCGTCAACCAGGAGGACACGCTGACCCATAAAAGCGGCGGTTTGAGCCAGATGAATAGCAATGGTTGATTTACCATCTCCTGGAGTCGCTGAACTGATGGTGATAGAGCGTAAGGGTTTGTTAGAACTGAGTAAACAGATATTGGCATAGAGGGAGCGAAAGGCTTCTGAAACTGGGGAAGCTGTATAGTATTGATGGACTTGAGGGTTGACGGGGGCTGAGTGGCGATCAACGACAGGGGTTAAACTGGCGACTGAGCCGATGGGAATAAAAGTTTTGGATTTTTGGGCGACTTTTTTGAAGTGTTTGGAAAGGGGAATAACGCCTAAAACGGGTAATTTAGTGTTTGATTTAATTTCGTCGGGTGTGTGGAATACGGTGATCAAGACGTCTATGATGAAGCCAATGCCAATTCCGAGCAAGGTACTCAAGACGACTGCGATCGCGAGTTGACGTTTTGTACTACTAACGGTAATTGAGATGGGTTTTCCAGAGTCATCTATCGATACCGAGGGAGGGGAAACCAGATGCCAGGGAATTTGTTGTTGAGCGGCGTCAATACCGAGGGCTTCTCGTTTTTCAAGAAATTCTGTGAGGGTTTCTGAAGCGACTAGAAGTTGTTGTTGTAATTCGGCTTCTCGGTTTGCTAAAGCCGGGAGTTCTTGTATTCGTTGGTTGAGTTGATTTTGAGCCTCCTGCAAGACATTAACTCGGGCTTCTAGTGCTTCTATACGTCCGAGGGTACTGTCTATAACTTTTTGAGCTTCTTGTTGTAGAAGTGATTGCATCTTTTGCTGCTTTTCTCGTAGTAGCTGCATGGGAAGACTGTCTTCACGGAGTCGCTTTGATTCTTGGATGATCTCGGCTTCGGTGTCGTAGTATTGCTTGATTAACCAAGAATAAGAGCCTGTGTCATTTCCTAAAATTTCGGCATAGTTTCCTTGGGCGTATTGTTGTTGCAGAACTTCAGCCCAAACTCTTTTTTCGGCGAGTTCGGATTGGTTGTTTACGATTTGTTCTTGCAGGTTTCGGGCTGCAATTGCGAGTTCTCGATCTTTATTGTCGGGATTAATTAGATTGGCTTCTTGGCGAAATATTTTAATTTGTTTTTGTATATTATTATATCGTGCTTCTAACATCGGTAACTGTTTATTTATAAATTCTAGTCCCTGATTAATACTGGTTAAACGTTCTTGTAAACTATAATTCAAATAAGCTTCTGAAATTTGATCTAAAATAAATTGGATTTTTTCAGGGTCTGAATCCTGATAGCTAACTTTGATCAGTTTTGTTCCTTCTTCTTTTGAATCTTTTTCATACATGATCCGACCAATTTCTAGGCTAGACAGGAAGGAACGGGAACTCAAATTTGGATAACGTTGTTTGATTTCCTCTACAACAGGTTCCATTAAACTAGGACTTTTCAAAACTCGAATGAGACTTTCATAATCGACTAAACTATTATTCACTTGAATTCGATTAATATCTACACCTCCAGCTTGAGCAGATAGATATTTTTGGGCAAACTGACCTTCTACCGTGACGGGTTCTATTAATAGTTGAAATGCTCCTTGGTATTTCGGAATAACTTGGCGAGATTTCAAAACGATTAAACTTCCTAAAGCCCCGCTCAGAGTCAGGATTACAAATAACATGATTGGTAAGCGTCGTCGGAAAACGGCAAAGACCCAGCCGATATCTAGTCGTTCTTCATCTTGATCTTGAACTTCTCCTGAAAATCCTTGATTCATTTCGGGATTAAGCTTCCCGTTATTTTGGACTAAAAATCGTTGTAAATCTCGTTCAGTGTCCATGATTTTGATTGATTTTTTATAGCAATTATTTTTAATTGAAGTGAAGAGCCTCTATCAGCTTGAGATTTCAATTAATCTTGGAACCCTTCGATAACCTCCAGAAGTCGAAAAATAGATAGGGCTTGATTGATGAAACTACCTGTTGGAGTTAGAAGTAAACTCGTCCGATCTGAAAACTTTGCTAAACCAGAACGTTCGACAACAATGATGTCGTTATTGCGAAGTAGAGGATTGTTTTGTTCATTCGGACTGGCAGAAAAATCAATGGCTATCGTTCGCTGAGATATTGTACCATCGGGGTTGAGGCGAATCAAATCCACGAACTGTCGGCTTGATCTGGGATTAAATCCACCTGCTTTGAGTAAGGCTTGGTTCAATGTTGTATCTGGGGCTACGTCAATTGTACCGACACCGGGATTTCTAATTTCTCCGACTACACTCACCCTAATTGTAGCAGGGGAAAAACTGGCCCGAGCGATTGGTGTAATTTCGGTTAAATCAACAGTTGTTGCTTGCGGAATAACAATGGTGTCTCCATCTTGTAAGAAGGGGTCTTTGTTGAGGTCGCCTGTTTGCAAGAGTTCCCATAAATTGACGGGGATAATCTGTTGGGTTCCGGCTTGGGTGATGCGATAAAGTTGAATTTGACGAATATCGGCTTGTTCTGTAATTCCTCCGGCTTGTCGAATAGCCCAAGTGACGGTGGCGTATCCGCCCGGACTTTCAGTATTGGCATCGCCCCCAATTAAGACATAGTTCCCCGGACGGTTCACTTGTCCAACGACAATAATATTATGAGCGGCATCGGCTGAGATCGCTAAGTTACTGTTGGCAACCTGACGAACTTCTGCTTGATTAAAATGGGTGGTCGCTGGAATAATAATCGTGTCTCCATCTCGTAGGGTTATATTAGAACGAGTATCCCCATTCTGAAGAAACTCCCAAAAATTAATGGCGATGATTTGTTCACCCCCTGAAGGTTGAGGTCTACGAAGCTGAATTTGACGGATATCGGCTGATAATGTTACTCCTCCGGCTTTTTGAATGGCTTCTGCTAGGGTGGGATAACGCAGTTCAGGTTGACGGGACTCCGGGTCAAACAGGGTCAAGATGTAGAACCCCGGACGAGAGACTTCTCCTGAAACGGCGATTTTTATAGGCCGAGGTTTAGTGAGGGTAACGGTGATTAAGGGATGTTTGAGGATACGAGCATATTCTGTTTCAATCATCCGAGTCACTTGCTCTAGGGTACTCCCTTGAACGTATAATCTCTTGATGTAGGGGAGTTGTAGGGTTCCATCCGCAATCACCTGAGCTTCTCCACTGAAATCTTCAGCGTCAAAAATTTTAACAGAAATAAAATCACCTATTCCTAAAATGTAGGCAGGTTCAAGGACAGTTAGATTATTGTCCGACTCGGATACAGTTTGACTCGGTTGAGGTAGGGATTGAGTAGAACCGCTTAGATGCCCCCCGACAGTTGTCAGTATGATTAGAGAGAGGTTAACGATCACTCGGGTCATTTTGTAGGGAGTCTTTAGGCTAACCATAGAGACATCTTTTTTCAAAATATATGAGGCTTTATTTCTATATCTTAATCTAGTTTTTTCTTGAGTTGCACCGTCTCTCCTCTAGAACTGCATAATCTTAATCTTATGAAACAGATTCTTTTTGATCCTATTTTTTTGCCTTTGATTTTAGGGGTTGTGATTATTTATGCGTTATTGGCTTTTCATTTGTCGAGTTCTAAAAAAGTTAGTTTTCTCTTCGGAGATATTTTTACGATCTTTTTTCTGTGTTTAGTTCCTAAACTGGTTATTTTCCCGTTCAACAAGTTTGATTTAAGTGTTTTGTCTAATCCGGTTTTTACCTTGGCTTCTGCTACCGGAATTATTGTCATGGCTTTTTATGGTTCTTCGTTTATTCTTTTACATTTATATTATCACAAATATTTAGAGCATACCCTCTCAATTCTAAAAGATCCGTTTTTAGGAACTTTAATAATTTTAGCCGTTTGTTCAACGTTTTGGGCTTATGAAACTGAAAAGACGTTACGAGCGACTCTTGTTATTTTGTTTCTCAGTAGTTTAGCGGCTCATATCAGTCGGCGATACAGTTTACAAAAAATTTCGTCTCTCATGCGAATCTCTCATACAATAGTTGCGTTTTTAAGTGCTTTTTATGCGCTGGCAAAGCCCAGTATTGGAATCCATGAAAAAGGCTGGAAAGGGATTGCAATTCATCCCAATTTTCTCGCCATTATTATGGCTTTAAGTGTTTTAATTTGGACGATTGATGCTTTAAATAAACCCAAATATCCGGGGTTATCTTGGGGAATGGCTGCTTTTTCGTTTTTTATTTTACAAATGGCAAACTCTGCGGGTGCTTTTGTGACGGCGATGTTGATGCTGATGATGATTGGATTGCTGAGAGTCTTAAAAAGTCTCACTTTTCAGCAAGCTTTTACCGCTATTGTGCTTTTTTTAGTCTTGGGAATTGTGATTATGATTTTACTAACAGAAAATTGGGTGAGTGTTCTCAGTAGTTTGGGTAAAGATCCAACTTTAACGGGACGAACGGAATTTTGGCCAATGCTAATTGATGCGATTAATCAAAGACCTGTTTTGGGTTATGGATACCATAACTTTTGGCAACCTTGGCGGGGGGTTTATAACCCCGCCGCAGGCGTTATTACACCGAATGGGTTTAAGCCGCCTCATGCTCATAATGGCTTTATTGAGATTGGTCTAGACTTAGGGTATATTGGCTTATCTTTGTTTATTTTGTCTTTTTTTAGAAATCTTCTTTTGGGTTCCATGCTATTAACTCAAAGCAAAAGACTAGAGTCTTTACTCCCTACTATTTTTATGGGATATTTGCTGTTTCAGAATATAACTGAAAGCCGACTTTTTGATGCTAACTTTGTCTGGTTTTATTATGTGTTATTCACGGTCAAACTCAATCATATTCACGAAGAACTGAAAAAAGAAAGAGAACTTACCCCTTAGTCTCCAACGTTAAACCTTGGGGATATTTGTAGTCCATTCCTGGAACATAAATTTTAAACTGTTCCAAACTCAAACTTAAGTTTTCCTCTGGATTATAAATTCTATACAGGGGAACTTTCCCATAAAAAGATGCCCATGTTGAATAGGTACTCATCGGCCCAATTAAGGAGTCACAAGCGGCTAAAGCATAAAGGTCTTCTAATAAATGATTCGTTCCAAAGAAGACGTTTAGAGGGGCAAACTGTTTGAGGTTATGTTGAGAATCTGAACAGACTAAAAATCCGACTTTTTGTTGAGGAAATAACTGTGTAACGTTCTGCATGACTTGTACATACTGTTCAACGGTAAAAAAGAATTCACCGCCTCGATGCTGTTGATAGTCGCCATGACGAATATGCACCCCAACTAATATTTGACACTGAGATCGAATCTCTGAAATTAATGTTTTAATATTGTTCTGATGATGCTCAACGGGTGTAAAATAGTCTCTAACCTGATCAGCATATTTGATTAAGTTAGATTCATCTCGAAAGCGAAATCCTTGAATGCAGTAGGTTTTCTGGTGATCAAATTGACTGAGAAACTCATCACTATCGAGTAAACAATCCTGTTGGGAATCAATTCTAAGAATCTTTAAACCCCGATTCAACCCTTTGATTTTACTCATCAGTATCACGAAAGAATTAGCCCAACGACCGATTAATTGGCGTAGAATTCGGTTCGGTTTCCCCTGAGAAGGATGAGGCGGATAACGGCAAAATAAGTCGCGACTGGTGGGTTGAAATAAATCAGCGTATTCATCAAACGCCAGATTAGCTAAGGTGATTTTATGGGCGTGAGCAAATGCGATTAAATGTGAAAATAAAATCAATCGATTGCCAAGCTGTCCATATTTTAGAGTGATGATCATCATGGTTTGATTGTGTAAAGTATCTTAACAAAAAACTTCACAGAAAAGTCATACTCTGTTTATTATGTCTAAGTTAAAAAAACAAGTCAACTCAAGACATCGTGATATAGTATTGACAGCAATAGTAGCGGGATAAGAGGTATCATTTTGCCGGAGTCCAAACCCAAAACTCCTGCTAGCACCGATCCGGAACGATTCTTTCGTACTGATCATCTCAAAGCCGATCTCAGAGGGCGTTCGATTCGTGGGGGTGCGATCACCATTTTGGCTCAAGTTAGCAAGTTAATCATGCAATTTGGGTCAATCGTTGTTCTTGCTCGTCTTCTTGAACCCGAAGATTATGGTTTAATCGGGATGGTGACAGTTATTACAGGCTTTATTTCCATTTTTAAGGACTTAGGCTTGTCAATGGCGACGATGCAACGAGAACAGATTACCCAGACTCAAGTCAGTACCCTATTTTGGATCAATGTTGGAATCAGCAGTGCAATTATGTTGCTGACTGTGGCTTTAGCGCCTGTGATTGCTTGGTTTTACGGCGAACCGCGTTTAATTTTGATTACGTTAGTGCTGGGAAGTGGTTTTATCTTCGGCGGACTAACTGTTCAACATCAAGCGTTGCTGAAGCGACAAATGCGTTTGGGTGCGTTAGCGGTGATTGATATTATCTCGATGATTAGTAGCATTAGTATCGCCCTGACGCTGGCAATTTTGGGTACAGGTTATTGGGCGTTAGTCGCCATGCAATTGGCGATGACAATTATTAATTGTATTGGAGTCTGGGTGAGTTGTGGTTGGCGTCCGGGATGGCCGAAGTTTGACTCAGAGATTGCTCCGATGTTAGCGTTTGGGGGATGGAACACGGGTTTTACAGTTGTTAATTATTTTACTCGTAATCTCGATAATTTACTAATTGGAAAGTTTTGGGGTGCGGATCAATTGGGACTCTACGCCCAAGCTTACAAATTGTTGGTTTTACCGCTACAACAGATTAATTTTCCGCTTTCAACGGTGGCTTTACCGGGTTTGTGCAGTGTCCAGTCTGATCCCGAACGATATCGATCTTACTATGGCAAAGCCGTTGAAGTGATGGTCTTGCTCGGAATGCCTATTTCAGTCTATATGGCGGTGGATGCTGATAATTTGATCATCAATTTGTTAGGATCTCAATGGAGTGAGGCGATCATTTTATTTAGAGTCCTTTCACCTGTCGCTTTTATTAGTACCTTTAACGTCGCCACTGCCTGGGTGTTTATCTCAATGGGACGAGCGGATCGTCAATTTCACTGGAATATATTTGCTTCCGTAATCACGGTGATTGCATTTTTAATTGGGGTGCGTTGGGGTGCTTTGGGGGTAGCAATTGCAGCCAGTATTACCTTCTGTGGTTTGCGTTATCCGGGGATTGTTTATTGCTTTCAGTCTTCTCCGTTGACCCCAGGATTTCTGATGAAGATTTTATGGAAACCTGCCGTTGCTTCTTTCGTTGCAGGAGGACTGCTTTGGTTCGTTCGTCAAGCAATATCTTGGAGTATTAATCCTTTTGTTGAAATTGCCCTTCATTGTGCATTATATGCTTTATTCTATCTGTCGTGCTGGTGTATTTTACCGAATGGCAGACAGACCTTAAAACAAGTGTTGCAACTACTCAATGAGTTGCGACATAAGCCTAAAAAGGTGGGATAAAAAATGTCTAAACTCAATCAGTTTATTCCGAGTTCTATTCAACCGTTCTATCAGAAAATACGAAGTTTTCGTTATCAAGTGGAGGGGGAATTAAAAAAATTAACGACTCCAGTTCATCCTCATCCTATTCTGGTGTTAGGAAATCAAAAGTCTGGAACTTCAGCAATTGCTGCTTTACTCGCTGAAAATACAGGCTTATCAGTGACAATTGATATTACCCAAGAAGTTGATTACCCAATTTATCATCATGTCCTTTTAGGGAAACTATCGTTTAATACATATATTCAACGTCACAAACTCTATTTTTCTAAAGCGATTATCAAAGAACCTAATCTCACCCTGTTTTATCAGGAGTTAATTAACTATTTTCCGCAAGCCAAATTTGTTTTTATTATTCGTGATCCCCGAGATAATATTAGAAGTATTTTGAATCGCTTAAATTTACCCGGAAATCTCGATGAAATTCAACCTGAACAGGGCAAAAAAATAAGTCAAGCTTGGCAGTTAATTGTCAATAATGTTGGGTTAAATCTTCCAGGTTTAAACTATATTGAAAGAATGGCTTATCGATGGAATTATATGACTGATGTTTACGACAATCACTCCGAAAAGATGATTTTAATTCGTTATGAAGACTTTCTCAAAGATAAAGTTAGTCAAATTGAAAAACTCGCTCAACAGTTAGGTCTAAAGCCTGTCAATGATATTGCTGATAAAGTTAATATTCAGTTTCAAGGACGAGGAGATCAAAATGTAAAATGGCAAGATTTCTTTGGAAAAGATAATTTAAGCAAAATCGAATTGATTTGTGCTGAAAATATGAGAAAATTTAATTATTCCATTTAGGAAAAAGATGCACCCGGATTATCCAGAAAAAATCTTCTTCTATTGTCTTCCTCAAGGGCCACCCGAAAAAGCGGCTTATCAACATCCTATTGTTTGTTTAGCGGAAGGTTTACAACAATTAGGAATTCCTTTTTATGGGAATGTTAACTATTGGAAAACATCCCTTCAAGAGGATAGGTTTCTCCTGTGCCATCACCCCGAGATTACAGCCAATGAATGTCAGGTTGCAATTATTAGTGGTCGTTGGTTTGACTATGGTTATCCCATTCCTGAAAATTTATTTCATCCCAAACGCAAGTACATAACGGTATATTTCGATGATTCAGATGGCTTAAGAACTCCATCTTTTCACGATGAATTTAGAAAATTTGACTATATTTTTAAGTGTCATTATCACCAACAACTAAAATACCCAAAAAACTTTTATCCTTGGGCTTTTGGGTTATCTAACCGGATTATTAAAATGACTCATGAACAACCCGATTTTTCTCAGAGAAACAAAACATTACTCTATAATTTTAGAGTGAAGCACTCTCTGCGAGATACCGTTAAAAGCCTGTTAATTGAAAATGGTCTTCATCAAATTTTACCTTTAGACGAAACGATTGATCAGTCTGACACCAGTTCTTTGAGTGCTGAAGATCACTTACAATGGACTCAAAGTGGAAGACGTCATTATCCTTCCTATTATCAACGCTTAAAATCATCAGTCGCTTGTGCTGCTTTTGGAGGAACATTTGTTCCGGCTTTTCCCAAAAACCCTAACCATTTATTCAGTCGAACCTTGACGCATTTATTAGGTGAAGAAATGATTTGTAAAGTTGATTCTAGACTCCGAATCATTGTACAGTGGGATAGTTGGAGATTGTGGGAATCTTTAGCTGCCGGATGTGTGACTTTTCATGTTGACTTTGAGCAAAATAACTTTTTATTACCTGTGATGCCAATCAACTGGAAACACTATATTGGCATTGATTTAAAAAATGTAAAAGAAACCGTTCAACGTCTAATAGAAGACGCACAAATTTTAGCCGAAATTTCCACGAATGGTAGGAGTTGGGCTATTGAACATTATAGTCCTGTTCCGACGGCGATTCGTTTTCTCAAAGCGATTGGAAAAGACTATCTCATCAAATAAACTTTTAGGATGGAGTTGAGAGTAAACATATGAAAATTGCCTTTATCGTCGGAACATTTCCTTCCTTATCTGAAACCTTTATTCTTAATCAAATTACAGGTTTAATTGAGCGTGGACATCAAGTCGATATTTATGCAGATTCTCCTCAAGATCAAGATAAATTTCATGCTGATGTCGAAAAATATCAGTTGTCTAATCGGACTTACTATCGCCCCCGTTGGAGTCATCCTCGAACAAAAGCTGTCTTGAAAGGTTTAGGATTATTCCTCAAAAATTTCCCGAAAAATCCCCCTGTTTTGTTACGCTCATTAAATGTTTTTCAATATAAACAAGAGGCCTATTCATTGCGATTACTTTATGCCGCTATTCCCATGATCGGAAAAAAGCCTTATGATATTATTCACTGTCACTTTGGTCAACTCGGTCAAAAAGGTGTAACTCTACGGGAAATTGGAGCCATTCAAGGACGATTAATTACTTCATTTCATGGGGCGGATGTTAACTCACCTGTTTGGTATTCAAGGGGAGGAACGTATAAAAAACTTTTCAAATTGGGCGATAAATTTACTGTCAATTCAAATTTTACGGCGGAGCGAGCGATTGCTTTAGGATGTCCCCCGGAGAAAATTGTTAAACTTCCGATGGGATTAAATTTATCGCTTTATCAGTTTAAAGCCCGTTATCTACAAGCCAATGAACCTGTTAAAATTATTACGGTAGCTCGATTAGTTGAAAAAAAAGGAATTGAATATTCAATTAGAGCTGTAGCTCAAGTTTTAAAAGAATATCCCAACTTAATTTATCGTATTGTTGGGGATGGAGGTTTACGAGAGTCTCTTGAACAACTCATTAGAGAACTAAATGTTTCTGAAAATGTTAAAATATTAGGATGGATGACTCAAGAAGAAGTTCGTCAGCTATATACAGACTCTCATCTTTTTATTCTTTCTAGTGTGACGGCTACCGATGGAGACAAAGAAGGTCAGGGTTTAGTTTTACAAGAGGCTCAAGCAATGGGTTTACCTGTTTTATCAACAATTCACAATGGAATTCCCGATGGTGTTTTAGATGGAAAATCAGGTTTTTTAGTCCCAGAAAAAGATGTTGATGCTTTAGCAGAAAAATTAAGCTTTTTGCTCAAAAATCCAGAAAAATGGTTAGAAATGGGTCAATCTGGTCGAGCCTTTGTAGAAGAAAATTATGAGATTAATAAACTGAACGATCAATTAGTGGAGATTTATTCAAAATTAATATAACAAGAAAAAACAGTCTAAATTTAAAGCTTATTATTGGAGGATAAATCAGCATGATATCTATTAAAAACCACTCAAAGTTTTTCTGAAAAACTCCGGGTATTCTCTAAAAAGGATATCAACATCAAGTTCCCGAAGCTTTTGTTGCAAGAGTTTCTGGGCGAGTCTGGGGAAATCAGAAACGTGGTGCTGTTATTACTCCTGATGATAGTGTTTTAGGAGATGTTTCTAAAGAAATTAATAAACATTATTAAAAAAATGGTATGGTTTGAGGTAATAAATTAATATTAAATTTGGAAAAAACAAGCGAATAAGTGTTCATTAATTAACGGATTATATTGAGAGACAATAAAAATGAAAACTCCAGTTGTTTTTCTGATTTTTAACCGACCCGAATTAACCGCAAAAGTATTTGAGGTCATTCGTCAAGCCCAGCCCCCAATATTGCTCGTTGTGGCAGATGGCTCTCGGTCTGACCGACCAGAAGAAGCTGAAAAATGTCAACAAACTCGGGCTATTATTGATTGTGTAGACTGGAACTGTGAGGTATTAAAAAACTATTCTGATATTAATTTAGGCTGTGCCAAGCGAGTTTCAAGTGGTTTAAATTGGGTCTTTGAAACTGTAGAATCAGCTATTGTTTTAGAAGATGACTGTTTACCGCATCCTAGTTTTTTTGATTACTGTGAAGAACTCCTAGACTATTATCAGCAAGATCAACGAGTCATGTCAATAGCAGGAACAAACTTTCAATTCGGACATCAACGCAGTGAATACAGCTATTATTATTCAGGTTTTCACGACTGTTGGGGGTGGGCGACTTGGCGACGAGCTTGGCAATATTTCGACTTTGAGATGAAGCTTTGGCCGACTTTTAGAGAGAGTAATTTTCTTGATCATAAACTTTCAAATAATAGCCGAGCCGTTAATTATTGGCGGCGACTGTTTCAAGCGACTTATGAAGGGAAAAAAAATAGTTGGTTTTATCGATGGTTATTTTCCTGTTGGGTTCAGAGTGGTTTGGGGATTATGCCCAGTGTAAATTTAGTTTCTAATCTTGGTTTTAGTTTATCATATTCTTCAAATACAACAGCCGAGGCTAAAAAGATTTCTTATGCTAATATGCCCGTACAAGCAATGGGTTTTCCCTTATCTCATCCTCCCTATCTGTTACAAAATTGGGAAGCTGACGAATGGACTCAAGAAACTCGTTTTTCGCCCAGCTTTTTGAACCGATTTCAACGAAAGTTGAACAATTTTTGGAGTTCCTAAATTATTGTTTTTATGAAATCAAAGGAGTTTTTTTGATGTTAATATGGATTAAAATTTTAAAATCAGCCACTAAAAATCCCTTAACTGATTATTTGTCCTATCTCGTGAATTGGTGGAAAAACAAACTCAAATACAAAGATTTAGAACAGGGATATTACTCAAAACTCAATAACACTACAGTTGGAAATAACGTTAAACTCTATGAAAATGTTACCCTTTTAAATTCTGATATTGGCTCTTACACTTATATTTTATCCAATACTCGTATTTCTAGAGTTAATATTGGTAAGTTTTGTTGTATTGGTATCAACTGTATCATCGGTTTTGGAATTCATCCAACCCAAGATTTTGTATCTACTCATCCCATTTTCTACTCAACTTTAAAGCAAGGAGGAATTACATTTTCTGAGCAAAATTATTTTGAAGAAAGAAAAGAAATAAACATTGGAAATGATGTTTGGATTGGAGCAAATGTAACCATTTTAGATGGTGTAACAATTGGAGATGGATCTGTCATTGCAGCCGGAGCTGTTGTCAATAAGGACGTTCCACCTTATGCAATTGTTGGAGGAGTTCCAGCCAAACTAATCCGATACCGATTTGATGAAGAAACGATTAAATTTTTACTAAAGTTTCAATGGTGGAGCAAAGATGAAGAATGGTTAAGAAGTCATTTTAAAGATTTTCACAATATTATTACCTTCAAACAAAAGTATGCTAAAACAGAGTCAGTGCATCCAAATAGCACCCCATGAAAAATATTTTACTTTCAGCTTATGCCTGTCAACCGAATAAAGGTTCAGAACTCGGTTTTGGTTGGAATTGGGCTTGGTATTTGGCACAATTGGGTCACGAAGTTTGGGTTTTAACTCGTTCTCATGCGGAAAGTCAAGCGGCTTGGGAAGAAGTCTTAGCGACTCAACCCCTGCCAAATTTACACTTTTTTCCAGTTGATATCCCTAACCGTTTCAAACCTTATTTGAAGGGAAAAATCGGAGTTTATCTTCATTACTTAATTTGGCAAAGACAAGCTTATACAGTTGCCTTAAAACTGAATGAAAAGCACAATTTTGATCTGATTCATCATGTGACTTGGGGTAGTTTAACGGCGGGTTCTGAGCTTTGGCGTCTCAATAAACCGTTTATATTTGGGCCGGTTGGAGGGGGACAAATTGCACCACCAGCTTTCAAAAGTTACTTTTTAGATCAATGGCGAAGTGAAGCGTTTCGTTCTTTTGCTAATACTCAATTACTTCCTTTGAATTTAATTGCGCGTCAAACGGTTAGCCATGCAGATTTAATCTTAGCAACAAATCAAGATACCGCCCATTTAGCGAAACGTTTGGGTGCATCTTGGGTTGAATTGTTTCTAGATACTGGATTAGAAGAAAACTATTTTCCTGATTCACCGCCCAATCGAAGTCAAACTCAGCCTTTCAAGTTACTTTGGGTCGGTCGTTTATTTCATAGAAAAGGGTTACTATTAGCCCTAGAAGCTCTTGCAAAAGTTAACTCAGAAATCCCTATTCAATTAACAATTGTTGGAGGGGGTTCTCTTGATAAATATATTCCACAATGGCTGAAGGATTTACAACTTGAAAGCAAAGTTGAGGTGAAAGGTCAAATCTCTTGGACAGAAGTTAAACAGGAATATTTAACCAATGATGTTTTCTTATTTACAAGTTTAAGAGACTCATTTGGTTCACAATTAGTTGAAGCAATGGCTTATGCTTTACCTGTTATTGTTCTCAACCATCAAGGTGCAGGAGATTTAGTTCCCGATACAGCAGGAATTAAAGTTTCTGTAACTCAACCGAGTGAAACTGTAGCCGAATTAGCTTTAGCGATTGAATTGATGTATAAACATCCTCAAAAACGATGGGAGATGGGTCAACAAGGTTATGAATTTGCTCGACAACAAATTTGGTCAAAGAAGGCAATTTCTATTGATCACTATTATGAGCGTTTAATGAATTCTAAGAAGCATTAATTTTATCAACGTATAACTTATGGATAGCCGATCATCAAACTTAAAAAATCATTCCAAAAAAATCCTAATTTTGAATTTAGTCTCAACCGGGCATTATGCAAACTATCTGCAATATTTAATTGAATTTATTGCCCTAAAAAATCTCAAATATCAGCTTTGTATTATTGTCTTGAATGAATTTATTTCTAAACATCAAGAAGTCGTTAATCTAGCTTCCCAACTTCCGAATAAAAATTTAGAATTTATTACGATAAAACCGGAAGAAGAGGAAATTTTAAAGTCAACTCAGTCTAAAATTGGGCGTTTTGTTCGAGATTTCCAGGAATTTCGGTTATTATGTCGATATGCAAAATCTTTAGAAGCAACTCAAGGTTTGATGATGATCGCGGATCGCTACCTGCTACCTCTAGCCTTAGAAGGTTATAAGTTACCTTGTCCTGTATCTGGAATTTATTATCGACCTTCCTTTCATTACGTGAATTTTTCTGATGATCAACGCAGTCAAAAAGAACGAATTCAACATTTCCGAGAAAAACTAATCCTAACTCGCGTCATGCAACAACCTCAAGTTAAAACATTATTTGTACTCGATCCGTTTGTTGTGAATAATTTGAATCAAAATAATAATAGAGCAACAGCAGTCTATATGCCTGATCCGGTTAAAACTTACAATTTATCGGATCTAAATCTAGAAAAAATCAAAGAAGATTTGAATCTAAAACCGGATAAAAAAAGTTTTTTATTACTCGGAAGTTTGGGAGAACGTCGAGGAATTTATCAGCTTCTAGATGCAGTTAATTTGCTCCCCGATCACCTTTGTCACCAATTCTGTTTAGTTTTAGTTGGACAGATTATTCCCCAGGATCGTGATGCCGTAAAATCTAAAATTGCACAGCTCTCTCAAACAAAGCCTGTAGAGATTATTTGTAAATTTGAGTTTGTTTCTGAACAGGATGTTCATTGTTATTTTCACTTAGCTGATGTTATTCTATCTCCTCATCAGAAACATATTGGAATGAGCGGAACTCTAGTCTTAGCAGCAGCAGCTCAGAAACCTGTTCTCAGTTCAAATTATGGTTTAATGGGAAAACTTGTTCAAGACTATCATCTCGGTTTAACGCTTGACTCAACACAACCCAGTGAAATTGCTAAAGGTTTAACTCGATTTTTACAAGAACCCGAGACCGTATTATGCGATCGCACTCTAATGAAAAAATTTGCTGAACAGAACTCAGCCGAAAAGTTCGCTGACGTTATTTTTAATCATATCTAAGTTCATCAATCTCCTTTTGAAATCTTTTTATGAAACAAGTTTTAATTGTTCAAACCTTAGTCAAACAATATCGAGTTTCTTTCTTTGAGAAACTGTATCAAGCTCTTGACTCAGAAGGAATTAAATTGAGAGTCGCTTATGGAGATCCGAGTCAAGCCGAACTACAAAAATCAGATAATGTTGAATTAAATTCAGAAGTCGGACTCAAAGTTAAGAATTATTGGTTGTTTAAAGGTAAAATATTGTATCAACCTTTATGGAAAGAAATTCAACGATCAGATTTAATCATTGTTGAGCAAGCAAGCCGCCATGTCATTAATTATGTTTTGTTAGTTTTATCCGCTTTAAAACTCAAAAAAGTTGCTTTTTGGGGTCACGGTTGGGATCGACAAGCTGAACAGGAAAACTTTCAAGAATGGGTTAAACGAAAGGTGATTAATCGGGTTGATTGGTGGTTTGCTTACACAGAAGGAACTGCTCAATATTTGAGAGAACATAACGTCAAAAAAGATACCATCACAATTGTACAGAACTCGATAGATACTCAACAACTCCAAGACGATATACTCAGTATTACAGCCAATGAAATTGCCGAAGCAAAAGCCAAGTATCAGATCGAAGAACCGGATAAAATTGGATTATTTTGCGGGGGTTTATATCCCAATAAACATTGGAGATTTTTAATTGATTCAGGAAAACTAATTCACGAAAAAATTCCAAATTTTAAGCTGTTTATCCTCGGAAATGGCCCGGATCGTCAACAGCTTGAACAGATAGTCAGTGAATATCCTTGGATCTATTATGTAGGTTCTCAGTTTGAGCGAGAAAAAGCACTCTACTTTTCTTTGGCTGATGTCTTTTTAATTCCGGGTTTAGTGGGTTTAGCTATTCTAGATGCTTTTGTAGCGGGACTCCCTGTAATTACAACAGATCTCCCAATTCACAGTCCAGAAATTGAGTATTTAAGTTCAGGTATCAATGGTGTAATGACAGAACATAGTATAGAAGAATATGCTCAAGCTGTGATCAAAGTTATGAACGATCATGATTTTTATTTACAATTAAAAACAGGTGCTTTAATAACAGCAAAACAATATACAATAGAACAAATGGTTGATAATTTTAAGACGGGAATTTTGAAAGGCTTGAGTCCTAATGCTTAATCAGTAATTGAATTTGATGATAAAAACATTTTTAGAGGACAACAGATGCACATCCTTATTTCTGCATTAAGTCGGTTTACTCAACCCACCGGTTTATGTCGAGGCGCTGCAAATTTAGCAAAATGTTTAGCTGCTTCCGAACAAGTTGAACAAATTACCTTCGTTTTGGGAAGTTGGCAAAGACAATATTTTGAAGAAGATTTTCAGCTCAATTCTGATAAAATAAAAGTCCTACAAATTGAGATCAAAAATACTTCCTTGAAGCGGAACCTCTGGTTTATGTTTGAACTGCCAAAACTCGTCAATAAACTCAAGCCCAATATTGCTCACTTTTCCTTTCCAATTCCTTTTTTAAACTTTTTATTTTCAGTGCCTGTTGTTTCGACGATTCACGATTTTTATCCCTATGAAAAACCCGAAAACTTTGGCTTTCCAAATTATCTGTTTAATCAGCTTTTTACCTACCTGGCTGTGATCAATAGTGATGGAATTGTCTGTGTTTCTCAAGAGACTCTAAACCGACTGCAATACTATTTTCCCAAAGTCTATGCTCAAGGCAAAAATCGTGTAGTTTATAACTATGTTGACTTTGAAAATACTCAACCCAAACTTCCAATTAAACTCAATTTAGAGAACCGTCCTTTTATTCTCAGTGTAGCTCAACATCGTAAAAATAAAAATTTACATTTATTGATTCAAGCCTATGCTAAACTAATAGAAGAAAAACGAGATATCGCTCCCTCAACTCAACTCATTTTAGTGGGAAGTACAGGCCCAGAAACAGGGAATTTAATCGAACTTATTCATACAAAATCCCTGGGTGATCGAGTGCTTCTAACCTCATCCATTGATGATGAACAGTTGTGCTGGCTTTATCAAAATTGTCAGCTAGTAGTTTGTCCTTCTTCAACAGAAGGGTTTTGTTTACCCCTAGCAGAAGCCCTCTATTTTTCGAGTCGAGTAGTTTGTTCAGATATCCCGATATTTCGAGAAGTGGGGGCTTCTGACTGCTTTTATTTCGACTTAGATGATGATCCCGTTCACAATCTGTCTCAAGCAATTATTAACGCCTTAAAACAGCCTCGCCCCCAACTCCCTCCTGATGAGTTTCGCTTCTCAAAAACGACTGCAATGACACAATATTTAGAGTTTTACTCAAGTTTATTTTGAGGAGATTCATCTCAACGTAACTAAAGACTTTATCAACAAGACTCTGGATGTTTTACCCAAATCTATTCAAGGTTCTTTAAAATATTTATATGATGAGTTTATCAGGTAGGAGCGGTAAATTGGCAATTCATTAATTTCCCAAACAATCCGCTCCAATCCTATTAAAAAAATCAACGACAACCCAAAGAATATCGAGTTTCAACCCCGGTTTTTGGATTAACACCACTGGCTCTTTTACACAGTTGTCGAAGCTGTTCTCGATCTAAAAGAGCCTCGCTAAAATCTGCACCTGTGATGTTTGTATTTTTAAAAGTCGAACCCAAAAATAGAGCTTCTGTAAAGATAGAATTACTCAAATCCGCATCACTAAAATCAACCTGATCCAACATTCCGTAGGTCAAATCTGCACCCCGCATATTAACTTTTTGCATAATCGCTTTGCTAAAAATTGACCCAACTAACTGAGAATTGTCAAAGGTAGCAGACTCTAAATTTGAGTTAGCAAACTCCGCCGCCGGAAGCGTTTGATTAGAAAAATCCCGTCCTTGTAAGAGGCTATGATTAAAAAATAAACCCGATGGGTTCTCCTCAGCCCATGCCGTTAAAGGCCAACAGAACAACACCAGTGTTGCAATAACAGCGATGAATCCTCGAATCATCCTAAAATCTCCTATTCAAATGTAGTCTCTCATTCCAGCATAGCGATTCTCGGATACAGATGCTGAAAAAATCGGTGAATTTGCTAAAATTACAAGGTACTGATAGAGTTGAGCTTTCCTATGCTGAATTTCTTTCTAACGTGGGTACTTTCGGCGATTGCGCTTTGGATTACCGCTTATCTGGTACCGGGCTTAACCATTGCGAGTTGGCAAGCCGCAGCCATTGGTGTTGTGGTTATGGGGTTAGTAAATGCGATTGTCAAACCGATTTTAATTCTGTTTACACTGCCTTTAACCTTGCTGACTTTAGGGTTATTTCTACTGGTGATTAACGCCATTTCCCTTTCATTAGTCGGATATTTTACACCAGGATTTGACGTTGCAGGATTTTTCCCTGCGTTGTTCGGTTCGATTGTTTTATCCCTAGTTTCTGGTTTAATTGATCGAGTTTTTTCTCGCACCACTCAAGAACTGTAAACCGTTTTTGATTGATTAGAAGACAACACAATTTCCTCACACTCCACTTGACTCCTCTGAACGTTTAGGAGGTTAACATTGTTCAAAGCCTAAATATCCTCTCGGGGTAATCATCCAATTTTCCAGAAACGCTGTACTTTGATTGCCAATTAAAACCGTAGTCAACATATCAACAGAAACTTCCGTTAATTGCCCTAAAGTCGTTAACGTAATCTGTTCATCTTCTCGATAAGCAGAACGCACAATTGCTACGGGAGTTTGTGGAGAACGAAACTGTAAAAAAATCGCCTGAGCCTGATATAATTGTTCGGTACGACTGCGCGATCGCGGATTATATAAAGCACAGACAAAATCAGCCATTGCAGCCGCTTTTAAGCGCTTTTCAATCACCTCCCAAGGCGTCAACAAATCACTCAAACTAATCGCGCAAAAATCGTGCATCAAGGGCGCACCCACCCGAGAAGCGGCCGCTTGCAACGCACTAATCCCCGGAAACACTTGTACTGCTGGCGTTTGCCCTTGCCAACCTTGGGCGCGAAGTTCTTCAAACACTAACCCCGCCATCCCGTAAATCCCACAATCCCCCGAAGACACCACCGCCACCGTTAACCCCCATTCAGCCAAGAAAATCGCTCGTTCAGCCCGAAGACGTTCTTGGGTAATGGGATAGGATTCAACAATTTGCCCTGGACGCAACAACGGCGCAATTAACTCCAAATACAGCGAATACCCAATCACCACATCCGCCTGAGTCACTGCGGTTTGGGCGGCGGGAGTCATTTGATTGAGTTGACCGGGGCCAATACCAATCAGCAATAATTGTCCCTTGCGTCCGGTATATTCTCGTTGGCTTTGGGCAATGGCCACCGTTACCGCCTGACCGATTCTTGGCTGTTCGGAGGGTTGAGGATGACGATAAATCTGTTTAGTCACCAGTAACGTTTCGACTCCAGCCACTTGTAAGGCGGCAGCTTCAGCAACACTGGGCGTTCCCACCTCTTGACGAACAATATCAGAAGGCGTCGGCACCGTCACCTGACGCAACACTTCGGCATCAAACGTGCGTAACGGCCAATCGCGCTCTTGACAAAGTTCCACTAATCCGGTTTCATCGGCTTTGAGATCAATCGTGGCAATTCCGGCAATCGCTTCACAAGCGAGTTGATGAGTCTCTAAGACTTCTAAAATTGCCTTTTCAATCACCATTTTGGGGGTATGGCGTTCACAACCCACACCCACCCACAGGACTCGCGGATGCCATTGGACTTGGGGTAAATCGGTGGAAAGTGGTCGCGCTTTGGGGCTAATCCAGATTTTGGCTTGAGGAGTTGAGGTTGAGGTAAAATCAAAGGGATGATCTGCGGGGAGATGCTGTTGCCAAAGCGTAGAACCTGCTTCTTGCTGAACTTGTAGCGTTTTTTGTTGGGCTAACGCCGCACTCACACCTGTCCAGTCTCCGGCTCCTCGTTTCCAGCCAAACGGCACCCCTAAAACATCAATTCCGGGGAGTTTCAAAGCGTTTGCGGCACCGGTTAATATAGGAGTTGCGCCCAGTTGACGGGCCACGAGTTGGGCGAGTTGATCCGCGCCGCCAATATGACCACTACAGACACTAATCACAAACTGGCCGCTTTCGTCAACCACAATCACCGCCGGATCGCTGGATTTATGCTGTAATAGGGGGGAAATCAGGCGGACAACGGCCCCTAAAGCCAGACAGAAGATAATAGCGCGATGACTTGACCAGAGTTGCGGTAGGAGTTGGCGCAGAGAGTCGGGATAGGTTTGGCTGCCGGGGATGTCGCCCAAGGATTGAGGCAGGTACAGCGTCACATCGGAAGTCTGACACAACGGTTGTAGTCGTTGGGCTGCGTTGGGGGTTGTAGCGATCGCAGCAATGGGCTGAAATGCAATCAGTTGTGATGGACTCATCGAATTTTGGAATTGATGCGCGATTCAGTTATTATATTAATCTTAATTATAAGTTGTAATTTGGGATTTTTGATTGCAGATTTGGGTCATATCTAATAGGCCATCGGGGGTCGGACTTTATGTCTGAGAAAGCAAACTTATTTCTAAATTTGAAGACTTTCAAGGATTTTTACTCGGAAGAAGTCGAACTCATCTGTGAATATTTTTCAATTCATAAGTTTTTTGACCTACAAGAGATTATGCCCAAAACTGGACGTGATACTTCTTTTGGAGTGATTCTCAGTGGAGAAATTAGTATTATCGAGGATCATCGGGACAACTCGACGCGCACAACCGGGGACTTCTTAGGGGAAATGGCACTCTTGGAGTCAATCTCTCGTCAAGCCGATTTTATTGCGGCCAGTGATGGTACGATTGCGATTATGACCTTTGATGATATTGAAAACCTCAAACATAAACGTCCTCACTTAGCGGTTAAATTAATTCATCGTGTTACCCAGGCCGCCGTTGAGGGAATTCGCAGAAGCGGAATCAGGGCGAATCGTAAATATATGATTCTCATGGCAGATGAAACGAAAATCTCCGAGTTGGTAAACTGGGTAGAGAAGGAAATTGATATTTTGTCGAATGTACCGATTTTAGCGCCGGAATGGGTTGCTCAAATTTTAAAGCAGAAAGTCAATCTGAGCGTTAAACAAGTGATTCGTCCCAATCTTTTAGTCGGAGGGTCAGATACAATTGGTGTACAAATTATCTTAGGAAATATCAAGGCAGTGATTTGTTTGAGAGAACCTTTAATTCGCCGGCCAAATCTAGCTTCCTTAGAGGCTATTTTTAGACTTTGTGATACTTATCAGGTTATTTGTGCAACCAATATCCAAACTGCACGAGCAATTTTACCCACATTTACTTAAACTCTAATCAATCAAGGATAAAATGATGAAAAAGCGAATTTTAATTTTAGGAGGACGAGGGAGAGTCGGCCAGAGTGTGGCTCAAGATATCATTAATTTTACCCCAGAGGTTGAGATTACGATTACGGGCAGAAAGACCTTAGAAAAAAAGCCCTTTATTGATTCAAGGATGGAGTTTTTAGAATTAGATTTGGCGGATAAAAACAAGTTAATCTCAGCCATTTCATCCGTTGATTTGGTGATTCATTGTGCGGGGCCGTTTCATTATCGGGATGCAGGTGTTTTAGAATTGTGCATCGAAGCTGGCGTGAATTATATTGATGTCAGTGACAATCGTAGCTTTACTTTAAAGGCTTTAAACCATAAAGAAGCGGCTCAAAAAAACGGAATAACCGCTATTATTAATACAGGTATTTTTCCCGGCATTTCAAACAGTTTAGTCCGTCTCGGGGTGGAACAACTAGATCAAGTTGAAACGATTCATTTGAGTTATGTTGTTGGGGGTTCGGGCGGGGCAGGAATTACCGTTATGCGAACCACTTTTCTCGGGTTACAGCGTCCCTTTGAAGTCTGGAAAAATAGCCAATGGCAACAGGTTAAACCCTATAGCGATCGCGAAGTCATTAAATTTCCCGCACCCTATGGTAAACTCAGTGTCTATTGGTTTGATATGCCGGAATGTTTCACCCTGGCTCAATCTTTTGACGTGAAAACAGTTGTGACTAAATTCGGCACTTTTCCTGACTTTTATAATCATTTAACCAAAATGGTAGCTGATCAATGGCCGCCCAGTTGGTTACAAAATACGGCAGTGATTGAGTTTCTTTCTCAAGTCAGTTATGCGATGACAACTGTTACCGATTATTTTAGTGGAATTGGGGTAGCTGTCCGATCATCAGCGCAAGGTTATAAAGACCAAAAACCTGTTGAATTTTGTTCAACGTTTACCCATGAAAATACAGCCGTCGCCGCCGGAATTGGAACCGGAAGTGTTGCTCAATTAATCCTCACCAATCAACTTCAGAAACCCGGAGTTTGGCCGATTGAACAAGCGTTACCAACAGATTTATTTCAAAAAACTCTCCATCAACGTCATGTTACAATTCAATCGGCTTATTTAAGCTAAGTTGAATTAACCCAAGTCTAAATATTCTGGCTGAGAAGAGAGAGGAAAAGCTTGATAAATCACACAATCTCGTCCCTGTTGTTTGGCTTTATAGAGTGCTTCATCTGCCGCTACTATCAAATCAGAGGGCGAATAATTCGGATGAGGAACCACAGTAGAAACCCCTGAACTCACGGTAATACAATCGGCAATTTTAGATTGAGAATGGGGAATATTTAGAGATTTTATTTCCTGTCGAATGGCTTCAGCAACCTTAACCGCCCCTTTAGCTTGAGTATTGGGAAGAATAATCACAAATTCTTCTCCACCGTAACGAGCAACTAAATCTCCGGGACGTTTAACTTGTTGACGAATGGCATCAGCAACCGTTCGTAAACAATCATCACCCGCCGGATGACCATATTGATCATTATAGTTTTTAAAATAGTCTACATCACACAAAATTAAAGATAAAAATTGCTGTTCTCGCATCATTCTCAGCCATTCATGGATTAAATATTCATCAAATTGACGACGATTTGATAATTGAGTCAAACTATCTGTAACCGCTAAACGCTGTAACTCTTGATTGGCTTGTTGCAGTTCTCCGGCTAATCGCTGTAACGCCTCGTTCATTTGTTGAAGTTTGAAGGTTTGTTCTTGAATTTTTTTATCTTTAATATAACAGTTAACTGCTTCAACCACTGTTAATCTTAAATCCTCAGATTCCCAGGGTTTCGCAATATATCGATAGAGTTTTGCATATTTTATCGCATTACCGAGAGCAGGTAAATCCGCTTCTCCAGTTAGCAATATTTTTAAGGTTTTAGGATATCTTTCATGGATGACTCCCAGCAGTTCATCTCCCTTCATTCCCGGCATTAAATAGTCGGATAAAACCACTGCAATTTCTGAATTTTCTTCTTCAAGTTCATCTAAAAGTTCTAAAGCCTCTTCTCCGCCTTCGGCAATTTCAATCAAACATTGATTTCCTAATGCTTTTCTCAGTTCAATTTTTAAGCTTTCCAAAATAGTTGCTTCATCATCGACACAAATCACCACTGGTCTACTCATAATCCTGATAATGCTGATAATTCTTTAACCCTGATTGAATGGTGGCAATCAGTTCTTCACTGTTCCAAGGCTTAGATAAGCATCGATACAAATTCGCTTGCTCTATTGCCTGTTGAATTGCCTCCATATCTGCTTGTCCAGTCAGCATGATTTTTAAAACATTGGGGAATTTTTGATGAACTTTAATTAAAAATTCATCCCCTTTCATTCCCGGCATTAACCAATCCGAAACAATCACGACAACATTAGTATTGTCTTCCGAAAGTTCCTCTAAAATCTCCCAAGCTTCATCAGAACTTTCAGCCATTTCATAGCCATAAGTATCTCGGAAAGCGTTTTTGAGTTGAATTTTTAAACTATCTAAAACGACAGGTTCATCATCCACACACAAAATAACAGGTTTAGGCATAATGGCTGACCTCAGTTGAGTATTTTGATTAACTCGGAATGGGCAAACACACAGTAAAGGTTGTTTCACCGGGAACAGATTTGACTTCTATTGTACCTTTATGTTTTTCAATAATTTTTTTGACAATATCTAACCCCAGTCCACTGCCTTGACCTGCGGGTTTTGTGGTGAAAAAAGGCTCAAAAATTTTGGATTGAATTTCTGGAGAAATTCCCCCACCATTATCCGTAATCTGAATGAGTAGCCTGTCGCTTTGATTAATCACATTAATGGTCAACGTTCCTTGATAATTCATGGCTTGTAAAGCGTTGTGAATCAGATTTGTCCAGACTTGATTTAACTCGTCAGGATAACATAAAATTGCAGGCAAGGAATCTGGATAATCTCTGATCACGTCTATGCCTTGTTTGATATAATTTTGATAGAGCGTTAATATGGTTTCTATGCCCTCGATAATATTCGCTTCTATCGGATTGCCTAAATGATCATATCGGGCATAAGTTTTTAAGGCAAATACAACCTTTGCGGCTCTATCTGTCGCTGTTTTTATCGTGTTAGCACTTCTTTGAATACTGGAAATTTTATAGGCTAAATTTAACACTTTTTCCCCATCTTGAGCTTGTATGAGTGATGCAATAAAGGCCGAATCCTCCAAAATACCCAGATCAACGAGTGTATCAGCTACAGTCTCGGCATTGCTAATATTGTAAGCTTCGAGTTGACGAGTCAAAGTCCGTCGGGCTTGACGTTTTTCTTTGTTAGAATAAGAAACCGTTTGTTCTAAGGACTGCTGACACAGCGTAAACAAATCTTTTTGTCGTTCAGGACTCAAAGTTTGTAAAACTTTTGGCAGATTTCCTAAACTATCATTAAAGAATGCTGTAATATTTTCGATAGAAGAACGAATCGCACCAAGAGGGGTATTAATTTCATGGGCAATTCCCGCCACTAACTGTCCCAAAGCTGCCATTTTTTCAGACTGAACCAGTTGATTTTGAGTGGTTTTGAGTTGTTCGACGGCGATTTCTAACTCTTGATTTTTTTCAAGCAAATTCTTTTGGAGATAATGAATTTTCAAATGCGTTTCGACTCGGGCTAACACCTCTTGAACTTGAAAAGGCTTAGTAATATAATCAACACCTCCCGCTTCAAAGGCTCTGACTTTATCAGAAACGTCATCTATCGCACTAATAAAAATCACCGGAACATCTTGACTGTGCTTGTTTGCTTTTAAGCGTTGACACACTTCATAACCATTCAGATCCGGCATCATTACATCCAGTAAAATCAGATCAGGTAGTAATAATTCAATACCGGATAATGCTAACTCTCCATTGGGAATTAATCTAACTTTATACCCTTCATTTCTGAGAATATTACCCAACAATCGCAAATTATCCGGCGTATCATCAACAACAACAATATTTCCTTTATGTGTTTTTTCGGTTAATGAAGTCATGTTAAATTTCCTAATTTTATTCTTCCCTAACTAAGAGTTAAAAAAGGGATTTTATACAAAGGTTTAAAATGAAAATTAGAGACTCTCTAGTGATCTGCTTTCTCCAAATTTTGGGGTAGAATTCCATCCTCAGTGATCTGATGATATACAATCTGTTTGCAATTTGACAGACTGCACCTCACCGTTCTCTAATTCTACTATAGCTAAATCTTCAAAAAAGGCAAAAAAATCCAGAAATCAAGATTCTGGAGACTGTCGTTCTTTCCCATTTGAATTATTACATTAGTTACATAGAGGTTTCAAGTTCCTGAATGCGATTAACTGCATCTCGATAGGAAGCTTCTCGTCCGAGTTGGCGATACAGTTGGGCGGCTTGTTTAAAATCTGCGATCGCCAAATCCAACTTTTTTAGCTCTAAATAAGCCAACCCCCGATTATAATAAGCATCAGCATAACCAGGATTTAAACGAATCGCTTCGGTATAATCAGGAATCGGATTTGAACCGCGAACGGTTCCCACTTCTGAGGTAAAATTAGCCGCTAATACAGTTCGAGCCAAACCCAAATTAAAATAAGCTTCGGGGAGATTCGGATCATGTTTCAAGGCTTGATTAAAATCCTCAATCGCCTCCCAAGCATAGCCCTGATCTAAAAACGTTAAACCTCGAAAAAAGAAGGTTTTCGCATCAGCAGGATTATCCAGCGATAACGTCGAATCAGTCGCCGTTGTTGGCGTGTCATCGAACTGAATATCCTCAAGTTTTAATTGAGTTTCTGATAACTGTCGAATAAATAAATTAATCGGAATTGCCGCATTAAATCCCGTTTTAATCGGTGCCACATCACCGGAACTGGTTTGAGCAAATCCAAACTCCCCTTGTCCGTGTAAACCCACCACACGCCCCGCCGCATCAAACACAGGGCCGCCACTCATGCCGCTCCAAGTAACAGCTTGATAGCGCAAATTGTATCCTTCTGGGCGACTTTTTGGGCGACTGGTGACTAATCCCGGTGAGAGTTCAGGTTCTCGTTCCGCCCCCGTTAATCCTCCCGTCGCCGGATATCCATAAACATAAATTTGAGCGCCAATTACAGCCTGTTCAGAATCCCCTAACATCGCCACTGTGTAATCAGAATTACTCTCAAACTCAACAATTGCTAAATCTGGTTCTGTGTTATCAGTTTGTAGGCGAATCACCTGTTTAACTAAATGATTTTCGCCGTCATGGGTGCGAATACTGTAATCGGTACTCGCATCTTCAACCACATGATTCACCGTCAAAACCGTGTATTTCTGACCAGCTTTGGCGATAATTACACCCGATCCATCGCCCAAGGTACTATTAATTTGTACGGTAATTAATGCAGCAATTTCCGCGACTTCTTGAGCCGATTTTGCGACAACAATCTGCTGCTGGCTAATCACTATAGCCGCAACCGTTATTGTCCCTAACAAAATCTGTGTTAAATCACTTTGTTGAAATCGATTAAAACTCATAGTTTCACCCCCAAGGGAGAATATCAATTTTTTGGTCTTAAGAATTACCCTGAATAGTTCTCTGTCCCAATTCCCAGGCAACAATCGCCTCAGTTAACCCTTCTAAAGTATATTCTTTTGCTTCAATATCCAAGCGGCCTAACAAACGGTAACAAGTTTCCGAGGTTTGCGGCCCAATAGAAGCAATACAAACTCCCTCTAATAGATTCTGCCCAATTGATGCAATTAAATCACAAAAATTCTTCACAGTTTTAGAACTCGCAAAAGTAATCACATCAATTTTATGCTGTTGCAAAGCCTCTAATACATCAGGAGCGATCGCATCAGGACATCTAGACTCATAAGCCGGAACTTCCACCACCTCCGCACCTTGTTGGGTTAACTCCTGTACTAACACATCTCGCCCCCCAGTTTCTACTCTAGGAAACAAAATTCGTTTTCCCGCTAGGGACTCAGGAAAATGAGAAACTAAAGAATCAGCCACAAAATCCGGGGGGATAAAATCCGGTTTTAGTCCGTATTGTTTTAAACTGTCAGCCGTTTTTTTCCCCACAACGGCGATTTGAGTTTGAGCGAGGGCGCGAGTATCTTTTTGGTGGGTTTTCAATCGTTCAAAAAAGAAATTAACCCCATTTGCAGACGTGAGAATTAACCAATTAAAATAACCTGGAGAAGTTGCATCAAAATGAGCGATCGCTTCATCTAAAGCCGCCCAACTCGAAGGCGGGCCAATCACTAAAGCAGGCATTTCGATCACCGTTGCCCCTTCTGCGGTTAACAGTTGGGAAAATTTACTCGATTGTCCTTCCGCACGAGTGACTAAAATGGTTTTTGCAGAAAGAGGTTTTTGAGAATTGGGCATAGAATAGACAGGAGATTGTAGGAAATTTCGTAATCGTACCACTTCTCCGACAACAATAACGCAAGGGGAAAGAGAATAGTTAGCTGTCTTTTCAATCATATCGCTTAAAGTTCCCACCCAAACCTGTTGTTGAGGACGTCCTCCTTCGCGGATAATGGCAATTGGGGTTTGAGGCGATCGCCCATTTTGTTGTAATTGCTGGATAATTTCTATTAGATTCCGACTTCCCATTAAAATCACTAACGTCTCAATTTTTGCAACCGTTTTCCAGTCTATTACTTCAGGTTCGTGAGCGGTTAATACGGCAAAACAACGACTGATCATTACATCGGTTAGGGGAATTCCAGCCAGTAGCGGCGCCGCCAATGCCGAAGAAATACCGGGAACAACTTCAAAGGCACAATTGGCTGCAATTAAGGCTTGAATTTCCCCTGTTGTCCGTCCAAAAATAAACGGATCACCGCCTTTGAGTCGCAAAACTTGTTTTCCTTGCTGACAATATTTGACTAAAAGCTGATTAATTTCAGCCTGGGGAGTGCTGGGTTTTCCGCCTCGTTTACCGACATCAAGTTTTAGGCAATTTGTTGGAATCAGTTGCAAGATAGAATCATCAACCAAAGCATCATAAACGATGACTTCAGCTTGGGTCAAAAGTTGATGCGATCGCACAGTTAGATAAGCGACATCTCCTAATCCTGCACCCACCAAATAAACTTTTCCTGGTTTTGAGGTTTTCATTTCTATTTTGACGTTTATATTCATTTTTAACCGTTTTTTTGACGTTAACATCCAATTGTTAAATTGTCACAATGACCTTTATATTTATTCATTTTTTGTGCAATCTTGCGCTCCCTACATTTTTTATAGGTTAGCATCCAATTGTACAATTGTCACAACTATGAAACTTAGAGAACTGTCACATGATTGTCTGGAAACTGAAATCAGCTCGACATAATTTAAACATCTGAATTGATTAGCATTCAACTATGAGAAACTCAGTTAATTTTGCGGGATTTGGTGTGGGACTTTTTCTATTGGTTCTTTTCTGTTTTGGGATTTTACAATGGTTAAACATTCCGACAGGTAATTTTTTAGACTGGGTAATTGGCGGCGCGACATTTTGGTGGTTATTATTAATTGTGACTGTTCCCTGGAATATTCATTTTGATGCGAAGGAAGTTCTCGCTGAAGCTGAAGATTCTGTCAAAAAAGCAATCAAAATTGATGACAAACAACTCAAATATGTTAAGCTCGTTGCTCGTCGTTCACTGTGGGTTGCCATTGGATTACATATCATTTCTACAGTCGGACTTTATGCCTTAGCTTTAGCTGGAATTAGTGTGGTTGGTTATATTGGTTCGGGTGCGGCATTGTTATTAACGGTTTTGCGTCCCGCGATACGTGCTTATCAATATTTAGCAGCCCGTTTAGCGATGGTTCGGCGAGAGTTTTCTTATCCGCGAGAAGATGTTTTAGAACTTCGCGATCGCTTTGCCGTTATTGAGTATAAAGTAAAAGAATTAGAAGCTTTACTTGATGCGAATAATCCCAATTCATTTATTTCTCAACAGGTTAAACGTTGGGAAGTTCAAGAAAGAGATTTAGAGAAACTTTCGGCAGATTTAAAACAGTTAAAATCCAGCAACCAAGCCGAACATCAAAAGTTAGCCAGAGATGCTGAAAATGCCATTTCTCAACTGACAACCGATAGCGAAGTTCTCAGTCATGTCCGCGAAATTGTCCGATTTTTTAAAGAGGCTTAATTGGCTTTGACCCAAAAACCCGGTTTCTCTAAGAAACCGGGTTTTTACTTCTCCTATCAGGAATTGGGGGAGAGGTTTTAATTTACCCCATCACATAAAGTGCGATCGCTGTCTTCAACTTCCGAACTATTTTGTAGATAATCTTTAACAAAATTGCAAGCGTAAGGAAGTTCATCCAAGTTAAAAATTTCGTCTAAATTCCATAAAATCACAGTCTGATCCTCTCCACCAGAAGCAATAAATCCACCGTCGGGACTGAAAGCAACATCCCAAACATTACTCTCGTGAATTTTCAGTTTAACTATCTCAGTTCCATCTATTTTTAACACTTTCACCGAACCATCTCCACAACCCATTGCTAATGTTTGACCATCGGGACTAAAATTAACCGAAGCTATTCCCCGACATTCTCCTTTAAAAGTTTGTAGGAGTGTACCGTCGAGTTTCCAGAGTTTCACCGTATCATCTAAACTCGCTGTTGCAATGATTTCACCATCCGGGCTAATATCAAGTCCCCAAGCTGAATTATTATGACCGTTTAAGGTTTTCACTAGAGTACCATCTGTTTTCCACAGTTTAGCGGTTCCATCTTCACTCAATGTTATAACCGTCTGATTATCGGGGGAAAATTTAACTCTATAAACCCTGGCTTTGTGTCCAATTAAAGTTGTAATTAAATCACCGTCTACATTCCATAACTTTGCGGTTTTATCATCACTGCTAGATGCTAAGATTTGACCATCAGAACTCCAGGACAAATCCCAAATTTGACTAGAATGAGCGGGGAAAGAGTTGATCCGTTGACCCGAACTCCAAAACTCTATTGTACCGCCAGTTTTTGCGATGGTGCGTAGATCTTCTAAACCCGAAGTAGAATTTTGAGTTGATGCAAAACTAATTCTTCTTCCCTCTATTGTTTGTTGTAATTTCCCATCGGTTGACCATAATTTTAGCGTATTACTAGAATTTCCCGATGCTAAAGTTTCACCATCCCCACTAAATTCGAGTTGCCAAATTGTTCCTGCGTTTCCGCTAAAAGCTTGATAAAAGGGATTTTTTGCTTTCCAGAAACGAATTGTATTATCATCGCTACCCGAAATCAGGGTTCGATCATCTTCAGCAAATGCTACCGCTCGAATTGTAGATTGATGTCCTTTAAAAGTTTTTAATAGATTTCCCTCTGTTGTCCAGAGTCTTACCGTTTTATCCCCACTCACAGAAGCAATTTGATTTCCGTCTGAACTCATCTCAATTTCCATGACTTCACCTTGATGACCTTCTAAGGTTTTAATTAACTTGCCATCAGTTGTCCAGAGTTTAATCGTGTTATCTCCACCTGCGGAAACAATAATCGGATTATTCTGTCCGTTTGCATCTTTTAACCGAGTAAATTTGACATCCCAAACGGGTGCTTTGTGGGCTTTTATAGTTATAATTTGTTGACCATTCAGCCTCCAAAGTTTAACTGTTCCATCCAGACTTGCCGAGGCAATCATATTTCCCTCAGGATGGAAGGCAACTCCCCAAATGGAAGTTGAATTTCCTGTAAAAGTGTTGAGAAGTTTACCTTCTAAATTCCAGAGTTTAACGGTTGTATCTCCACTGGCTGAGGCGAACATTTTACCATCTGGACTTATACTAACATTCCAAATTGCACCTTGATGAGCCGAGAATTTTCTAAGCAGTTTTCCCCGAGGATTCCAAAGATAAATTGTACCGAGTGTAGTCGCAGAAACAAGGGTTTGATTATCGGGACTAAAACTCAACGCGAAAACCGTACCATCGTGTTCTAAACTATTAAGTAACTGACCGTGACGATTCCAAAGTTTAATGCTTCTATCGCTACTTCCTGTGGCGATAATTTCACCGTCTGGACTCGTATCAACTCCAACAACCACACCCTGATGACTCAGCAAACGATTAAATTCTGTGGTTCCTAAAGTAGTCTGACGCAATATTTCTGTCACGTTTTTATCGAGAGCGGATGGAATAGTTTTGAGGTTTTTTAATCGCCGTTTTGCTTTAATTGCGGTTGCCAAACTCTTTAAGCGATTTTGAGAGGTAAACAGTCCTTCTGAGGAGTCAATTAAGGCTTGAATTTCTTGCATGGTGGCTTGCTGTTCCCGTTGGAGGGCTTGCTGACGTTGATTAAATGCGATCAATCCCGAGCCAACGGCGACCAAAAAGCCTATACTTATGGAACCGAGCAAGTAACGTTGTAATCTAGCATTTTTACGCTCTTGTTTGAGTTGGGTTTCTATAATTTTAGCGCGTTCGGCTTCGTAGGCTAGCTGAGTTTTTTGGCGATCGCTTTCCTCGCTAGCCGCCAAGAATTGATAATCTAAATTACTCAGACTTTTACCCTGCATCCAAGTTTGAGCATCTCGCAAAGCCTGTCCACTTAATAAACGAGATTCGTCGTTTTTTTCCGAAGCGATCCAAGCATCAAACGCTTGCGAATAGGGTCGCAAATTCTGAAGCTGTTGGTTTACCCATTGAAGGTTAAAAACTTCGCCATAAATGGGATTTCTGACTTGCAAACTGCTATTTTGTTTAATCACCAACCCCGATAACAATAACTCAATTTGTTCTCTGCTTTCATCTGATTTAATATTGTCTCCCCGCAAGATTTGTTGATAAATTCCTAAAATTCGTCCGACTTGCTGGCGATGGTATAACAGGCGATCGCGAATGGTTCTCAGGTGTTCGGGTTCGTCTTGAAATTCCCAATTTTCAATAATCTGCGATCGCACAATTTCCGAAACAAAGCGCTCTGGACTAATATATTCTAGGGCTGATTCTGGCTCTTTTATAGAGATTTCTTCTAATTTTCCTTGAACAAGATAACACAACTTTTGAGTTAAAAAGGGTTGTCCATTTGTCCAGTGAAAAACCTCCGCTAAAATTGCCTTAGCCTTTGCTGTAGACACCGAAAATCCTTCGGAGAGACTGGTAGATTTATCCAGACTCAAATTATCCAAATTAATCGCTTTTCCGAGATTAAACGGGGTGCGAGTTTTGTCCCGAATTAAATCGGAAGGTGTGGCGACTCCAAACAAAGCAAAAGTCAGGCGATTATATTCGGAATTAACAGCCCGTTGGTTGTAGCAAAAACGAATCAGTGCAAACAAGTCATCAACCTGAAAATTTAGACTCAGAATGCTATCAATTTCATCGACAAAAATAACCAATTTTTCTTCGGAAAGTTCAGACAATAAAATATCTTCAATAAAATGGCTGAGTTGTTGTAAGCCAGATAAACCCTCTTGAGTTTGCAACCAAGTTTTTAAAGTTGCACGTTTGGGCAAATTAAATCCCCGCCAGAGTTCAGAAATCATCCCTCTATACCATTGAATGGGTGTAACATCATTACTACCAATTCGGGTAATATCTATAAACGATGAGCGAATATTTTCCTGTTGCAGTCGGTAACGAGTCTGACATAAAAGGGAAGATTTTCCCATTTGACGGGCGTTGAATACATAGCAAAATTCTCCCGCTTTTAGAGCTTGATAAAGGTCAGTATCGGCTTGTCGTTCGACATAGGTTTCTATGCCAACTCTTAAACTTCCCCCAACTTGATAAAAACGGTCATTCATTGAACTCGTTAAATGCTTCACTAACAGTATACAGAAGCTTCTAACATTTGGGTTTCGTTCCTCAACCCCACCTACTATTTACTAACATTTGGGTTTCGTTCCTCAACCCAACCTACTATTTACTACCTCCAAGTTGATCAAAACGGTCACTCATTGAACTCGTTAAATGCTTCACTGACAGTAATACGATTGCGTCCTGTTTTCTTAGATTTATAGAGAGCTTTATCAGCAGCTTCTATAAGTTGTAGCCAATTAAATTGTGATGAAGGTATAATAGTAGCGACCCCGATACTAACAGTAACAATGTTCTCGGGAAAGCAAATCACCCGAGGATTTTCAACGCTCATATGTAAAGCTTTTATTTGTTGTTGAACACGTTGAGCGACTTCCATCGCACCCTGATTGTTACTCCGAGAGAGCAAAATTACAAATTCTTCTCCTCCGTAGCGACAAACCAAATCTGTTGAATAGTTAACGCATTCTTCTAAAGTTTTAGCGACTCTTTGTAAACAAACATCTCCTGCTGGATGACCATAAAGATCGTTATAGACTTTAAAATGATCGATATCTATCAGAATAAGTGATAGGGGGTTGCCTTGATTTCCTAACCGTTGCCATTCTTGTTCAATAGTGCGATTAAACCAACGACGATTAGCCAGTCCGGTTAATTCATCGGTTTCGGAGAGGCGTTTTAAAGTTTGATTTTCTTCTTCGAGTTCTCTGAGACGGTTCATTAATGGATGTTCATTTATGGTGTCGAGTTTGTAGGTGCTAAAGTATTGACGATAAAGTTCACAACTACAAATAACCTGATTCCCGAGAAGTTTTACCAGTCCGACGCTTTCTAATCGATAGGCTATAATGGGGTCGAGTATAATGGCATCATCGATTTCAACAACGTATTGAAAAGCGCTTGCGAGTTCTTGATTGTCTTTTAAGTAGATTAAACAACTTCGCAAATGGTCGCTATAAATTCCCGATGGTGTTGCGGATTCATGTATTATATGAGCGAGTTGTATATCTGGTGCCTGTGAGTTGCTTTCAGTTTGTTTGAGTAGATGATACAAAGCCAGTTGGGTTAAATAGGGATGTCCGTTTACCCATTGGTAGAGTTGGTCAGCAATGGTTTTGCTTAGAGTTGATGAGAATCCATAGCAGTGAACTAAGGCTTTAGTTTGTTCTAAATTAAACCGGGGAAGTTGTAGAACCAAGCCAACGTTAAAGGGAGATTGATTGATTTTTAAAGGGACATAAATTTCTGTAGAATGGGTTAAAACCAACCTCAGTTTTTGAGCGGTTTCTTCTTGTTTTGCTTCTTCATACCAAGAACGCAATAAAGGTAAAAAATCTTGGTAAATTTGCGGAGATTCAAATAAGCGATCTATTTCGCTGAGAATGAGTAATAGCGGTGTTTCAAGCCGTTCTAAAATACTGTTGTACAGGTAGGAAGTACAACTGACTTTGCCGCCTATATCTTCGTCCCAATAGTCATCGAGTTCACATTCCAGTTTGAGTTGATAACTGAGACTTTTACACAACCACCGCAAAAAGGAGTTTAAGTCTGTTAAAAGACTTGAATCGACCTGCCTAAAATCTAGATGAACAACCCGATATCCTAAGGCAATTGCATGAGTTTTTAGCTGAAGAATTAGGGAAGTTTTTCCCATTTTTCGAGGGCTTTTGATCCGCAGTAAACACCCCGGTTGTTCAATGGCTTCTTTGGCTTGTTTTTCTAGGGGTGGACGCTCGATATATACCGTTGAAAAAGGAGGGATAGGCCCGCCGGGTTGTTCGATGAGTTGAGAGTCTCGATGAACAGAACACATGAGAGGTGACTGATGTTGGATTGACGGCATGAGTCTAGTAAAGGGTTAATCTAAACTTATGTGTTGAAAAATCGGCGTTCGTAGAAGTTTTATTCAATTGTGCATCCCGATTTTGCAGATGATGATTTTTTTATAGTTATTATTCATTTTGTGAGTTTCCATCTATTGTATACCAGATCTTTAACTCTGTAAATAAAATTTATGGATTTAAAACAGCCAGCCAAAAAAAACCTCTAATTTTTGCTGTAATTAACGGCTATATTTTTGATTTTTTTCGCCATTTCATCCCCAGTTTGGTGATTGATAATACATTGTTTTGCGATTTAAAAGTTAAAGTCATTTTTCACTACAACACACCAGAGACTTCATAAAGACGTTGCATCAGGGCTAAAATCCGATTTCCATATTGCAAATCATCTGACCAACGTCCACTTAATTGCAGTACAGAAGGAGCAATTCCTCGGGTAACAAAATGAAATCTCGGGTCGATAACTTCTTGTACTAAAGGTTCGGTACTGGCATAAGCTTTTAAGTGTTGAATATGCGCCCGGACGCCCAATCTTGGCGTCGCAAAACAAGCCGTTTCTGCCGCCCCCGCAAGCGTTCCCAGTCCAGCAAAATTATTTTGAGCCGCTTTCACCTCACCGCCAAATCGCAAAAATTCCGTTTCTAAACACATCTGACAAAAGGCAATATCATAATTAACCCCTTCGATATTGGCTTCTTCTTGATACAAATGAACCAACTCAGGAAATGGATACAGAGCTAGAGGATTTGACGCTTTCAAAAAATAAATTAATTGCACTTCTGTGGCGATTCCATTACCCATAATTAGGTCAATTTTCTCAGCATACACACGGGAAAAAGACCGTAAAACAACTGTCCGATTCGGATTATCCCAAGTCACAGAAATTCCCAAACCTCTCAAGTCAATCGTTCGCAAATAAACAATATTTCGATATCGCACCCGACGCGCCCGAGCCAGTTGAGCTAAATTAATTCCCAGGCGATCCACTAAATCAATAGGAATATAAGAATTTCCCTGAATTAAAATTCCCCCTTCTCCATAAGATTGACCGTTAATTTTAATCCCAATCGAACCATAAACTGTAACATTTGACGGAACGGGAGGAGCCGGAGTAATCTGTTCTTTTTGAATCCAGATGAGTATTCCCTCAGCAATTCCTTTAGCAATATCTCGCCGTCGCGATTGAATTAAAGCTCGATCTTGAGGATTAGTTAAAAAACCAATTTCAATGTATAAAGAAGGAATAGTAATCCACCGACAAAAAATTAAACGCCCTAACCCCGTTTCAGTATCCGGTTTCGTTCCGCGACTGGGAAATTGAGGAACTCGCCGCAATAACGCCATCAAAAGCTGTTGTGCATCCTTTTGACGTTCGACATTGTGAGCAATATAAAAAACCGTGACACCTCGTATACTGGGATTAGATGAGCCACCTGTCTGCAACTCTAACGCCACATCACCCGAACGAGAATAAGAGTTAATCCAGTCAATCGTCTCGGCTTGAGACAAATCATCAGGAACCACGTACACTTGAAAATTAAGCGATCGCAGTTCAGCCCCCACCAAGTCACGAATTGAAATCATTTCTTGGGCTTCAGTGGTTCCCCCTGCAACGACGCCCGGATCTCGAACACCGTTTTCAAACCCACCATGACCTGCGGATAAAAAGATTCGTCCCATCTTTACAATTTAAGCGTTAGATTTAGCGATTTTGCCATTATGGTTGTACACTGCTTTAATGCCTTTGTCACGCTAGCAGCGACAGATATCCAGGTTTTGGTTGAGTTTTATAGTCAATTATTAGGCATTCAACCTCAGTCTTCTATTCCAGAGATTTATACAGAATTTCAGCTTCCCGGTTTGAAACTCGGGATTTTTCAACCCAAATCTACCCAGGTGAGTGAGTTTATACATCAGGCGAATACAGGAATCAGCCTGTGTTTGGAAGTGATGAATTTAGAAGAGGCGATCGCTATGTTGTCTCACCTGGGATATCCACCACCGGGAGACATTTTAACCGCTTCTCATGGTCGGGAAATATACGCTTATGATCCGATGGGGAATCGTTTAATTTTACATCAGTCTTTTGGCAATCAAAATTGTTGAGCCACAGAAAGCATCAGATCGATCAAGGTGTAGAGGCTGATTAATATTAACACGACGGCGATCACTTGCGTAACGTGAAAACGAGTTTGGGGAGCTATAGCGAGTCGCACCAACATCGAGGTAGAAGAACCGACGACATAACTCAGACACAGCACTAAATAAGGCAAATCTCCCGTTAGACTCCAAAATCCCAGCAAAATGATCGCCAGCATTAACATCACCACCTCTACAAATTGAGGCGGATTGTATTGAGTAGACAGTACAAGGGTTTGCCACCAAAATCGCCAAAGTCTCATCGCCAGTTCGCTACGCAAGCTCGTTAAGAATATGATACAAAACTGTGAAGCTTTACTGTTTAGGGTGTAGGGTATTGGGTGTTGAGTGTTGGGTTTACCCCACACAATCAGGAAAACAGTCCGATTCAATAGAACGATATAATAGAACGAAAACTTACACAAAATTCCCATAGGGGAATCCCTATCCATTTTATTAGCTTACAGTAATGCTAGATGCAATCATTATCATTCTATTCATACTAGCGGGCGCAGGAATGGGCTTCTATGGTATTGAACTGCTTCCTTACAATGTATTGGAGCAAGTCACCAATATCGAGGGACTGCGCTCAGTCACGGCTGCATTCACCGCCCTGATCGGAGGAGTGCTAGGCTTAGTGGTTCAAACCACCTACCGCCGACTCGAAGAGCAAGTCCGACAGATGCCCCTTGACGTACTGCTGACTCGTGCCATTGGCTTAGTCGTGGGGCTGTTGGTGGCTAACCTACTGCTAGCACCCTTATTTCTGTTTCCAATTCCGAGAGAATTTGGTTTTATCAAGCCGTTAGTGGCGGTGTTATTCAGTGTGATGTTAGGGTTTACCGGAGTGAACCTGGCAGATACACATGGACGTGCCTTTTTGCGACTGATCAATCCCAACAGTTTAGAGAGTATGTTGCTGGCTGAAGGAACACTCAAACCAGCTTCCAGCAAAATTCTCGATACAAGTTGTATTATTGACGGTCGAGTAGAAAAGTTATTAGAAACAGGTTTTCTGGAAGGACAAATCTTAGTCCCTGGCTTCATTTTGCAAGAGTTACAACTGGTTGCAGATGCAGCCAACGACCAAAAACGAGCGCGTGGACGCCGAGGATTAGAGATTTTAAATCAAATTCGAGACAACTATCCCGATCGCATTCAAATTCATCCGGCGGACTATGAAGATGTACAAACCGTTGATGCTAAGTTAGTGCGATTAGCTCTAGAAATCAATGCCACATTGCTGACTAACGATTACAACCTCTCTCAAGTGGCAACCGTGCAGCAAATCCCGGTATTAAACATTAACGATTTGACTCAAGCGGTACGCCCTAACTACTTACCCGGAGATAGCATCGACTTAAAAATTCGTAAAGAAGGCAAGGAACCCTCTCAAGGAATTGGCTATCTAGAGGATGGAACGATGGTTGTCGTAGAAGCGGGTAGTGACTATGTTGGCGATCAAGTCAGAGTCATCGTTACCAGTTCCTTACAAACTTCTGCGGGACGGATGATTTTTGCTCGGCCCGAACAATCTGTTATGGCCCAGGGTTGACCGATAGAACCCTATTATGAGCAGAACTCAACGACAAACGACTCAATACACGGCGATCTCGTCTGATCGTCGTTTTTTTTTATGAGATCAAAAATCGCCCAAGCCAGCTTAATATTGTTTTTTGAGCTACACTGTTGCTGAATCAACTCAGCCCAGTCTGAACTTGATCAGATTGCAAATTTTCCAAACCCGATCTTCCAAGGGATCAATTCTCGCTAAGATTTAAAGAAAAGTCGGGATCGCCTGTCGAATAATGAATCCAGAATCCACCTTAAACCAGCTCAAAACGACATTGCCCAACGGTCAACTACCTTCAAGCTTTGGAGTTTACTATAAAAACACCTTAGTGGCACTGTGCCATGCTTTAGAAGACCATATTTTACAAACTTCCAGTCCTGAACCGAACCAACAACCCCTTGTTTTAGTCACCTTTCAAGAGGGAAAGTGGTATCTACAAGAAGCTGAACGCTACTTTGATATTGGTCAATGTTGCCGTCATGTAGCGATCGCCGCTTTACCCGATAGCGGATTTATCAATCATCGTACAGGTCAACTCGACAATGTATCGCTGATTAACTTAGATCCTAGCGATGACTTGGTTTGGGAGTGGAATCTGATTATTTTAGCTCCGGGCTACACGGCTATGGTTCTGTGTTATGAACTTTCAGACGAAGAATATCTCCCGCACGGGATACCGACGACTGACACCGAACGCAAATTTTACGGATTATGGACGTTTGACAGCAACTCAGTTCGTCAGGCGGCGGAAATTTTAATTCAACGCATCCATCCCTATAACCCAGATTTAGCCAACCGACTCCAACAGCAGCACCAAGAAATTATCGCGACTCCGAGTACAAGCGTTTCTGACTTGAGCGGTGTTGTTTCCCGTATCGTTACTTATCTACAAACCTCTCAACAAGAACTGATCGCCGTCAATCGACAAACCCGAGAACTCCGAGAACTCGAAGATAAAGCCAAACGAGTCAGCCGTAATATTAATGCCAATAAATTACAAGCTTTCCTCAGAATGGTACAACGAGTTGATCAACGAGACAAAGATAACCCCTGTGCTTCCTTACAAGTGTCGGCTTTGTGCGAAACTTTAGGTCAACTCTTAGATTTACCCACTCTTAAGTTACGACGTCTACGCCTAGCGGGATTACTGTATCGCATTGGTTTAGCTTCCGCACCCCCAGAGGTATTTACCCAAACGCCAGAAGAAATGGATGATTCAACCCGTGCTTTTTGGCAAGAACGGGGGGTGATTGGAGCTAGACTGTTAGAAGCGATGCCTGAACTTGCGATCGTTAAAGATATTGTCGCTCATCATTTAGAACATTGGGATGGTAGCGGGAAACCCGATGGTCAGAAAGGTGAAGAAATTAATATCAAAGCCCGAATTTTAGGATTAGTGTCTTATTTTCAAGAATTAACTCAACCTCGGGGAAATCGTCCGGCGTTGAGTTTGTCAGAAGCATTGGAAAAATGTCAACAACTGAGCGGGACTCGCTTTGATCCTGAGTTAGTCGAGTCGCTAACGACAGTGGTTCGGCTGTCAGAAATTGGCTTGATGCAGTTACCTCAACTCCCCACCCAACTCCCGAATGTTTGGTTAGAGGACAACTCACCCTCACATCAGATTAGATCAAATAGTTGAGGTTTGATCTATAAACAAGTTCAGGACTAACCGGAATTTAGAAATTCTCAACTTCTGCGACTTCTGAACTCCTGATTGAACGTTGATTTGAAAAAATTATGAATCTTGATTTAACGGCTATTAGACGGGGAAAACTCAAAGAACTGACTTATGCGTACCTAGCGGGTGCGGACTTATCAGGCGCAGACTTAAGCGATGCAGATTTGTCTCAAGCTAACTTAACGGGTGCGAGTTTAAGCGGTGCCAATTTACAAGGAGCAAACCTTCGGGCTAATTTACGCGGAGCAGACTTAACGGGCGCTAATCTAGTCGGGGCTGATTTGCGAAATGCTGATTTACGGGGTGCAATTTTATTAGATGCCGATGTCCGAGAAGCCAGTTTTGCCGGAGCATTTTTAACCGGGGCCAGTTGTGGGGCGTTGGATCTAACGGGGGTCGATTTGCGAGGGGCTGATTTACGCGGTGTTAGCCTATCTCAAGCTATTTTACAACAAGCAGACCTGAGAAATACCAATCTCTCGGGAGCAGATTTATCACAAGCTGATTTAGAAGAAGCGAACCTGAGTGGCGCTGTGTTACGCGGAACTAACTTAGAACGGGCTAACTTACTCTGTGCCATTGTCGAACAAACCCAATGGTTAGGAACCAATCTCAACGGTGCTTGTTTGGAGGGAACACCCTTAAGAGAGAACAGGAGATAGGGAATAGGGGACAGTCTACATCAACCCGCCGCCTATTGCCTATTTTTTATTGTCTAACTCTGCGTAGGAATACTGAGTCTCAACAGCAGTATTCATAGGCTTTTGCTTTACAGTGCCTGACGGTGTTACGCTGTACATCTGTGGACAAACACATCTGACGCGATGGCAATGCCTTCAACCGATAGGTTGAGAGCAAAGGAGCCGTCCCTCAAAGCACGAATCATAATGTTCCGTGCGCCGCCCCAGTCTCTGTCATGTTCGTGACCGCAACTGGGGCATTTGAATATCTTCGAGGCACCTAGTTTTGAGTGCTGGTGTCCGCACTTAGTACAGGTCTTTGAAGTATAAGATTCGTTGACATCAATTACTGCAACTCCACGCTTCTTGGCTACTTGTTTCAAGTGCAACTTGAACCGATAATGAGACCAAGTTAGCATTTGCCTTGCTGTT
>NZ_LATL02000252.1 GCF_000972705.2 Limnoraphis robusta CS-951 | reverse complement strand
ATCGTCTGTGTTTCAATCCCTAATAGGGATTCTTGTTAATTGTAACGATGTGATCTTACAATTTAGCGATCGCCAGGGGAACTCAGTTTCAATCCCTAATAGGGATTCTTGTTAATTGTAACCACTTCGTTAGTTCCTTTAGTTCGTTCAATAATTAGTTTCAATCCCTAATAGGGATTCTTGTTAATTGTAACGTATAGGTAAGGAAACTAACTGGCTAGACAATCTGTTTCAATCCCTAATAGGGATTCTTGTTAATTGTAACTCTGATACAGTTGCGATCGCACCTTATCGAGTTCCCCTGTTTCAATCCCTAATAGGGATTCTTGTTAATTGTAACAAGAAGCTGAGGAAGATCTCTCACCTTATGCCGATATTGTTTCAATCCCTAATAGGGATTCTTGTTAATTGTAACTTAAATATTGGTTTTGATGTAGAAGGGAACCTTAGTTTCAATCCCTAATAGGGATTCTTGTTAATTGTAACTCAGAATAATACTCCCGATACCCTAATGCAAGGTGTACGTTTCAATCCCTAATAGGGATTCTTGTTAATTGTAACAATTTTGTGTAATGGTTCTAAAAGTGGTATACTCAAGTTTCAATCCCTAATAGGGATTCTTGTTAATTGTAACATGGAAGCGCATGAGTTTAATGGTTATCGATGGAGTTTCAATCCCTAATAGGGATTCTTGTTAATTGTAACAACAACAGGATTATTAACAAACTCAGAAGGAAGTTGTTTCAATCCCTAATAGGGATTCTTGTTAATTGTAACAATTTCCTTTTCAAGTAGGATGTGCTAATTGGCGAGTTTCAATCCCTAATAGGGATTCTTGTTAATTGTAACAGTTCCTGTTTTTCTCTATTTAGCGTTCAATTTAGTTTCAATCCCTAATAGGGATTCTTGTTAATTGTAACTTTCTGAAGTGATTCTCTGCTCTGGCAGAACTACCGGGTTTCAATCCCTAATAGGGATTCTTGTTAATTGTAACGGACTGCTTGCAACAGTTTCCCCTCACTCTCCCTCGTTTCAATCCCTAATAGGGATTCTTGTTAATTGTAACCTTAGAAAATGCAACTGCTTTACTTGCATATTTAGTTTCAATCCCTAATAGGGATTCTTGTTAATTGTAACAGAGAATCAGGGTTTTAGCCTTCCTATTTTCCCTGTTTCAATCCCTAATAGGGATTCTTGTTAATTGTAACTTGCGATCGCTTCCCTTACAAGAAATAGTACGAGTTTCAATCCCTAATAGGGATTCTTGTTAATTGTAACCATCCAAGCGGTCTACTCCCACGAGGTTGCTACTGTTTCAATCCCTAATAGGGATTCTTGTTAATTGTAACCTGAGATTGGAAAGTCCGCGATCGCTAGAGCAAAGTTTCAATCCCTAATAGGGATTCTTGTTAATTGTAACTCGCTTCTGTATCGTTAACCCTCCCAGTTGCTTTGTTTCAATCCCTAATAGGGATTCTTGTTAATTGTAACATGAGTTGCTGTTCAAAACTAGAGAAGAAACTAGGTTTAGTTTCAATCCCTAATAGGGATTCTTGTTAATTGTAACACCGGTATCGCCCTTGTCTCCCTTAACTCCCGGTAGGTTTCAATCCCTAATAGGGATTCTTGTTAATTGTAACAGATATTATCTTAGCGAAGCTAATGGAAGCTGCGTTTCAATCCCTAATAGGGATTCTTGTTAATTGTAACCTTTTTCGTTGGTTGGAGTGATTCAACTTGCTCTCCGTTTCAATCCCTAATAGGGATTCTTGTTAATTGTAACCCGTATTTCTTCCCCAACGACCAAGAAAGAGTAAGGAGTTTCAATCCCTAATAGGGATTCTTGTTAATTGTAACTTTGATGTATTTAGCGTATACATACTGGGTTACTTCGTTTCAATCCCTAATAGGGATTCTTGTTAATTGTAACCTTTGAGCTAGGTGGGTTAGGCTTGCGCCGCTTTGGCTTTGGTTTCAATCCCTAATAGGGATTCTTGTTAATTGTAACTGTTGGGACTCCTTCCGATATGATGGCATATTCTCGTTTCAATCCCTAATAGGGATTCTTGTTAATTGTAACTCTTTCTATAGCGCCCACCTGTTAGAGCTTGCTGGTTTCAATCCCTAATAGGGATTCTTGTTAATTGTAACCAACCCAGCCTTTACCTTCACTTGCCAAACGTTTAGTTTCAATCCCTAATAGGGATTCTTGTTAATTGTAACCCAATTCTGTCAAAGGCGTTTTATCGTGATTTTGTTTCAATCCCTAATAGGGATTCTTGTTAATTGTAACTTTTATTCAATACGGGAAATCTCTGGAATTACTTAGTTTCAATCCCTAATAGGGATTCTTGTTAATTGTAACGGTTTGTGGGTGGCGTGCAGAGAGTCTGGAATTTCGTTTCAATCCCTAATAGGGATTCTTGTTAATTGTAACAAATTGCATCAAGCGGTGAATTGATAGGCGTTCCGTTTCAATCCCTAATAGGGATTCTTGTTAATTGTAACAATCGGCTAAAAAATATAATCCCGGTAATTTTGGCGTGTTTCAATCCCTAATAGGGATTCTTGTTAATTGTAACCCACATTCGCCAACATAATAATCCTTCTGAGTCCGGTTTCAATCCCTAATAGGGATTCTTGTTAATTGTAACGATACCTTTTTAGTTGAAAATCATGTATAATGTTATTGTTTCAATCCCTAATAGGGATTCTTGTTAATTGTAACTGCGTATTTCCACGTTTTACACACGACTATAGTAGTTTCAATCCCTAATAGGGATTCTTGTTAATTGTAACCACAACCTCCACTACTACGGATATTGTTGTAAAAGTTTCAATCCCTAATAGGGATTCTTGTTAATTGTAACATTTGATTATGATCCATCAAACTTTCGATGGGAAGTTTCAATCCCTAATAGGGATTCTTGTTAATTGTAACTAGATCTTTCAGTAGGATCGCCGATAATTATCTGGTTTCAATCCCTAATAGGGATTCTTGTTAATTGTAACGTGTCGTTATAGGGAGTGCCTGGCTTTTTAGCGTTTCAATCCCTAATAGGGATTCTTGTTAATTGTAACTTCGACAACTGTTCCACCGGGGAGGATTTCAGGGGTTTCAATCCCTAATAGGGATTCTTGTTAATTGTAACTAATTTTACTCCTGATTACGCCACAGGAAGTCACGTTTCAATCCCTAATAGGGATTCTTGTTAATTGTAACTTCTCGAGTTCAAACTGATGCTCAGAATGTAGTTGGTTTCAATCCCTAATAGGGATTCTTGTTAATTGTAACCTTAGACATCTATTGGCATCGCTTTGAGTTGCAATTAAAAGTTTCAATCCCTAATAGGGATTCTTGTTAATTGTAACCCTTCTGGTACGGCGGCGGGCAAACGCAAGCCTAAGTTTCAATCCCTAATAGGGATTCTTGTTAATTGTAACTCGTTCGTCAGGATGTGGCGATTAGTTACAAGTGTTTCAATCCCTAATAGGGATTCTTGTTAATTGTAACCGGTTCAGCAACGATCTACTGTCAAGTTTCCTTGCGTTTCAATCCCTAATAGGGATTCTTGTTAATTGTAACTTTCCGGTTGTTTGCGATTTTTACCAAAACGGCGTTTCAATCCCTAATAGGGATTCTTGTTAATTGTAACTGTCTAGAGCGGGTTTCAGCGTCTGCTATTGTCGGTTTCAATCCCTAATAGGGATTCTTGTTAATTGTAACTGGGGAAGCGTTCCCCGTTCCTCCTAGTTACTTTGGTGTTGTTTCAATCCCTAATAGGGATTCTTGTTAATTGTAACCAATATAGTTTCCCCATGTCGTAGCGCTCGTTTGAGTTTCAATCCCTAATAGGGATTCTTGTTAATTGTAACAAAAACAGGGCAAGAATCTCGCTACAACGGTTATGTTTCAATCCCTAATAGGGATTCTTGTTAATTGTAACTGCCAAGTTTGATAAACGCGCGTTCATAGCCTATAGTTTCAATCCCTAATAGGGATTCTTGTTAATTGTAACCGGATTGCTTCGGGTGATTGACTGGCCGCAAACTGTTTCAATCCCTAATAGGGATTCTTGTTAATTGTAACATGATCTAATAAACTGGGAGCAAATATTCTTGAGTTTCAATCCCTAATAGGGATTCTTGTTAATTGTAACTGGAGCGCCGCGAAGGAACTGGACTATCTGAATTGTTTCAATCCCTAATAGGGATTCTTGTTAATTGTAACAAAATTAAGTTTTTTTACTAGAGAGTAAACTGGAGTGTTTCAATCCCTAATAGGGATTCTTGTTAATTGTAACTTTATTCATTGCCAAACAGTGGCTTATATTGATGTTTCAATCCCTAATAGGGATTCTTGTTAATTGTAACTTTACGTCCTGCGGTGTCTCTCTCAAACAAGTCGTTTCAATCCCTAATAGGGATTCTTGTTAATTGTAACCATCCCGAAAAATAGGGTGAGAGACTCGCTACAAGGGTGATGTTTCAATCCCTAATAGGGATTCTTGTTAATTGTAACTGTCCAGTTTCAGAGATCACCCCTACCATGTCTTTGTTTCAATCCCTAATAGGGATTCTTGTTAATTGTAACTTGGGAATTGCCTATATTCTCGTCAATCAAACCGTTTCAATCCCTAATAGGGATTCTTGTTAATTGTAACGGTGACTTTTCTCTGGCAAAATCAGCTTTTTTCTCGTTTCAATCCCTAATAGGGATTCTTGTTAATTGTAACATTAAATAATGGAAGTCACGCAAGTTGAAAAGAGTTTCAATCCCTAATAGGGATTCTTGTTAATTGTAACTTGGTGAGCCTGTTCCTAAAATGATAAATATAAAGTTTCAATCCCTAATAGGGATTCTTGTTAATTGTAACCTTTCCCGGGTTAACCATCCTGCTCAACACAGTCCCGTTTCAATCCCTAATAGGGATTCTTGTTAATTGTAACAATTATTTACCTAGTAGTCATTTTGGCTGGTAGTGTTTCAATCCCTAATAGGGATTCTTGTTAATTGTAACCCTTGAATGGATTCAAAGCCGCAAGAAATCCTTTCGTTTCAATCCCTAATAGGGATTCTTGTTAATTGTAACTCCGATTTGGCGGCGAGATGAATTGCGAGTCAAAGTTTCAATCCCTAATAGGGATTCTTGTTAATTGTAACCTTGTCCTCAAGACTTAGGAATGATTGGTCAACTCCCAGTTTCAATCCCTAATAGGGATTCTTGTTAATTGTAACAGTTGTGCAACTTTGAATCCCTGAAAGGGATTGAGTTTCAATCCCTAATAGGGATTCTTGTTAATTGTAACTAGGAAGCCTGGTGAGCAGTTCACACCGGGAGCAAAGTTTCAATCCCTAATAGGGATTCTTGTTAATTGTAACTCAAGAATTGATATCGCCAAATAAGAAAGCATAAGTTTCAATCCCTAATAGGGATTCTTGTTAATTGTAACCCCTATTCGGTGGATTCGCCAAATGCTCGGTGGTTTCAATCCCTAATAGGGATTCTTGTTAATTGTAACCCAAGATTGACAAACTCACCCGCCGTTAATTTTACGCTGTTTCAATCCCTAATAGGGATTCTTGTTAATTGTAACGGTGTTGGCGGCCCTAATCTATCTCTTTTCACTGTTTCAATCCCTAATAGGGATTCTTGTTAATTGTAACCGAAAGTTCAGCAGAGAAACCCGAGTCTAGCACCCGCGTTAGTTTCAATCCCTAATAGGGATTCTTGTTAATTGTAACTGTTTATAATCAGGCTTTAAAAGCTATTTGTAAGTTTCAATCCCTAATAGGGATTCTTGTTAATTGTAACGTTTATACGAACCCGCCGGGGAATTCCTTGGCAGTTTCAATCCCTAATAGGGATTCTTGTTAATTGTAACTATTTAGGAGGGTTCCAAATGGGACTGAACTTTTAAAGTTTCAATCCCTAATAGGGATTCTTGTTAATTGTAACATGGATGAATCTAATAAACTATCTACATAATATTTACAAGTTTCAATCCCTAATAGGGATTCTTGTTAATTGTAACATTGGGCAGCTCCCGAACCTTGCAGCAAAGCTCATAGAGGGTTTCAATCCCTAATAGGGATTCTTGTTAATTGTAACTATCCTGGGTTTAGTCTTCACATTAATTCCTCAGCTGTTTCAATCCCTAATAGGGATTCTTGTTAATTGTAACCTTTTACCTCTTTCCTTGTCTCTACATTCATTATGTTTCAATCCCTAATAGGGATTCTTGTTAATTGTAACATACTGGCGCTCTGGAGTTGGTCGGCACTTTTATGTTTCAATCCCTAATAGGGATTCTTGTTAATTGTAACTTTTGCATTAGCCATGATAATTAAAATTATCAAAGTTTCAATCCCTAATAGGGATTCTTGTTAATTGTAACTGGGTAGAAGTTTTAATGTTTGTCTGAGTGGATAATCAAGTTTCAATCCCTAATAGGGATTCTTGTTAATTGTAACAATTGGAGATTTTGTTATTTGTGCATGGAGAATGCCAAGTTTCAATCCCTAATAGGGATTCTTGTTAATTGTAACATTCAGCCCCTTCCTATTCCTGGTCAATATTGGCGTTTCAATCCCTAATAGGGATTCTTGTTAATTGTAACCAAAGAGCGAGAGAAGAAGCCGAGGGAATTCAAAGTTTCAATCCCTAATAGGGATTCTTGTTAATTGTAACAAATGCCATCGCCTCTGCATTTCTCGCCGTGAAAAATCTCGTTTCAATCCCTAATAGGGATTCTTGTTAATTGTAACCTTCCTGATAACGTACCGGATGAAGCTTGGGATACTATCCGTTTCAATCCCTAATAGGGATTCTTGTTAATTGTAACACTTTCTGTAAGAATAAAACCGCTCCCCAAACTTGTTTCAATCCCTAATAGGGATTCTTGTTAATTGTAACTGTGAATCTAAAGAGTATTTTTTAATATCACGAAGGTTTCAATCCCTAATAGGGATTCTTGTTAATTGTAACTTGTCGTCGTTGGTTCTGCATTTACTAAACTTCCGTTTCAATCCCTAATAGGGATTCTTGTTAATTGTAACTTGAATTCAGTTGGGAACCCATCCCCCAGAAACCAGAACCCAAGTTTCAATCCCTAATAGGGATTCTTGTTAATTGTAACCTGCTGCAAAAGTGTTCAAAACTCTCGTTCTTTTCGTTTCAATCCCTAATAGGGATTCTTGTTAATTGTAACTCTGAAGATTCTAATCCTGATTTTATTGGTCGTAGTTTCAATCCCTAATAGGGATTCTTGTTAATTGTAACCTTTCTATAATCTTGGATTTGTTCTAGCTTTTCTTCAGGGTTTCAATCCCTAATAGGGATTCTTGTTAATTGTAACTAAGCAGCATTATTTGTTTAAACGAAATAAATATGTTTCAATCCCTAATAGGGATTCTTGTTAATTGTAACTCTAGTTCAATGCGTTGCTCTATCTCACGTTCAAGTGTTTCAATCCCTAATAGGGATTCTTGTTAATTGTAACACTGCTTATGATCACGTTCCGGTTTTGTCAGAGCAGTTTCAATCCCTAATAGGGATTCTTGTTAATTGTAACAGAATTTAATTATATTTCTGGCTTGTATGAATATCGAATGTTTCAATCCCTAATAGGGATTCTTGTTAATTGTAACAATAAATAAATGATAAACTCTGCTACAACTCCCCGTTTCAATCCCTAATAGGGATTCTTGTTAATTGTAACAATATTGCTGTATCTTCCGAATGTCCCAAGTTGTTTCAATCCCTAATAGGGATTCTTGTTAATTGTAACTCAATGCAGACAGGCTTTCCCCCGTAAACGATCCGTTTCAATCCCTAATAGGGATTCTTGTTAATTGTAACATAAGAGGAAATTCTGATGGGACTGTGTACGATACGTTTCAATCCCTAATAGGGATTCTTGTTAATTGTAACGAGAACAGAAAGATACCTAGACGAATGCCGATAGCTGTTTCAATCCCTAATAGGGATTCTTGTTAATTGTAACCCGATTGAATGATTCAATCCGATGGAGAAGTTCTCTTGTTTCAATCCCTAATAGGGATTCTTGTTAATTGTAACCATTTAGTTTACTTCCCCCTTCTAGCTGGAGGTTTAGGTTTCAATCCCTAATAGGGATTCTTGTTAATTGTAACGGGGAAGTTTCTCCTACTTTCCTGGAAGACTTAAGTTTCAATCCCTAATAGGGATTCTTGTTAATTGTAACCTTGCTTGTTTCTCGGGTTGGCGTGGAAAGCATTGTTTCAATCCCTAATAGGGATTCTTGTTAATTGTAACGTTATCAGAATAAAGTCGCTTGCTGTCTCTATCTGGTTTCAATCCCTAATAGGGATTCTTGTTAATTGTAACAATTGATGAGATCGAACGAGCAATAGAATCACTCGGTTTCAATCCCTAATAGGGATTCTTGTTAATTGTAACTTGGATAATTTCGTAAGCAATCGCAGGGATAAATGAAGCTGCGTTTCAATCCCTAATAGGGATTCTTGTTAATTGTAACGATTGTGTTCCATATCTTTTAATCTGTCAGATAAGGTTTCAATCCCTAATAGGGATTCTTGTTAATTGTAACAATGAACTCAAAACCCTATTATTACCACTTCTACGATGAGGTTTCAATCCCTAATAGGGATTCTTGTTAATTGTAACTATCGCTTCCACTAGCATCATCAAGATTTATGTTGTTTCAATCCCTAATAGGGATTCTTGTTAATTGTAACTTAAATGATGACTGCATTATCAGTGCTTTCAGAAAGTTTCAATCCCTAATAGGGATTCTTGTTAATTGTAACAACAAATCTTGCCAATAAACTCAATCTAACTGTCGTTTCAATCCCTAATAGGGATTCTTGTTAATTGTAACTGAGTACAGTTTTGAGCAATTCCAAACCGGAATCAGTTTCAATCCCTAATAGGGATTCTTGTTAATTGTAACCTTCGGCGGTCAAATTATTTCTGAAAAAATCATCGCGTTTCAATCCCTAATAGGGATTCTTGTTAATTGTAACGTTGCGATCGCTGTAAGCTGTTCTCCAATTGCCCGTTTCAATCCCTAATAGGGATTCTTGTTAATTGTAACTGTTGCGGCAAAAATGAACGTCAGGGAAAATGAAGTTTCAATCCCTAATAGGGATTCTTGTTAATTGTAACGTTGCCCGGTGCGGTTTACATTGATCTCTACGATGTTTCAATCCCTAATAGGGATTCTTGTTAATTGTAACACCAAAAGAGCTTTACCAAGTCTGGCAACAAGGCTTGTTTCAATCCCTAATAGGGATTCTTGTTAATTGTAACCTGGCGTTCAATGACACCCGAGTACCAGCGCGAAGAAGATGTTTCAATCCCTAATAGGGATTCTTGTTAATTGTAACTCTGCTCAGAGATTGAGCTATTTTAACTATCTTAAAGTTTCAATCCCTAATAGGGATTCTTGTTAATTGTAACCATTCCTGCCGCTACACTACCAAAAATTTTTGTAAGTTTCAATCCCTAATAGGGATTCTTGTTAATTGTAACCTGGGACAAATGCGAGGCACGACAGCCATCCACGTTTCAATCCCTAATAGGGATTCTTGTTAATTGTAACTCTCACTCGCTATCGGACTGGGTGCTTACTTTCTCAGAGGTTTCAATCCCTAATAGGGATTCTTGTTAATTGTAACTGGGCTTTCCATCTAACCCACGTTCTTTTTCATAGTTTCAATCCCTAATAGGGATTCTTGTTAATTGTAACACGGAGACAAGATTATCGCTGTCGTTCCATACAGAAATGTTTCAATCCCTAATAGGGATTCTTGTTAATTGTAACAATAGAGCTAGCCAAGAAAGTGCTGGAAGTTCAAGTTTCAATCCCTAATAGGGATTCTTGTTAATTGTAACGGATGATCGACCCATCCCCCACACTCACCGACTCGTTTCAATCCCTAATAGGGATTCTTGTTAATTGTAACGGGGAATACTTTCTTTTGAATTCAATAGCTTTATTTTGTTTCAATCCCTAATAGGGATTCTTGTTAATTGTAACTTATTTCCTGTTCCGCCACCTTTGTAAGCCCCGCGAACTTCCAAGTTTCAATCCCTAATAGGGATTCTTGTTAATTGTAACCTCACCTCCGGTTTCTAGTTTGTAAGTAATCGCCACATCTTGTTTCAATCCCTAATAGGGATTCTTGTTAATTGTAACAACTGATCGCGAATTACTTTCACCCAATCTTTCTGGTTTCAATCCCTAATAGGGATTCTTGTTAATTGTAACACTTACTCCTTAATTTTACACACAGGAAATACTTGTTTCAATCCCTAATAGGGATTCTTGTTAATTGTAACTTTGGTTGCGGTGTAACTCTGGAGTTACAGGTCGGGGTTTCAATCCCTAATAGGGATTCTTGTTAATTGTAACGCAACTGTCGGGATATTGTGCCACTGAGGTTTTTTCGTTTCAATCCCTAATAGGGATTCTTGTTAATTGTAACCTGAGGTGCCTTCTAGTACCTGTTGGATGGACGTGTTTCAATCCCTAATAGGGATTCTTGTTAATTGTAACATCAGGTATCGGCGATCAGAATATCTTATAAGTTGTTTCAATCCCTAATAGGGATTCTTGTTAATTGTAACAATTAATAGTTGGGGCAGTACAACACAAAACCCCGTTTCAATCCCTAATAGGGATTCTTGTTAATTGTAACATATATGAATCATCCATTTTTAGGGTATATTGTGTTTCAATCCCTAATAGGGATTCTTGTTAATTGTAACCGATTTCTCAGGTTCAATCGCTGAAAATTAACTTCAACTGTTTCAATCCCTAATAGGGATTCTTGTTAATTGTAACTTATCTCGAACTTGTATAAAGGCGGGTTTGGGACGTTTCAATCCCTAATAGGGATTCTTGTTAATTGTAACATTTCATGGTTGAAGGAAGGGGGAAAATTCCCCCGTTTCAATCCCTAATAGGGATTCTTGTTAATTGTAACTTAAGCCCTTTGTCGATGGTTCTGTGTGCATGATTTTAGTTTCAATCCCTAATAGGGATTCTTGTTAATTGTAACATAAATCCTGCGGTTGTTGATGCCCAGTTCTTGGTTTCAATCCCTAATAGGGATTCTTGTTAATTGTAACTTCTCACAGTTGGATCAACCTGGCGGAAGCATTTGTTTCAATCCCTAATAGGGATTCTTGTTAATTGTAACGACAAATGGAATGCTCTTTGGAGAGAATTGCAAAATGTTTCAATCCCTAATAGGGATTCTTGTTAATTGTAACTTCCATGTCCTCAACGCAGGTCGGCACGTAGTCAGGTTTCAATCCCTAATAGGGATTCTTGTTAATTGTAACAGATTTTATGGCAGTGGAGAATACAGCCCGAAAGGTTTCAATCCCTAATAGGGATTCTTGTTAATTGTAACATGGTTTTTCCGAAAAACTTTAGCCTAAAAATTCCCCGTTTCAATCCCTAATAGGGATTCTTGTTAATTGTAACAAACCCCCTTTTTATGTTAGCTAATCAGACTTAGTTTCAATCCCTAATAGGGATTCTTGTTAATTGTAACACACCAGCAGAAACAACGAGGCAAATTCAAATCAGTTTCAATCCCTAATAGGGATTCTTGTTAATTGTAACCTGTGCTGGTGTATAATCCCATTGGGACAAAGCTAAGTTTCAATCCCTAATAGGGATTCTTGTTAATTGTAACATGAAAATATTCGAGAGGAATTGGTTGATGCCATGTTTCAATCCCTAATAGGGATTCTTGTTAATTGTAACCCGTCTTTGCCCAAATGTTGCTGTCGGAATCCCCAGTTTCAATCCCTAATAGGGATTCTTGTTAATTGTAACAAAAATTGCCGTCGCCGTTTCGAAATCTACCTCGTCTTTTGGTTTCAATCCCTAATAGGGATTCTTGTTAATTGTAACCTGCATACCAAATTTGATGCCGAAGCAACCGCACGTTTCAATCCCTAATAGGGATTCTTGTTAATTGTAACTTGAGTAAAGGCGATACCCAATCGGGTAAAAGTTGTTTCAATCCCTAATAGGGATTCTTGTTAATTGTAACCTAAATAAATCTCTATCTGCGCAAATCAAAGGTTTCAATCCCTAATAGGGATTCTTGTTAATTGTAACCTAAGCGGATTCACGACGAGGATGAAAGGGCAAGTGTTTCAATCCCTAATAGGGATTCTTGTTAATTGTAACTAAATTTCTTCGTGCGGTCTGAGATTAGATCGAGGTTTCAATCCCTAATAGGGATTCTTGTTAATTGTAACAATCAGTTTGTTGATCGCTGATTAAAATTTTGATGTTTCAATCCCTAATAGGGATTCTTGTTAATTGTAACCCACGTACTCCCCGCATTGGTCGAGGAGTTCTTGGTTTCAATCCCTAATAGGGATTCTTGTTAATTGTAACATTTTAACAATGCTGCCATTCCTACACCAATAGCCCCGTTTCAATCCCTAATAGGGATTCTTGTTAATTGTAACTATTGAGAAGGTGTACTCGGCATCAGTATTATGATTCGAGTTTCAATCCCTAATAGGGATTCTTGTTAATTGTAACCATTTATAAATATTCCAACGTCCTGAATCCCATCGGTTTCAATCCCTAATAGGGATTCTTGTTAATTGTAACTTCGTGTAGTTTATCTGTCGAAGATCAACGAATAGCTGTAGGTTTCAATCCCTAATAGGGATTCTTGTTAATTGTAACAAGCCTACAGCCAGCGCTACTTAATAGCTATGAAAGTTTCAATCCCTAATAGGGATTCTTGTTAATTGTAACAGCTTGATTTTGATATCAGAGTTAGTGGAGGAAGTTTCAATCCCTAATAGGGATTCTTGTTAATTGTAACTCGGCAGTGTCCAAGAGGGGGGAATTCTTGAATGTTAGGTTGTTTCAATCCCTAATAGGGATTCTTGTTAATTGTAACAAGGTTATTTCTGCCTTTGTAGGGGGTGTTACGGTATTGCGTTTCAATCCCTAATAGGGATTCTTGTTAATTGTAACCTTAAAACTGAATAATTAAGGTGTAAATTTATTTTGTTTCAATCCCTAATAGGGATTCTTGTTAATTGTAACTATGGCTATGGTCTCGATTTCCCAGGTTTTCCGTTCCCTGTGTTTCAATCCCTAATAGGGATTCTTGTTAATTGTAACGCTTGAATCTATTTATAGTTGGATTAAGTTTGGGTTTCAATCCCTAATAGGGATTCTTGTTAATTGTAACTCTGGATTTTGGCGACTTCCCCTGGGTTGCCTGCGCCAATGTTTCAATCCCTAATAGGGATTCTTGTTAATTGTAACTATGGCTATCCTTGCTCCGAGGCTTGTGATAGTATGTTTCAATCCCTAATAGGGATTCTTGTTAATTGTAACCTTCGAGAATTGTCCCTCGCCCCAGTCTCATTTTAGTTTCAATCCCTAATAGGGATTCTTGTTAATTGTAACGTGATCATCAACATCGACGATATCGAACTGAGAGTTTCAATCCCTAATAGGGATTCTTGTTAATTGTAACCTTTCTGACCTGCTCTATGATAAGGTTCTGCTTCCTGTTTCAATCCCTAATAGGGATTCTTGTTAATTGTAACCAGTTAAAGGTTTAGAGTCAGTTAAGTCTGTTTTGTTTCAATCCCTAATAGGGATTCTTGTTAATTGTAACCATCGGTACTGGTGAGATGAAATTCTCACTAATAAGTTTCAATCCCTAATAGGGATTCTTGTTAATTGTAACCAGCTTTCCGATCAAAAATCTGTGACAGTTTTGCGACTTCTGTTTCAATCCCTAATAGGGATTCTTGTTAATTGTAACGTGAAGGAGGATAGACGGCTATCCTCAAAACCTTGTTTCAATCCCTAATAGGGATTCTTGTTAATTGTAACCTGGTAAAACAAAAATCAACTATCTTTTCAACTTGTTTCAATCCCTAATAGGGATTCTTGTTAATTGTAACCTGGTTTTCGGAGTGGAAGATTTATCGGGTCTTCGTTTCAATCCCTAATAGGGATTCTTGTTAATTGTAACACTATACAGATGAAAAAGGAAATCGTTGGCGCGGGTTTCAATCCCTAATAGGGATTCTTGTTAATTGTAACAATACAATCAGTTGGCTGAAGAAATTAGCTGTTTTCGTTTCAATCCCTAATAGGGATTCTTGTTAATTGTAACGCTAGGGGCTGTTTGCTTGGTTTGTATTCGTTAAGTTTCAATCCCTAATAGGGATTCTTGTTAATTGTAACTTGAGTAGTTTAATGTCATGCTCAGGACTGAGTTGTTGTTTCAATCCCTAATAGGGATTCTTGTTAATTGTAACCATCGAAGGCTTACTGTTCCGAGAGAGAAGTTAAGTTTCAATCCCTAATAGGGATTCTTGTTAATTGTAACGCTTGCTAGGTGTTAGAAATAACGGCTATCGAAGTTTCAATCCCTAATAGGGATTCTTGTTAATTGTAACTGGTCAGCTATTCACGAAAGAGCGCTCGGAAGGTGGCGTTTCAATCCCTAATAGGGATTCTTGTTAATTGTAACTCGGTTTACTACCTTTGGTATTACAGTTATACTGTTTCAATCCCTAATAGGGATTCTTGTTAATTGTAACAAGACCCAAGCAGAATGGGCTAGGCAATCTGGAATGAGTTTCAATCCCTAATAGGGATTCTTGTTAATTGTAACGAGTATCAATAAAGGTAAAGGTTTGCTAGGAATCAGAAGTGTTTCAATCCCTAATAGGGATTCTTGTTAATTGTAACATTGCGCCACATCCTTAAACATTCGCTGCCTTCAAAATTTGGTTTCAATCCCTAATAGGGATTCTTGTTAATTGTAACTACACAGAGCGGGTTTGAGCAGTTGCAATTGGTGGTTTCAATCCCTAATAGGGATTCTTGTTAATTGTAACTTTAGATCGTTATGATTCTACCCAAACTGAATGTGTTTCAATCCCTAATAGGGATTCTTGTTAATTGTAACTCTTCCATAGCCACAGAATTGTCTGTAGATTTTGTTTCAATCCCTAATAGGGATTCTTGTTAATTGTAACGCGAGAGCGCCCAACAGACTTAATAAATGCAATTGATTTGTTTCAATCCCTAATAGGGATTCTTGTTAATTGTAACACTATTAATAGTATTAGCACTTTGGTCATGAGTAGTTTCAATCCCTAATAGGGATTCTTGTTAATTGTAACAATGCCCTGCGTAGACATAGTAATAAAGATGAGGTTTCAATCCCTAATAGGGATTCTTGTTAATTGTAACCTTTGTCGATGTTTCTGTGTGCATGATTTTAGTTTCAATCCCTAATAGGGATTCTTGTTAATTGTAACAAGAGAAGAAAAGTTAATCAAAACTCTTTTTGACGTTTCAATCCCTAATAGGGATTCTTGTTAATTGTAACTTAGAAGTTCAACTGTATCTATCCTTAAGTCGGATGTTTCAATCCCTAATAGGGATTCTTGTTAATTGTAACTCTCTCACCAATCGGTCTAATCCAGCGTTGAACCTGTTTCAATCCCTAATAGGGATTCTTGTTAATTGTAACGCATTTATTATTGATCGTAAAATCCCCTACAGTGCAGTTTCAATCCCTAATAGGGATTCTTGTTAATTGTAACTCGAATGGCAGACCCGCTACCAGACTGTTCTTGGGTTTCAATCCCTAATAGGGATTCTTGTTAATTGTAACAATTATCTAATTGTGCAAGTATGTCTAGAAGGTACTGGTTTCAATCCCTAATAGGGATTCTTGTTAATTGTAACAATTAGAGGCGGATCTTCGGGAGGTGGGCAAGGATCAGGTTTCAATCCCTAATAGGGATTCTTGTTAATTGTAACCCTTCAAGAAAGGTTAAAAATAGTTGTTTAGTTGTTTCAATCCCTAATAGGGATTCTTGTTAATTGTAACATCCTCGATCTGCTTACTCACAGCTTGGATCATTGTTTCAATCCCTAATAGGGATTCTTGTTAATTGTAACAGCGCTGCAATCTGAAGCAATATTGCTGATTCAAGTTTCAATCCCTAATAGGGATTCTTGTTAATTGTAACTTCTCACAATGCGACTTTTGATTTTAGCTTTGCCGTTTCAATCCCTAATAGGGATTCTTGTTAATTGTAACACGGAAATTTGTGCGGCGAAGCCCTCCCAAGACGTTTCAATCCCTAATAGGGATTCTTGTTAATTGTAACCGAACTGGCTTACTATCAATATCAGGTTTTTAAAGTTTCAATCCCTAATAGGGATTCTTGTTAATTGTAACCGGTGGGATTCAGGACGGTGGAATATTTACAAATGGTTTCAATCCCTAATAGGGATTCTTGTTAATTGTAACAATCACAATACGTTATATTCAACCCTTTCTCATAATCACGTTTCAATCCCTAATAGGGATTCTTGTTAATTGTAACTTATTTATAATTTTGAATGGCAAGAAAGCGATATTTCTATCGTTTCAATCCCTAATAGGGATTCTTGTTAATTGTAACTGTTTATAGATCCTCTGTGATAGAATATACAGAGAGTTTCAATCCCTAATAGGGATTCTTGTTAATTGTAACCCTGAGCAGCTCCCAGCAAAGCTATCTGCTGTTAATCTTCCGTTTCAATCCCTAATAGGGATTCTTGTTAATTGTAACGTAACAAGAATCAACGAAGCCAAGTCTATTCCAGAGTTTCAATCCCTAATAGGGATTCTTGTTAATTGTAACCTTCGTAAATAGTCTTTTCTGTTTGAACTTCTTGGTTTCAATCCCTAATAGGGATTCTTGTTAATTGTAACAATAGAATATTTATTGGCAGTGACAAATCTAATAAAGTGTTTCAATCCCTAATAGGGATTCTTGTTAATTGTAACCAGTTACCAAATTTAGCGGAGAAACTTATCGAAGGTTTCAATCCCTAATAGGGATTCTTGTTAATTGTAACCTTGAAAGGCGAGTTCGCCATCGTTCATCCCCCGGTTTCAATCCCTAATAGGGATTCTTGTTAATTGTAACCTGATAGGTGTAACTCGTTTCACCTTCTAATCTGTTTCAATCCCTAATAGGGATTCTTGTTAATTGTAACTCTATCGCAATTTCCCCATCATTTCCCCAATCCTTGTTTCAATCCCTAATAGGGATTCTTGTTAATTGTAACACTTGGGGTCTGAAGATGTTGCAACAGCTCCGTAAACAGTAACTCCAGTTTCAATCCCTAATAGGGATTCTTGTTAATTGTAACATTCCCCCAACGGGACTGGGATTAATTCCCTTAGGTTTCAATCCCTAATAGGGATTCTTGTTAATTGTAACAAGTTGAGTTATCATCTGGAGGTGCAATCCAGTAGTTTCAATCCCTAATAGGGATTCTTGTTAATTGTAACGATCTGCTAATAGCATAGGTCGAGCGTTTCAAATCCGTTTCAATCCCTAATAGGGATTCTTGTTAATTGTAACGCTAGACGAACGAGCGATCCAAAATCCCCGGCTGAAAAGTTTCAATCCCTAATAGGGATTCTTGTTAATTGTAACCATGGAAGTTTTGTCAAAAAGAATAGAGGAAATTCCTGAAGTTTCAATCCCTAATAGGGATTCTTGTTAATTGTAACTATTTACACCCGCAACTGGGATGGTTGGGAACTAGTTTCAATCCCTAATAGGGATTCTTGTTAATTGTAACTGTGCGATCGCATTCCGATCTCAGTTACTCCCTCGTTTCAATCCCTAATAGGGATTCTTGTTAATTGTAACCTTGCAAAAATGCGGTTAACTTATGATACCAAGTCTTGTTTCAATCCCTAATAGGGATTCTTGTTAATTGTAACTGGGGTTTCCCGAGATTGAATATGAGTCCTGATGTTTCAATCCCTAATAGGGATTCTTGTTAATTGTAACTATAAACACTTTGCCACGAAAAATGAATGAACCAAAGTTTCAATCCCTAATAGGGATTCTTGTTAATTGTAACAAGACTGGGAGAAGTTTGTCGAGTGGCTCAAAACCGTTTCAATCCCTAATAGGGATTCTTGTTAATTGTAACTAGAAACGCTTTTGATTATGAACCAGTGATAATTGTTTCAATCCCTAATAGGGATTCTTGTTAATTGTAACTAGGACTTGCTCAATAATGCAAGGCGGATGGGTTATACCTAGTTTCAATCCCTAATAGGGATTCTTGTTAATTGTAACCATAATAGGGTATCGATTGAGGTTATATTATGAATGTTTCAATCCCTAATAGGGATTCTTGTTAATTGTAACGTTGAACGATATGATCGCCGTTTCTGGATCAAGGATCGTAGCGAGTTTCAATCCCTAATAGGGATTCTTGTTAATTGTAACTAATATAAACATTGCCTGAATCCGTCGTTGAACTGTTTCAATCCCTAATAGGGATTCTTGTTAATTGTAACGTGAGTTAGTTGTTGGGTGGGATCGTGACTCCCGTTTCAATCCCTAATAGGGATTCTTGTTAATTGTAACGTTATCCAAAAGTTGGGCTAAAACTTCTGCGAAGTTTCAATCCCTAATAGGGATTCTTGTTAATTGTAACCATCGCATAACTTGTTACATTACACGCGCCTGTTGGGTTAGTTTCAATCCCTAATAGGGATTCTTGTTAATTGTAACGAGAATTACCTGACGGACAAACTCAAACGGCATCACCTTGTTTCAATCCCTAATAGGGATTCTTGTTAATTGTAACAGGATAAGCAATTTAGCTTAGTGAATGGTCAGTTTGTTTCAATCCCTAATAGGGATTCTTGTTAATTGTAACTTTATGAGCGGATGAAATTTCTAAGAATTACTCCGTTTCAATCCCTAATAGGGATTCTTGTTAATTGTAACTTGTGGGGGAATAAATCCCCCTATTCAACTAAATTTAAGTTTCAATCCCTAATAGGGATTCTTGTTAATTGTAACCAACCCGAAGCTGTGCAACCTAATACGTTCCCTCGTTTCAATCCCTAATAGGGATTCTTGTTAATTGTAACGTCGCTGCCTTGCGGTAATTGTTGCTGTTTAGCGGAAGGTTCAAGTTTCAATCCCTAATAGGGATTCTTGTTAATTGTAACTCGGGAGATTTTCCGCGCTAAGGGCTGATACTGGAACTTATGTTTCAATCCCTAATAGGGATTCTTGTTAATTGTAACATGATGGAATTTGTCGGCGAACATTGTTGCTTTGTGATGCGTTTCAATCCCTAATAGGGATTCTTGTTAATTGTAACGTGTATGTCGAATCAATTGAGCCATCATCCTAATTTCTGTTTCAATCCCTAATAGGGATTCTTGTTAATTGTAACTCCACTCGCTCAAAATTCTAAATCTCGATTTTTCCTCGTTTCAATCCCTAATAGGGATTCTTGTTAATTGTAACAAGAGATGCCAATGCACGCGGATGGAAGCTAAACGTTTCAATCCCTAATAGGGATTCTTGTTAATTGTAACGTAAGCTTCTAGGGCTAATGGAAATGCCTATTTTGTGTTTCAATCCCTAATAGGGATTCTTGTTAATTGTAACGATAACGAATTAAAATCCACCTTGAAAATATGGTGGTTTCAATCCCTAATAGGGATTCTTGTTAATTGTAACTGATGATTGAACAGGCTGAAAAAATCGTCTCATTGTTTCAATCCCTAATAGGGATTCTTGTTAATTGTAACATCAACTGGTGGACAAAACCCACCAAAGTGCTGTGTTTCAATCCCTAATAGGGATTCTTGTTAATTGTAACCTTAGACAAATTCTTGCAATCCTTTGGGATACTCAGTTTCAATCCCTAATAGGGATTCTTGTTAATTGTAACCAAGGATAACTACATCGGGTTCTAATGCTAAGAGCATTTTTGTTTCAATCCCTAATAGGGATTCTTGTTAATTGTAACCATCACCTTGAAATACTCCCTTGGCGATCAATTGGTTTCAATCCCTAATAGGGATTCTTGTTAATTGTAACGGGGATCAAGGCTATTTCTACCTTGGTTCCTGTAAGTTTCAATCCCTAATAGGGATTCTTGTTAATTGTAACTCGTAAGGGTGTGAACTACAAAGGTGAAGAGATTGTTTCAATCCCTAATAGGGATTCTTGTTAATTGTAACGGTGAACGGCATATTATCACAGGATATCTAGTGTTTCAATCCCTAATAGGGATTCTTGTTAATTGTAACAATGGGAGCTTGAGTAGCGAATTCAGTCATTACGTTTCAATCCCTAATAGGGATTCTTGTTAATTGTAACCGGAAATTTGTGACAAAGTTGAGACGAATGTGTTATTGTAGTTTCAATCCCTAATAGGGATTCTTGTTAATTGTAACATTTGCTCGTCATTATAATAAGCTCGCTCAAACTGGTTTCAATCCCTAATAGGGATTCTTGTTAATTGTAACAGTTTGGTTGTTCTAAGTAATACGGTTCTGAAGTTTCAATCCCTAATAGGGATTCTTGTTAATTGTAACCCCAACTTCTAATCGAATTCTAGTGTTACTATCGTTTCAATCCCTAATAGGGATTCTTGTTAATTGTAACCAAACCCGACTAATCCCGATTGCTTCAGGAATTCCCGGTTTCAATCCCTAATAGGGATTCTTGTTAATTGTAACTATTTCTGATGTCCTTGTGGCCCATCAGCTTTTGGTTTCAATCCCTAATAGGGATTCTTGTTAATTGTAACGATCGACAAATATCAAGAGTCTATGAAAGTATTTATTGTTTCAATCCCTAATAGGGATTCTTGTTAATTGTAACACCCTTCTTGTTCAGCTCCCAACAGTTACCCGTAACCTGTTTCAATCCCTAATAGGGATTCTTGTTAATTGTAACTCGATTGAATGGGGTGTTGAAGATCGTAAGGATAATAAGTTTCAATCCCTAATAGGGATTCTTGTTAATTGTAACAGTATCAGATAATAGGGCTTCTAGTCGGGCAACTTGTTTCAATCCCTAATAGGGATTCTTGTTAATTGTAACCAGGTTTGCCAGATGAATTTAAGCAAAAGCTTCTCGTTTCAATCCCTAATAGGGATTCTTGTTAATTGTAACTCGACTGGTAAAACATTTAATGGAAGTGCTAATGTTTCTTGGTTTCAATCCCTAATAGGGATTCTTGTTAATTGTAACCTCAACGGCAAACCTCTTTACCCGATAGAAATTGGTTTCAATCCCTAATAGGGATTCTTGTTAATTGTAACTGCTGAGTTGTTCCCGCTTCATCTTCTTACTAAGGTTTCAATCCCTAATAGGGATTCTTGTTAATTGTAACATGGTACAATAAGATTGAATGGTGTCTTCTGTGTTGATTGTTTCAATCCCTAATAGGGATTCTTGTTAATTGTAACCTAACTTTTGCCTTAGCCGGAAACTCATAGCTTAGGCGTTGTTTGTTTCAATCCCTAATAGGGATTCTTGTTAATTGTAACAATCAGGCACAGCGCGATCACTGCGGCGTTGGATGTTTCAATCCCTAATAGGGATTCTTGTTAATTGTAACCAGTTGTCAGAGAAGTTAGACGAGATTAAATCTGAGTTTCAATCCCTAATAGGGATTCTTGTTAATTGTAACTCCTATACAACTTTGAATGGCAGGAAACGGATCAGGTTTCAATCCCTAATAGGGATTCTTGTTAATTGTAACTCCTTTACCTCCCCCTCCCCGGTGAGGGGGATTCTAATCAGTTTCAATCCCTAATAGGGATTCTTGTTAATTGTAACAGATGAAAGAAGCGATCGCCAGAGCAGAAATCCGAGTTTCAATCCCTAATAGGGATTCTTGTTAATTGTAACAGAGCCTATGATCCATATTGCGATCGCTGAGTTGTTTCAATCCCTAATAGGGATTCTTGTTAATTGTAACTTGGCGATCTCTAAACAGCAATTTTCAGAGGTTCATCTGTTGTTTCAATCCCTAATAGGGATTCTTGTTAATTGTAACAGTCGGGACTTCGTGAGAAGTAAGCGCGATCGCTTTAAAGAGTTTCAATCCCTAATAGGGATTCTTGTTAATTGTAACAATGCTCGTTTGATATTCAATCTTTTTTCGTTGGTTTCAATCCCTAATAGGGATTCTTGTTAATTGTAACCTGACTAAATTAACAACCGCCCACTTCTTACCTTTGGTTTCAATCCCTAATAGGGATTCTTGTTAATTGTAACGAGGCAATCAAAGTGATCGGTCAACAATGGAGTTGTTTCAATCCCTAATAGGGATTCTTGTTAATTGTAACTTTCGTTTGATGGCTTGGGGATTATCAGGCAATCGTTTCAATCCCTAATAGGGATTCTTGTTAATTGTAACATTAAATGAGTTGAATATTGCTTTGTCTCTAGCGAGTTTCAATCCCTAATAGGGATTCTTGTTAATTGTAACGGGTGCAATTCCCCCCAACGGGACTGGGTTAAACACCCTTAGGTTTCAATCCCTAATAGGGATTCTTGTTAATTGTAACCGCAGTAGCCCAAAGTGCTTGAATTATTTGGTTTTCGAGGTTCAGTTGCGCGGATGAGAGTAAGTATACCATAGAAACTGAAAGAGATGTCAAGTTGCTCAATCCTATTTTTGGCTAAAACCCTTATCCAGTAAGCTTTTCAGAAGTTGCGCGGAAGAAGTAAGCCGATCAGATGTTCAGAAGCATTGCTGATAGAGGTATTCAGCCTGTTTTTGGGAGATGCTCTGCTATGATACCTACCCTACCGCGCAGAAGTCCAAGGTTAGACAAAGAAAATCGAGTAGTCGCAGGGCATTTCACCGCCAATGCGTTCTATCTTACCGTGACAGCAGGCGCAGAGAAAATAGAAGCGGATGCTATCGGCTTGGTTATTTATCAGTTTAGCAAGTCGGCGACGCAATTTAGCATATTGAGTTGCAGTCAGGTCACATTCAAACACACTATATTGTACCCATTGACCGTAGGATTTGAGAATATTGTGTATTTTGGTGCGGCGTTTGTCTTCAGAAATATCGTAGCTGATGATTACAAACATTGAAAACTCCTGTTGAGTCTGATTGACAAGTTCTGAATTTTTATCTCAAAACTAACGGGGGATATTGGTTGGTTTCTTCCATCAAATATTTTGCTAGGAGTCGCGCCTGAATTTCAAAGGATTCTTGATAAGTACACTGACGCTTGAGAACAGGATGCGTGAATTTTGATTGTTTTTTATGTTCGTACAGTTGCAAGAATATTTTCAAACCTTCGGGTGTGAGAGAGACAGCATGACTTAAGGGTTCAGTGATAAAATGTTCGGGGTTCAATAGCTTTTTGTTCAGGGTACTGAGAACAACTGAATCAACAATTAAGGGACGAAATTCTTCCATTAAATCTAATGCTAAAGAAGGACGACCATAGCGTTCAACATGAAGATAACCCAAGTAAGGATCAAAACCCACAATATTGACTGCACTCTGAACATCATTTCGTAATAAAGCATAACCCAAACTCAGTAGAGAATTGACGGGATCGAGAGGCGGACGACGGTTGCGAGTTTGAAAGAAAAATGCACTGTTATTAATTAATTCATTGAAACATCCGAAATAAGCAGCACTTCCTGCCCCTTCTAAACCTCGTAAACTGTTGATGTTTTCGGTCTTATTAATGGGGGCGATCGCTTGTTCGATTTGGGTGATTTTTGTTTGTAAATCGAGTTCGGAATATTCTCGACTTCGGCGGAGTAGAGTATTGCGATAGTTCTTCAGTTTTCCGCGTACAAAACCTCGAACGGCATGAACCGCTTGGGGAGATTCTCCGGCGGCTAACCATTGGGATTTTCGCACAAAAATATTTTTAGTTACTTCGGGTTCTAAGCGACCGAGATAGCGTCCAGTTTTCGTTAAGAATGTGATGGGGATATGACGTTGTAGGAGTTCAGCGACAACAGCCGGAGAAACAGTTGCACGACCTAAAATAACAATTCCTTCGACTTTGATTAATGGAACATCAATGTGTTTTTCTTTGCCGACTTTTACGATCAGGCGTTCGTCTGTTTTACCAATGAAAGCGTCTTCTTGAATGATGTAGATAGTACCCATTTTAGTTTCCTTATTTGAGTTGAATAGATTGAAATTTTGCCCAGATTTTTAGTGTGTTAATCGCTTTCTTTATATCCTCCTACTTTTTTAGAAGCTTGGGGTAAACAGCGAGAATAAAGACTGCAACCTTTGCAGCGTTGGGTGTAAACTGGTTTTGGCATTATTCCCGTATTAAATAACAGTTGAACCGCTTCTATTGTGGCGATCGCATTTTGGCGTAATGTTGTGGAAATTTCGACGGGTTGGCGTTGATGAGAATGGGCATAATAAATATAACCAATATCTACAGTTTTTCCCATCATTTCTTCCAAACACAAAGCTTGGGCGCAGACTTGCAACTCATCATTATCCCATTCTCCCCGTTTTCCACGCTTATATTCAACCGGATAAACTTGTCCTGATTCTAATTCAATTAAATCTGATTTTCCGATGAGTTGATAGCGTTCGGATTTTAACCAAATAGCGCGAATTTGTTCAAGTTCTACCCGCAGTTCTTGACTAACAGTATGAACACGTTCATGTAAACTTGTTCCTTCAATGGTGTATTCATTATCCTCAAATTCACCTGCACAAAACATTCGCCAACAGCGATGAGAACAATAAGCATATTGGTTCAGTGCAGCAATTGGAATGTAATCGCTAGGTGACAGGTGACAGGTTACAGGGGACAGATAATTGTTCATAGTAGGTGAGAAATTCATTGATTTTTACTTTGAAGAATTCGGTTTTGAAGCGTGGTTAGCATTTTGCTGATTTCAGTAATTAGAGATAAAGTTTCATGGGTTTGATTTGCAGATAAATAACTTAATCGAATAGCCAACATTAAAAAAGTTTCTGTTTTCATCAGTGATCCTTTAGCAATTGCTAAAAAATGAGCATAATCTTTACCTATTTCTCGTGCATGACCTTCTGCAATATTGGCTGGAACTGACGCTGCTGACCTTGTAATTTGCGCTGTGAGTCGATAGATTTCTGTACTGGAAAAATGTGCTGACAATTTATAAATTTGCACAACCATATCATCGACTTTTGCCAAACAATTAAATCTCGATGTGATTGAATTCCAGTCATATTTCCTCCCCTAAAATCTATCCCCTATAACCTTCTTAAACTTTCTGTCCCCTCCTTATGTAACCTTCTTAACATTCCCATTCCCATCGGTGTTTTCCGCCCAACCCCACAATAAAATGCAAAGTCAGCGAGGGTATTAATTTGTTGAATGATCTCCGGTTCAACGTCTCCAAATAACCGATAATTTACTTTTCCAACACAGCCAATAAATTTACTGCGGGAGTCAGCAATCATTTCAGTTTGGATATTGAAAAAACTGGGAAAAAGAGAACTGAGGGGGAGTTCTTTAAATTCAATCCCACTGTGTTTATTCCACCGACTTAAAAGGCTGTTAAAAATTAATTCACCAGTGGGGAGAGAAGTGTCAAATTTTCCTTGACGAAAGGCTGCGGGAGTCGCAAAAATCAGCGTAAATGAGCGATCGCTATTAGAGGCTTGCTGGTATAATTGAGAGTAGGAAGAAGTATTCGCCCAAGGTTGCGTTGATTGTGGTGTTGCCAGAATACTGGTAATCTTTAAATTAGCCGATCCTAAATGCCAGGGTTGATCAGAATTGAGGTTTAACCACAGTTGAGTCAGCTTGCTAAATAAACTTTCATCCAGTAAAGAAATACGCCACCAACAGGGTGTTCCCACAGAAATTTGTTGAGAATGTTCCCATTGCAAAGTTTGTCTAAAGTGTTGGTTTTTGGCACAAGTTTGTAGGGGACTTAGCGTGAAGGATTTTTCTGATTGAGACTGATGTAAATAATCCCCTAATGGTTTATCAACCGAACTAACAAGGGTTAGAAATAAGGCGTGTAAATGTCTTCCACTTAGAAAGTTTGGGGAGATGGGAGACAGAGGAATAAGGTTCAAAACAAGGCTATAAGGCATGGTAAATACACTCTTTAAGAAAAGCCTAAAATTGAGCTTAATTATTGCTAGTTGACTCTAAAGTGATATTCCATCTTGGCTGGAATTTTAAGTTTTATCGGTTCGTTAATTTGATAATATTCTCCTTGCAATTTTACATTTTTAATCAGGCTAACAGGCGGCATATTAACCACATCGTAGCTAATCACTTGATGAGTAAACATCACATCCAAAGGGTTCAGTGGATAGGGGAAAGTTAATAAACCTTCTGCTTTTTTGGGTTTAGCTAATTCTTGAACCCTTAACTCAGCTTTACTCGCCCATTTTCCTAAACGAATCCATTTGGGAAGTTTTAGAGATTTTTCCGAGAGGATGAAGAATTCAAAAATACTCTCCGGTGAAATCTCTTTTGTACGTCCAAAACTAGGAATATTTTTCTGGGTTTTCTCCATTTCTACATGATAGTTATTATTGGCATATTTCCAAGTATTGAGAACCGCAGCATGGGAAACTGCACGGGCGGGAGTTACATAAATTCCCTGTTGGTTTAAGGGCGTTAAATGGGCTTCGTATTGGGGAACTTGTTCGGCACAAAAATAGCGATAGGAATGTTCTTCTGAAACCGTTGTTGCATGAGTTTCACTATCAATTAAACCCAGTGCGTAACAAAGGGCGTAGTTATGAATGATGGGTTCTGTTTCATAAAGCCGCCCAATTTCACGAGTCGCAAAATACAGACTATCATGCAGTTCAATTTGACATTGATAGATCGTTTTCATGGATTACAATTACTTCGACTTGCTAGATGATTTATTTTTTTGGGTGCTAGGTTCCGATTTTTTCTTGATGTGTTTACCCGCATAATCTTTTGCGTCTGTATCCGCTTGTCGCAAGATTTGTAAAATACCATCTTCGGTGCGAGTCAGGGCTTTAACTTCAGTTAATAAGGGTGTAAATCCATCCCCAATAAAGTCAGTATGAACGATAAATTCTTCAGTCATTAGCATTTGAATTGTACTTGTTGCAGCTTCTATTACATCATTTTCATCCAAAGGATCAAGAGAACCAAGCTTATTTTCAGTTTTTAATTGATCATAAATAGCTTGAGTCCAACGCAGATTACTCACAATTTCACCATCGGCAAAAACAACCCCAATCAGTTCATTTCTTAAGCGTCCCGTGCGGGTAGTTTGTGCGCCATAGTGACGGGTTCTCATAATATTATTAAAGACATACAGAAAACTCGCTTCTGTTGGATCTTTTAAGGTGACAATACTCGGAAAGAAAACTTGAGGTTTGATGTGATCTTGTTGGTTAATTCGGCTTGTAACTTCACCCGGTTTTGAACCTTTCTCACCTTTAGAAGCCATTGTTCCATTTTCAAAGGGAGCATTAAGGGTAAATGTTTCGTGAGATTCATCAAAAGCGGTAATCGAAAATGCTGTATCTACAACAACTTTTGATTTTTCTGAACCCGAATCACCAATCGCAAAACCATAAATAATACAGTCGGGATTATCCATTGCAAAAGAGACATTATATTCACATTCTTCTGCGGTCATAAACTCATATTTTCTCAACAGTTCTCGACCTGCTAAACGTTCAGGGGTTGATTGTTTACGCTTAAACATAGTCAACCGACTGATGGGAGTTCGGTCTTGAATACCTGCACGAATTCGGGCTTTATTGAGTTCGCTATCGGTTTGAAATAGGGGATAGGATTCGGTGACTCGAATGGTTAGAAAGTGAACATATTTTCCCATCGGTTTGTAGGGAATTTCGGTGTGAAAGTGTTTAGCATCAACTGTTTTCAGAATAGACATGGTAGTTTCTCCAAAGTAATAGTAAGGTGGATAAATTGAAAGCGAGTTTGAGGGTGAAAAGATTTATTCTTCTTCAGTTTTAGCAGGTTTATCAGTAGATTCATTCGCAGATTGTTTGTTTTCTTTGTCATCTTCTAAGCGATAAAGAAACTCACAAGTATCTCGAATCAGGTTAATTTGACGCCCTGCTAAACGTGCGCGATCGCCTTTAAAAGAACCATAAAAAACATCCTCAACAAAATATCGTGCAAACTCTAAAACCGCTTGACGTTCTTCTTCTCGTTTGCTGAAAACCCAGCGTCCTTCTGCGGTTGAAGCATGAACCCGATCCATTAATTTAAAGATTTCTGCTGCAACAGCATTCACTAAAGCTTCACCGTGAAAAACACTAGATTCAGCTTTTAAAATTGTCTCCGCAGAAATATCAATCGGTTTCAAAACAGCATTTGATTTAGGATTATATCGCTTACTGGCTCGATAAAACTTGCGATAAAGTTCTGTTAGTTTTTTCGGATGATTCAAGGGTGATTTTTCTTCCACAATTAAGTCCTCCAAGTCGGGTTTATAAGTAACATAAGGGTCGAAACAAGGATAAAAATCATAGGCATAGAGTTTAATTTTTTCTATTCTTGCTGTTTCCACTCCCTGACGGCGAATCCATTCTTTCAGTGAACTAAATACCGACAACGAACTCGTTTCAATATTATTAGCTAATTCGGTTAATTTTCCCCAGTTGGCATCATAACCGGATTTTCCTTGTCTGGCATTAACATCAAGATGAATCGCATAAGCTGCGGTTAAAACATTTAAGGGTGCAGAATAAGATTGACCGGACTCGATCCAACCTTCTAAGATATAGTCTAACCGAAATCTATCCCGTTTTGTGAGTATTCTAAAAGCTTGAGGCGCACTATCTAAAAATACAGTTTCTTCAAATTCTGCACCATCATTAAATGGGGGAATAGGCGACTCAGAAACAACCGTTTTTACATCTAAAATCATCGGAAATGCAAAGGCTAACCAAGTCGGCATTACCCAAGATTCCGTATCTGTTCCGTCTCGTCCTGGCGGTAAAGCCATAAAGTAAAACGTTAACGGTTGGTCTTCTGGATAAGAGAGTTTGAAGGTTCGATCTATCTTTCGATTTGGGTCATCTTCGGGTAAATTTTTCTTTGTTTGTAAGTCTTCATCAATGATGAAACTATCTACACTTTGATACTTTTCTCGTTCAAAATTGGCTTTTAAATCCTCACTAATAAAATGATTCCGAATACCTGCATTAAACCGAGTTTGGGCAATATTACTATAAGCCTTTTGTAAAAACTTGTTTGTTTCCGGCGTAAAGTAATAGGTCGGATAAAAGTAAATATAGCGGTATTTACCATCCTCAAATCGTTTCCCAACTGCTTGAGTTTGATTCATTAAAATTTGCCTCAACATCATTTCTGTTCCCGCAATGCTGGAAATATTTCGTTTCGCGTTTGAACCCCCTAACATTTGTTTATTGGTGTAAACTTGCGGCGTAAATAAAACAGCAGATTCCATTTGTTCGGTGACGGTATAAGCTGAATGAGAAATCGAACAAATAAGCTGTCGTCCTCGTCCTGACTTTTTCGCCAGTTGATAGCGTTCCAGTTCATCTAAAAAGATTTGAGTTTGTTGAGAGTTAACTTGATTTTCTTCTGTTGTTTTTTCGGGTAACATCACCACTCGGTTAACCCAGAGTTTTAAATCCTCCCAACCATCAGAAAGTTGATACTTTTCGACTATTGGTTGAATCAATTCTGCGATATATTGAATAAGTTCTTCACAGTTTTCTCGCACATCTTCAATTCCGGGATTTTTCTGGATGTATTTTGCAGCCAAATAATACCATTCATAGGGAACACCGCCTGTATTTCCTTTCAGTTTCTTCTCTTTGAGACTTTCGTTAATTCGTTGAATTTCTCGAACTTGGCGTAAATATTCCGTGAGGTTCCAATATTCAGCAACTTTGATCACTAAGTCGTCTGGTTTTAACGTTACCGCAGGAAGTACAGGAAGATCTTTATTTTTCTTGCATTCAAGATTTCTTTCTTTAATCAAATCCTCAATCTGATTTACTTTCTCTCCCCAAACCTTGCGGCTAATAACATCACAAAATTCAGCAATTTGATCGATACGAATATCATCTGCAAAGCTAAAATCATAATCTTGAGAGAGAACTTCCCGACGCTGAAATTGAATTAAATTCTCACTGCGACTTTTAGCAACAGAAGCTTTCTTGGGGTGTAAAATACGCAGAGTAGCTTTCAAAGCAACTTTCATTAACCCAACTTCATCAAAAAACTGTTCATAATATTCTGCATATTTCATTCCTTTTCCATCTCGACCAAAACCTGTTTGTGTGTCTAATAGTCGTTGAGAACACAGCTTTTTAATATTATCAACAATTCGGTTTGATAATTCTTTAATAGAAACAGGGGGTGCTTCTCGATGTTTGAGATAAATGACACCTGTGGGAAGATACAACAGAGGTTCATAGTAAATAATATCCTCTGTATTTAAGTTTTTATGAATTTCCATCAGTGCATTATTAACAACATTGGTGAGAACGCCTCGGTTTTCAGAAATGCTGTGGTAGGTAAACTTAAGTTGTCCATCACTAAGGCTATGAAGCAGTTCATTTAGTTTAGTATGTTCTGCGTCTTGGGGATGTTTAATCACCGAAGCTAACAAGTCTGCTAAACGGGTTAAATCAATGAGTTGTCTAAGTTTTCTGTCACTCAAAATGACATTTAATCCATGTTCTGACAGATTTAAATTTGTATCATTTCGTTCTTGAGCGTTATAGGCGATAAACAGTAAATCATCAATATATTCACGCCAACTTTCGGGGTTTTCTGGACAGATAAACCGATCTAATCTTAACTCTAATACAATCACCTCAATAATTTCTCGATGATCTTCAACCGATAATTTTCTAATATCTTTATCGAAATCTTGACGAATTTCTTGATATTTTTCGGGCATTGATGGAAATAGCCGATAATTAAACTTCTCAAAATCATGGAGAATAAACCCCGCCACACCTAAGCGACGTTCTTTTTCTTTGATAACTCGCTTAACGGTTGTATCGAGTTTTTCTAGTCGTTGTTCGATTAAATTTGCGGGAAATAAACCATTTAAAAGATGAGTATTTAAAGACTGATCGCCTGCATTATCTCGACGAACATTTTCCCGTCCTCTGCGGCGATCTAGTTCATCAAAAAATTTCCCTCCTTTAGCGGTTACTCCGATTGCAACCCGCAACAAATTCGGAAGAACATATTCAGCAAAATCTCCCATGACAACATCATCTGAATTTTGCGCTTGTATGGCTTCTTTCAGTAGCTTTAGAGATAGAAGTTCTGAAGTGATTTCAATTGTGCGATCTGAAAATTCAAAGTTTAAACCAAATTCTTCATTTTCCAACCAGCTATCATCTTCATCTATTTCTGTATTGATAACTTGCGGTTGATCAAATAGAGAAAGTTGTTGTCCTTCGGGATCTGATTTTTGACGTTTTTTAGCCATGACTTACTTCCTAATAGAGTTCATAAATTATGTGACTTGTTGAATATACAGCTAAAATGATTCTTAAGTTTACAGAAGGAAAGGAAGACTAAAATTAAATTGGCTTTTTTAGGCTTTGTTCTCAGTAATAGAGACTTAACCAACCGTTTACTCATTTTTGAGCGTTCGGGGGTGAAGACGACCTACGTTTGAACTTAATACCGAAAGCTACTTAGTAGTCTTTCTACTCCTTCCGTCTAGGGAGTTTCTAAGGTTAAAAAAACTCCCTACAAAAGCTATCGGGTATGTTACGCTGCTAATCGGTACTCATATTGGTTATGACCTACTTTTCGCTTTTGAATTTCGTAGCCTTTTTTTCGGGCTTCATAGACTGTATGCCCAAAACGCCAGCTTACCTTCCCAGCCAGTTCATCAGCAGAATGCCATTGATGATCCCGGAGAACTGCCAGCAATTTTTCAAGGTTGGTTACTTTCAGATACATTTTGGCCTCCTTGGGCAATTAAAGGATATAGGCATATCGCTTTCATATTCTAGGTTTCAGCGATCTGCACACTCTTATGCTATTGATTGCGATAGCTTGAGTCAATACATAATCATGGCATTTAAGATCAGACTATATTCAACAGTTATTAGTATCTGAGCTATTCAACCCAAAGTTTTATGTGATACCCTAAAGTATGTGGAACAATAAAGCTTGGCGTTCGTTACCGAATCCCTATGAGGGATTGAAACGAATAGGTCTGTACTTAATGCCGCAAGCTGCTTCCTCATCACCAGATTGAAAACTCCCAAAATCCCTATGAGGGATCGAAACGCTAAACCATCCATATCTCACCCCCCTGGCTTTTCACCCAACCTGTTAACGTGTCGAGTAACAAAGCCGACTGTCCAAAAGCAATAGAATAGGGCGCTGGTGCGTGAACAGCATCCGACTCGCTGATCGGATAAATTTGAAAGTGCATGGGTAAACGCAACCGCATTCGCGCCTCAGCAACGGGAAGCCGCAACACATAACACACCAAAACTTGTTTTTTCAGACGTTTATTAATCTCTTTGATCCACAGATTTTCCGGTTGCCAAACTTCTATTTCTGCTAATATTTGCACATTCCAACTATCAACAAAAGACTGTAAATTGGGATGAATAAACCGCCAGTTTAAGCGTTCTTCTCGGTAGCAATGCAATTTCATAAACCCCAAACAATATTCAAATCTGCCTTTAGCAATAGGAGTATTGGTTTGAGTTGCTGTTTCTTTGAGCGATCGCATAAACCCTACTTTAGTCATCGGTTCAATCTCTAAATTGCTTAAAATTCCCGGTAAATCGTAGGTTTTGAAGCGTTCGACTTCGTTGGGTTCAGTTAAATCATATAACCCACATTGCAACGGACTTGAACCCCGAAAACTTGTTGCTTCTTCTACGATAGGATTTCCCTGATTTTTTCCTGAAAATTCTTGCCAATCTTTCTGATAGTCTTTAATTCTTCTTATTACTGTTCCAAAATGGGTTTCAAAGACTTTTTGACAATCTTGTTTAAAAGCTTCTTGACTTCCTTGATATTGTTGTTTAAGTTGACCTAAATTCCAAGATAACATCACAGACTGCATCGCACCCCAATGGCGATAATATCCGCGAAAATCGTTAATCTTTCGATATTGTTCAAAGATCTGATTTTGCAGAAATACCCGGTTATAAACTCCCTCAGATTCTAGAACGGGTGAATCTCCGTGAAATAATCGTTCAATCAGGAAGTTGGGAACCAACGAATAAGCGATAAACTGTTGAAATTTAATCTGTTTTCCCTCCTGTTCATAACCTTCATGTCTTCCCAATCTTCCCAAGCGTTGAATAAAGTTTCCCGCATCGGAAGATTCAAAAATCAGCAAGTTAATTTTGAAGTCTACCCCAACATCAATCGTACTGGTTCCCAACACTAAATCGGCTAAGAGAGATTGTGCTTTTTCTATCTTCCCCGATAAGCCTGTATTCTCCCCCACTGTTAACCCCTGCGGTTCAAAAATACTGCGGAAAAATGGCACTAATCGCTTGACAGATGCGATAGAATTGAGAATAATCGCGCCTTTACTGCCGGGGTTTTCTTGAAAGAACTTTAAAAGGCGCTCGCTATTTTCTTTTAACCAAATTTCAGATGTCCCCGAAGTCGTTTCTAGGGGAACAAAATTAAGTTTAACGGTTCGCGTAACTTGTCGCCATCCTTGAAACTCTAACTGTTGACATTCCGCTACTGTTTCGGGGAATTTATATTTATTTTCGGCAACCGGATCGATTATTTTTATGTTAAAATTAGCTTGATCTAATCTTTCAATTAACTGATTGTCTTGAGTCGCCGAGAGAAATACAAACTTTTTCTGGCGATTTGTCTGTTTGATTAACAGTGAAGTATTGATAAGACTGGCAAACTGAGGCGCAGAAAAAATATGAGTTTCATCCATAATAAACAGGTTAAAATCTTTATCAATCCGTCCCCAAAGCAGATCGGGGTTATCATGTTTCCGTAAATAAGCACCCCGATGAAGATAATGAAAAATATCGGGGTTTGTGACTAATATTTCCGATTGACTTGCACGAGTTAAAATAGCGGCAGATTTTTTAATTTGTTCATTTTCGGCATAAATTTCTAATTCTTGTCCGCTCAAACGCACGATGCGAGGTTCACTTTCTGGTTTAAAATATTCAATATAATGGCGAATTTGGATTTCTTGATCTCGCGCTAGTTCATTGGTTGGATACAAACCCATTGCCGAGGTTTCTGACTCAAAGGTTTCTATATAAGCAGGTAAGGTTTTACCATCTCCGGTTAACGCACTATTAGCAACAATATCAATTTTAGAATTACGAATAGCTTTAATCGTTTCTGCTTGATGCCAAGACAGTCGCCAACCGGGAGGAAGTTTGATATCGGGGGGGTTCTCATCTGCGGGACAAGAATAAACAGGTTTAAGTATAATACTGTAATTGGACTTATCCATATTTTGTGTCCGTGTATCGTTGATATTATCCATATTACTCTGCAAAATAGAGAGAATGAAAAAGTATACAGATAAAGTGTCCGTACATTTATGAGTCGCAAAGGCCAATCGATCACCCTGTCTCTGTCAGAACGAGAGAAAACCGAATTAGAAGTCCTAGCGTTGGACTTGGGGATGACCTGGGGAGAGCGCCCCAATATTTCTAAACTGGTGAAAGCGATCGCCCGTCGTCAGCTTCAGATCGCCCCCAATAATAATTGGTCGGATGCTCGGATCGAAGTTTTGGAACGAATACGAAACTATTTAATTGATGGGGGAAAAATGGAAGAAGCCATTGCGATCGCCCATTTATTGCAAGAACGCAGCGAATTGTCTATCCCTCTGCGGGGTAAAATTGAAGAATTTTTAGACAATCCTCCTCCCGCTTGGCGATTAGAAATTAACCGACTGATTAAACGTCAGCAACCGTTTCAACTATTCTATCAAGATGCAACCGGACGTCCGTGGGAATTTACTGTGCGTTATGCCGAGTTTGCCACTCATGAAGAAAGGGAATATTTAGACTGTTGGTGTGAAGAAACCGCAGGTAATCTTGATATTGAACCCCTGCAACATAACTGGAGTTTACGTCTAGATCGAATTCCTGAAGCTGCGGTGATACCGATTAAACAACTATGGGTTTCAGGCTTTGATCGAGTCCCCGTTGAAATACACTTATTCAACCGTTTAGCTTTTGCTTATCAAATCAAAACCAATGAAGATGAAATCGTAGAATGGTTAACAGATCAACCCAGAGTGAAACGTGTTATTCGGTCAATTTATAATACTTATTGGTTTGGGCGAGAAGTTCTCCAAAATGCACCCGATATCGTTGTGATTTCGCCTCAAAATATTCGTCAAAGACTGCGGGAAAAACTGCTATTAGCCTGTGAGAAATTTGATTAACAATGGTTATTCAAAACCTAATCTTCTAAATCTTTTTTTTCGCTTTCCAAGTTCCCCCATAAACATAATTAGCGATTTTTTGACTCTTCGACCGCAATTAGAACAGTCTTGAGAAGTATAGTTAGGAGCAACAGCTACGACTTGCTTTTCAAAGAGTTGAGCGAAATATTCTAAACATTCTCGAAACTGAGTCCAACCTGCATCAGATATTGACTTTGCTAAACAGTGGTGTACAGCATCACTGTTCACTTGGTCTTTGTTACAAAATATCGACGCCAAATCCTCAATGAAGCTATGATACAGAGGTTGGGGGAAGTTTTTAGATCAGTCGCACAAAAATGGGATTCTCAGCTTATAGAATTTAACGGGGAATCAGACCATGTTCATTTACTACTTAGCTATCCTCCACACAAACCCGCGACGCAACTTAATCGCTAATCTAAAAGCCACAGCATCTAAAACACTGTGGCGAGAGTTTGAAGCTGAACTTGCTCAAACTTACGGGAAACGAGTTCTATGGACAGGTTCTTATTTTGTTGCGAGTTGTGGTGGCGTTACAATTGAACAACTTAAAGTCTATGTTCAAAATCAAGATTGTCCGGATTCATCCCATCATTAAAAGTGAGGGTCTTCTCCGGACGGCAGATAATTGTTTAGCGAGGCTCAGGAAAAATGGCTGTATTGACGGAATTTCGTTGGGAGCCTCGATAGAACATTCCGTAAGGATTTCAGCGATTTACTTGGGCGAACGTGAGGCAAAAATTCTCTTGATTTTCTTCAGCCTCGTAAACCCCCTCTAGACATCCGACTGAATAAGGGTTTTAATAGAGAGGAGTCGCTATTCTTCGGAATAGTGGAATTAATGGAAACAGATCCGTAATATCGTGATCTTGACTCATTTCTTCTAAGTCGCTATTCTTCGGAATAGTGGAATTAATGGAAACATGGCTAACATGAGAGCTTCTATTTTTCGCACATCTGGTCGCTATTCTTCGGAGTAGTGGAATTAATGGAAACCTGATTTCTGATTTGATGAACCGACTCCCTCCTGGGAACTTGTCGCTATTCTTCGGAGTAGTGGAATTAATGGAAACGGGAAAAGATCGGCGTTAGATGCCGATCTAGCTTAGTCGCTATTCTTCGGAGTAGTGGAATTAATGGAAACAAAATACCCTGTCTCATCAACCAATTTACGACTCGTGTCGCTATTCTTCGGAGTAGTGGAATTAATGGAAACTTGTTGGCGTTCATGTTGCTTTGATCTGTGACATACCTAGTCGCTATTCTTCGGAGTAGTGGAATTAATGGAAACGAGAAATAAGCCGAATGTCAATATTCAAGAAGCTTGAGATGTCGCTATTCTTCGGAGTAGTGGAATTAATGGAAACTAGAATCGTAAAACCCAGCCAATCAAACTTTACTTTTTTCTCGTCGCTATTCTTCGGAGTAGTGGAATTAATGGAAACATCATAAAGAAGATGAAGCCAGTCAGGGTGATTTTCTTTGTCGCTATTCTTCGGAGTAGTGGAATTAATGGAAACTTGTTGGCGTTCATGTTGCTTTGATCTGTGACATACCTAGTCGCTATTCTTCGGAGTAGTGGAATTAATGGAAACCACTTGAACCACTCACGGCTCGGGTTCTGCTCTATTGGTTGCTATTCTTCGGAATAGTGGAATTAATGGAAACATATCACCATTAGCAAAACCCAACAATGCGTCAAGAATTGTCGCTATTCTTCGGAGTAGTGGAATTAATGGAAACCAACAACAGTTAAAATGTCCCCTTCTTTAAACAATTGATGTCGCTATTCTTCGGAATAGTGGAATTAATGGAAACTCTATACAGATACCTCCGTACTCCTCTTTAAACCAGGTCGCTATTCTTCGGAATAGTGGAATTAATGGAAACTATCCTAGCCAGCTTTTCATCGGGGAGCCGCAAGCCCAGTGTCGCTATTCTTCGGAATAGTGGAATTAATGGAAACTTGCCGGACAGCACGCCCCTGGATAATCCCCGTAAATAGTCGCTATTCTTCGGAATAGTGGAATTAATGGAAACTTATTTTTTACTCGGTCAAGCTTCATCACCAGTTTTTCATAGTCGCTATTCTTCGGAATAGTGGAATTAATGGAAACTAGGCTTCTTTTGTTCGCTCAACTGCCTTCTGAATAGTCGCTATTCTTCGGAATAGTGGAATTAATGGAAACATCTCTTTAGTCTTGGGGTCGATTAAAACTTCAAGTCCGTTGGTCGCTATTCTTCGGAATAGTGGAATTAATGGAAACAAATCTTGCATCAAACAGACGCAGGATTTGGATAGATCCCAGTCGCTATTCTTCGGAATAGTGGAATTAATGGAAACTAGGGAGGAGGTTTTCGTTGTGACGTTGTAAACAACGTCGCTATTCTTCGGAATAGTGGAATTAATGGAAACTCTTTGTGTTTTGCACCGAAAACGCTAAAAGAGGAAGTCGCTATTCTTCGGAATAGTGGAATTAATGGAAACGTTAAATCGAAACTGTCAAAATATGAGCAGATTTTCTCGTAGTCGCTATTCTTCGGAATAGTGGAATTAATGGAAACTTTGTAATCTGCTTTCACATACAACGTGTATTTTTTCGATGTCGCTATTCTTCGGAATAGTGGAATTAATGGAAACCAACCCCTAGCAGTGCAATTGTGGGGACGCCGTGAGAAGTAGTCGCTATTCTTCGGAATAGTGGAATTAATGGAAACTTGATTTTTCAGCCCAAACCTAAACGGCTTCATTGCCGTCGCTATTCTTCGGAATAGTGGAATTAATGGAAACTTCCACTTCCAATAGGCGATTGATGATATCTAGAAGTAAGGTCGCTATTCTTCGGAATAGTGGAATTAATGGAAACATTCTAGTAATGGAGTTAATTTGACACAGAGCGAAGGAGGGGCGGTCGCTATTCTTCGGAATAGTGGAATTAATGGAAACCTGAATTTTTCTTGAAGTCATCAAACCAAACACAGTTTGTCGCTATTCTTCGGAATAGTGGAATTAATGGAAACGTCATCAAAGCGGATCTAGGATCTCCAAAAGCAGAGATCGTCGCTATTCTTCGGAATAGTGGAATTAATGGAAACCTGCCGTTGCAGCAACGATGTACAATTCGATTGAAGTCGCTATTCTTCGGAATAGTGGAATTAATGGAAACTCGTTGTTCGCATCAAAAGTCTTCTCTATCCTCAAAAAATAGTTCATCCTAATATAAGAAAACTAATATCAGGGAGAACAAAGTTGGACGGAGTAGGATTAGCGATCGCAGTGGTTTTATTAATGTCATTCTTTTGGCCATCACCTCCAAAACCCTCACCGCCTCCGCGCAGATTTTATGCGAATCGTATTGAGTTAAAGCGCAGAACTAATGAGGAACCCGTAGACTGGGGAAGTCCCTATGATGACTAAAAAAATCACGCAAAAATAGCTAATTTCCCCCTCTCTTATCCAGAAAGGGGGTTTAATTTTAATAAGTAGTTTAAAGAGCCAACTTGGGGGTGAGGCTTAAGAAAAATATGCTCAAAACTTAGGGATTATAAATCCTATAAATTTGTTCACCCATCGTTTGAATTTTTAGAATCAATTCTGGAGGTTGGATTACCTTAACATGACCTCCAAACCCTACAATCCACCGATTCAAATCAATATCATTCAAACACCAACGCGGAAAAGTTGCCTGTAATTGATTAGGAAACTGAGGATCTTTAGTTTTTTGTAGAGAAAACAAACGAGACTTAGAAACGTTCAAACTTCCCGTTTGGGGAGGAGACATTTTCATCTTAGCTTTGGGAAACCGCTTGGTTTTCTCACAAATAAAAGGATAAATAGCATCATTAAACCACAATTCAACCGTCACTTCTACTGATTTCCGTTCGGTTTTAGAAAGAAACTGTTGTTGTTCGCGGACATGGTTTCCCAAAAACATTCCCACACTCGCATCCAAAAGCTGATGCAACCGTTTTAAAGCCAATTCTTGAACTTCCAAAGAACGAGATTTTTGCTGAGGGATACCCCAGGCGAGGCGGTCTAAACGTTCAAACCGCAGCAGTCCTGCTTCCGTTCCTCCCTCCTGTTCGTAGCCGAGATACCAAGCGGAATGATGAAAAACAATTTGTAACGGCCATATTAGCAACATTCCTTCAATATCACCGGGAAACTTCCCACGCCCTTTTAAACGGCTGACTTCCAATAAGTCGCAGTTAGCGATCGCTTCTTCAACCTGTTTAATTTTACGATATAAAGTAGACTCATGCAATAATCGTTCATCTATCATCAAACGATGGGCAATAGCACGGGCTGGATAGGGTTTTTCCGCCAATAGCCCGCTAAAAGCCATGCGTTCTTTAAACGTTTCATAGATTTCCAAACTAATGGGGTCTTGAATACTGTTGGCTTGAGTTTGCAAAACAGAAAAAACCTGTTTGAGTTCGAGTGCCGATAAAATTCCCGTCCCCGCAAAATAACCTGCTTTTAAAGAAAAACTGGGCAAAATATTAAACGGCTTGAGAATATTTTCAATATCTTTTCTCAATTTATTATAACAATCTCCTTCAGTTTCCAGTTCTTCAAAGATAGCTTGGGCAAGAGTTCTTAAACTTCCTTGTCCCTGATTTTGAAGAAAAGGCTTTGTAAGAATAAGGCGAATTGTTGTCATCAAACGCTTAAATGGTTTGAGGTCTGAATAAGCGTGAGTTGTCCCGGTAAAATCGGAAAGTTCAACTTGAATAGGGTGGGGTTCTCGAAATTCTAGCAACCCTTCCTCACCAATTAAATCGTTAGTTTGTAGCCATTTCAAATCATAAGCTAAAGCCTCTCGGTCAGCATAGATATCTCCTTTAACCTGCTTCATCACTTCGGTAATTTCTGCCAAACTATCTGAAAAAACGGGAACAGTCCCCAAGATTTCTTGAAGTTGTTCGGGGTGAGTCTCCTGTAAATTTCCCAAACCTGGATAATGAATAAACAGCGAAATTAAGTGCAGCAAACGGTCAAAATTCAATAAATGAGAATAAGAATGAAAGTGAACTGTTGAGTTTTGAGTCCGATTTTGGCGGTTGATACAATTTCGACTTAAGGAATTAATGGTTTCCTCAACAAAATGGCGGTCAAACTCGCTATCTTTTAGAGAAACAACTTTAACAAACCCTTCGGCAGTAACGGGGGGAAAGCTTTGAAGTGCTTGATAAAATTGGGTGATAATTTGTTCGGGAACAGTTCTCAGTCGTTGTTGATTCCGTTGCAAACAAACATCCAAAGGCGTTTGCAGATACCAAGCCATCCACCGAATTTCCATTGTCAATTGTTGGGAAAGCTTCATCAGAAGTCCCATCCGCCAAGCACGTCTAGCGTTGGTTGCATCGTAAATAATCGGCTTCCGAATTGCCAAACTTTCCTCGATTTGCCGAAAAATTTCCGCCTCTATTTCATCCCAATTTCCCTGAATTGTTTCATCGCCGTAAAGTTGGAGGCGAATGTCATCGTTGGCAATAATTTTACATCCAGTTAAGGCAGAAAGTTTACCCGCAAAAGTTGACTTTCCCGCCCCTGGTACGCCAACCATTATATGGCAGAGTTGTCGATTATTCATTTTGTTAACTTAAAGAATCCGCCAATTTTTCCAAGGTTTGTCTGAGTTTTTCTTTGGTATACGGGAGTTTAAACAGATTAATCGCCTTAACAAAAGGTTCTTTCACGTTCTCGTTATAGACTTTCATAACATCTTCTTGAATTTCTGAAGGTTTATATCCAAGTAAATATTGAATCACGTCATTTTTTTCCATTCCTAGTAGATTATGCACAAGCTGATTTCTTAAATCATCTTCTCGGATTTTGTAATAATTACAAGACCATTTAAGAACCGCCCAAGGTTGAAACTTAGGTTCGAGTTTACATAGCCAGTCGAGCATTTTATCGTTATTATTGGTTTTTGTGAATTTTTTATCATCCGAAACAGGGTTTTTTACCGGGAAAAGTAACTGTTTTAAAATATCATTTTTTTCTGAGATGGTTTTCTGCTGCATCTGGTTACTTAAAAGCAAGCCTTCGTGATTCCATTTTAAAACTTCTGTTCCCGAAAAAGACTGTTGAGATAGAGTAACTGTTAGTTGACTAACTTTAGACAAAATAGCAACTTTTAAAAACGTTTCCTGTGCCGCAGATAATAAAGTAATCCCTTGCAAGTAGTTTTCTTGATTAAAGAAAATCCCAATTAAATCCAAAGCATCAACAATTCGTTGAGTTGCGGATTCAATCTCAAATTCACTTTGATTGGGTTCGAGGGAGCGGTTAAGATTAAAAAAGTCAACAAAATTTTGTAACTCTTCTAGGCGTTTGGGTTCAATATTATCCAACCCATTTAACATTTTTTTCGCCGCACCCGGAGAGGTGTAAATTAAACTTTTTGCTTGTTCGATTTTAATTCCTCGTAGATACTGAGAACTTTCTATGATTTCGGCAGAATTAAGTTCATATTCATTGCTGACAAGAAACTTAACTTGTTTGCCATATTGTGCCAAACTTAAAAATTGTAAAGCCGAAGAAATAGCTGGCGTTCCCGCCTGATGACTGACATAAATTGTGGTGGATTTGTTATAATTAAACTGAGATAAGTTTTCGCGAACTACATCCAACGTGCTGTTCCAATCATCCATTCCTTTTAGTTTTTCAGATTGATTTTTTTTCGGATACAAAATACAAGGCTTTAATTTGGCTTTGGGAAATTTAGCCTTGAGATAGTGTTCGATAATGGGTTGAAGTGTGCAGGTATCTTTCCAACACGGAGATTGATTGAACGATAAATAATCGGGAAAAATGTTGGCTTGGTCTGTCATTAAATAAACGATTTCATCAGGAGTTTCTTTCTTATTATCATTAAAATAAGAATAAAAATTATCCAATAAAGGAAAGTATAAATCCTCGAAGTCTGTATCCAAATGGCGTTGATAAATCATCCCCAAAACTCTAGCAGGTGCAACCCAAGTTTCTTGATGTTGATTATCTGAAGGGGTGAGAGTAAAATCATCGTAATTTAATTCATCGGCAATCTCATCACGGAATGTTGGCCAGTTATCTTCGATTAACAGTTGAACATCGCTGTTTCCAATGGTAATAATCCAAACATTCATGGTTTTATTTCCTTTAAATTTGTTAGAGTTGATTGACGGAATAGAAAGGGTGAAATTGTATCAAATTATTGTCCGTTTTTTGAACACAAAATCCAATTGTTGACGCAGTTCATTTAATTAGGCCAAAGCAATTCAAAATCACTGCGTTCATCTAAAAATGCTAAAAAGTCTTTAGTTGTCTCAGAATCATCAGAAAAAATCGTCAGTAATTCCACATATTCTTGAGTTTCCTTAAGCTTGTTATCCTCTAGAATATATCGAGGATACATTCGATGCCAGATGCGACCAATTTTGCTAATTTTGCCTGTCAAGTCAGAATTTTTAATCGTTTTCTGTCCCTGATAATTCCCATGAAACCAATAAACTGCATCGCTATCAAAAGAATTTTCAGCAATTCGTCCCCAAACTTGTACTCGCTTAGGATGCCATGCTTCTCGCCAGTTACTTCCATCGGCTTTCAGACTCTTTTTGTTCAGTTTTACCCATTTTTTTATCCGATTATGTAAACTGTCCAAAAACTCGGTAATATCACTTAATTCATTGACAGGAAATCGTAAGTTTTGAGACGGTTTTAAAAGTTCCCAATGGCAACCAATCATCGGTTTATTTGCCTGTCTAAAATAATCCAGGTAAAATAAACGGTGGTCAACCCGACGCCAGGATTTACCAAACCCGCCAAACATGACAGAAAATTTAATCAGTTGTTTGAGAAAAATAATCAGATTTTTTTGTCTTTCTTCTGACAAATTTTGCATCGCTACCAAGTCGAGTTTCCCCTGTGTTAAATCATAAGTTGGCATTTCAATTGGATCTTTGCTCAGAGAATAAGTAAAATTATCTATCTCTAAATTGCCTTGAAATCGAATGCCTAACTGTCCAACAATTGCCCCATTTTTACCGTTAAACCCTCCCCAAAGTTGTTTGGTTAGAAATTCTGCCGTTAACTCATCTGTGACACCTCCGAGCAAACGCAACGTATGACCGCGCAGCGCCGCCTTAAACATATTGGGGCGGAATTCACCTGTTTTGTTAATTAATTGAGAAGCCAACCCTTGACCCTTCAAATAAACGCTTAACAAGGTATTATCGGTATTAATTTGAGGTTGACCGTAGCCCGCACTTACGCGAGAACCAATCCCATATCCAATTGCTTTTTCCCAAATTTTCCAAATTTCTTCCCATTCGGAACCGTCAAGTTCTTTTGTACTGGAAATCCCAAATACCAATCGGGGTTTATAGAGAGAAATTTGAATAAAAGCGCTATGTTTTGCATTGTTATCTTTAACTTGCCAACCTTCCTGGGGGTGGACAACATCAACTAAATTTTTCTCTCGCCAGGTATTATCTTTAGGATAACCGCCATGAAATCGCAGAATACCGGGTTTAGTTTCATCCCCTACTTTTCCGCCACAATAATCAATTTGTTTTTCTTGTGGACAAACTCGCAAAAAAGCCCCTTTCATACTTGAACCTGGATAAAAAGGACACCCTTTTGCACCAATAACTGGACGAATTACTCCTTCATCTTGTCCGCTATTCGTAATAAACCGCCAGGTAATAGCATACTCTTTGGTTTTAACGTTTTCTCGAAATTGAGGCACATTTCGAGCCGCCCCATCAACCCATTCTTGTGTCCAATCATCCGCTTGTTCTCCGGGTCTTTGAATTTGACAACGACCTTCAATTTGAGCGCGAAACATCATTGGAACTTGTCGAAGTTTAGGCATTTTCTTTGCGTCCTCCATTACCTTTATAACGTTGTGTCCACCAAACCATACTGTCGCAAAGTTGAATCAAAACGGCGAGGGCAACTTTGCGTTGATTTTGGTCAAAATTCCAAAGTTTTTCCGCCATTGCTTTGATTTTTTCAGTGTCGTTACCGACATCATCATTGGGAATTTTAACTTTGGCTTTTGCCATGATTTTTACCAAAGCTTCCCAGGTATCTTTCCAGTAAGCTTTTTGATCGCCTTCCAAGCGGATTTGTTCGCCCCAAAATCGTTCTAAACCGTAAGCTGCGGTCATTCGCATTTTATGAGCTTGATTGAGAACATCTTTGTTGTTATCCCGATGTTTCAAGACCAAATCGTGAGCGTATTGATCGAGTTTATAAGATTCCCAAGCCATCGTTAGATTCCTTGAATTATAATATGACAGTGACCGAAACCAATTGATTCTAAACCCCCCAAATAAACTTCGGCGTTATTGCCCTCACTAAAAGGTTGCCAAGTGTTTCCTTTGGAATCGTCGCGAAGCGCAATTGCAAAAATTAAAAAGCTTCCTTCGGGCAGTGCTTCCGTATTGAAAAACGCACCTTTTTTAACCTTTTTCTCCTGCTTATCCAAAGCCACTCGACTTTGACGATATAATGCCATATCGTGAATCATAGCAATTTCATCATCCCCAACAACAATGGCGGGTAACTGTTCGCCCAATGGAAACCAGGATGTTAAATTTTCAGTCTTTTCAACGGTTAAAAAGCCGAAGTTAAAAAACAACATATTATCCCCTTCAACATTGAGGGATTTCAGCGTTTGAGAAGCGGTATAGGGTTTGGGAAGTTTATCGGAAATTCCGGTAATTCGTTGATAGCGTTTTAACAAACGGGGACTACTGACCCAAACAATAGGCTGTCCGGGACAAAAAACAGGCAACCAAACAATGGAAGCGTATTCAAATTTTACGAATGATTCGCTAGTGCTATCGGGTTGTCCGGGTTCGGCTTCGGCACCATACCAAAGATTAGCAGTTTCTTCACCTCGTTCTTGTCGAATTTCCGAACGAAAACGACCTCGAATAGAACTTCCCGGAACAATACCAGTTTGTGTGAATTGGTCGCGGAAAATTAGGCTTAAATTCCCGCTTTCTTCTCCTGCGGTTGCGCCGACATGAAGGGGTGCGAGAGTTTCGATAATTCCGTAAGCTTTTTTGTACATTATTCTAGTCCTTGAATTGTTAAAGGTAAACACAAACCACAGCCCAACTTTTTGAGACTAAATCCTTCTTGGGGAAACCATTCTTCTGGCCAATCCCACCAGGATTTATTCAGGGGCTTTTCGAGAACATACACACTACCCGCCCCCACCGCATAGCGTCCCCGTCCTAGCTGTCCTCCCACTCGATATTCTTTAGAATCTTGAGGATTGTCGCTGGCTCCCCGACGGTAACGAAAGGGAATTGCTTTGTCGGTTAGCATCAGTTGAGACTCGGGAAAATCGGGATGTTGGGGATGACGATAAGACAATCGATTAGACCCCCAAATTGCGGGAGTAATTAAAGCAAAAGCTTGTTTAATGTCTTTTTTAAGTAGTGTAATTATTGGATGATTTTCTGGAAGTTCAATGCTTTTAATTTCTACAACATGATTTTCGCCTCCAAACCGATACCAACCTTCGGGAAGTTCATGAGTTGAAAGGTAAGCAAGATATACATCATCGGGTAGTTGTACCGCATATTCCAGAAATAAGCCATCTTCGTCTTTTACATGGCGCTCCTCAAGTTTCATTTTGGGATGCAGAATTGAAACAAATTTCCAAGGACTAGCCGCCGCTGCATCTTTATTACTTTTAATTTTTTTTGCCGAATAATCCCAACTATTGACTCGTTGCCAACTGTAACTATCCTTAAAGTCTTCTTCTCGCAGTTGTCGTTCCCATTGACCATTTTTGAGCGTCCATTCATCGACCTCTTTTTGAGTCACAAGTTTTGTTCGAGGAATAGGCACATAAAAGTTCATCAAATTGTTTTCTAATGTCCAAAAAGGGCCTGCTACATGAAGTTCTTGGTTCAAATCTTCGTGAGTGGTAAAAGATTTGACTTTATTGGTGCTGAAAAAGAGTCCTGAGAGGGTTGCCGCATCCGGGGGAAACTTCGCACGGGAACGTCCAACTAAGTTTTCTGGAGAAAGAAAGCCTCCTGAACTACCGTACATAAACCCGAGGGGCTGAATCAGAATTAAATACTTGAACATTTTGAGAGGTTTATCAAAGTTTGTTGAGTGTTGATGAGACTGACACTGAATATTTTTCATTAGTTAATCATTTTGTGAATATAGCTGCCAACCCACATTGATTAAATCATTTGTCCAGTTTAAATAAGCATTTTCAGACGAATCATTTTTATCAACAATATCCCGGCGATTTTCCCACACATAATTTCCCTCATCATTAAAGTAAATATTCATTAATGAACAGGCAAGTCGATAATCTACTTGTCCGGTAACAGGATTAAAATCAATTGCATGACGGGCTTTTAATTGGGCAAAGTCGTTGTAAATATGACCCCAATTTTTTCCCCCATCGCGATCACAATATTTTTGTAAAATAGATAAGTAATTCCAGGGGCAAGTCCACTGTACAAATTGCCCACTGTTGAAAACAACCCGCAAGGTAAGGCGATTTCGTCCCAGAGATTTTGATTGCTGTTCTGCCTCGCGGCAATGTTGTAAAATATCCCGTTGGGGAACGCTATGACCCGCCCAAACAAAACCCAAACTCAAAGTAATGTTTTCTCCGTGTGTTTCCCATTCTTCGGGAAGTTTCATCAACCAATCTATAACTTGATTAGATTTGATGGGTTCGCCCGGATTTTTGCTATAAATTACCCCTAAAAAATCATCGCCACCAGCATAAATAACCCGACCAAAATCTTGGGGGAATTTTTTCATAAAAATTTTTCCCCAATTTCGCATTGCTTCGCTAAACTTACGAATTTCTTGATCGCCATCTTCACTTGCAGCTAAGTTTTTTAGGTGTTTACCAACTTGATCTCCATCTCCCATAAACCAACCCGTCCATTGTCCCGGTGTATTAGTTTCTGGGTTTGGTTTTCTAACCAAATCTGTAAAACGATCCAAATGAGGTATATTTTTCAGGGGTTTACGAATATCATCCCGTGTAATTAAACGTTTGACTAGCTCGGGAATACTTAAGCGTTCGTTTGGATCTAAAAACTTACCTTCTGGTTCTTCTATTGTTTCAGAACTTTGACCGGGTTTGGTTTCTAAAATTCTTGATAAATTTTCATAAAAACTGGCGATTTTCTGTTTTTCTTGACTGGGTTTTAAATATTTGGGATTGCGGGTTCCTTTTCCCAAACCCGGCCAAGCAATTGCATCAGTTCCAGTAATACTTGAACTCTCTCCAATCCAATTAACTCCTGTCCAATTTCGACCAAGTTTATTATTCTCTAAATTGTCCATTGCTTCAACAATGGTATTCCCAACTCCAGAAAAAACTTCCCAAGTGTGATTTTTCCATAAATCCCAATCCCGCTCCCAATGATAAAATTTATTGGAGTTGGATTCGGGAATTTTAGTTTCAATCCAGGTTTTACAATGATTGCAGATGTTTTTCCAACCTGTTAACAAGGTGTCTCTAACCCACTGATTGAGTTCTTCTAGCCTGAAATTTCCATTATTGTTTTTTAGTAAAATTCTATTGGGCATTCCCTGAGCCGTATTAACTAAACCCGGAGAAATTACATCAATTCCTGGAGAAATCACATCAACTCCTGAAATCGTTTTAGCCTCTTGAGCAATATATTGACTGAGATAGGATAAAATAATAGATGCTCCATACAAATCTCTTAGCTTACGAGTTTTTTCAATAAAACCTTGAACGGGAGAGAAAGTAATTGCTGCGTATTGATACATACACTCATCAAATATTTGCTCAGACAATTTTAATTTACCTCGACTTTTGAAAACTGGGATACATTTTCATGCGAATGACGAAACGTGAGTGGGTTTTCCAAGTCTGCTTGAAGAACTCTACTTTCAAGATTAAGCATTTTCTTACAGAAAGTCATCAGTAACCCTACGGAACTTTGTAATTTTGATGTGTACGATTAATTGGGTCAGTCTCCGTAATTTCACGGTTTATTCAATGTACTACTCAAGAAGAATCAAGGTTTCAGTCACCACCTTGACCTCTGACTCCAAAAAAATATTTGAGCAACCCGCCAAGTTATATTATGTCCGGTTGATTAATTCTGTTATGGGGTGGGGCGGGTTTATCTCAATCTCGGAGTAGTGCTAAAGATATTGTAGAACCCGCCCCTACAGAATCATTATTGATTAGTCGGACATGATATTAGCACACAAAAAAACCCCGGAGATGCCGGGGCTATCACTTTGCCCGAAAAAATTAAAATTAAACGTTATCCTCCTAATGCCTTTAAAAATAGAATAATGGCTTCCGTACACAACACAACTAACAATCCTATCCCTAGAAGAAAAGCGACCGGGATTAACAAAGGAATAATAAAAACTAGCACCACTATGAGAAAAATTTCAACAAACATCGGTAAAATTTCCATAATGATTCTCCCCCAGTTTGACTCGAATAGTAAAAAAAGAAGAACTTCATATTACCTATTTAGTGGAAACCATATCCATTAACCGAAACCCAGAATAGTTTAGAATTTCACGGATTGACAATTTCAACTGGCAGTTTTCGTTAAATTCTGCTGTAAGGAGTAAGCAGAGTGAAGCTAGACAATATCTCAGTTCGATTAATAAGGGACAAGAGGCTCACTACGCCGAAGAAAGTAGATTTGGGACTAGCATTAGAGAATTAGGAATTGGAATCAAAGCCGAAACAGAAAATTATATTTATCAGATTGTTGTGGGAGCAGACCAACGAAACGCAATAGCAACAGCAACATCAAAACACTCGGACTTAACCAGTTTTACTGCGGTTATATTTGTTATGAATCAAAACGGCTCAGAGACCACCGTTACTCAAATTTGTGAAACAGAAGAACCTTCAAAGCTTCCTCCGCCGACTCCGAAATCTCCGACAGATAATGATGAAATTGAATGTCCATCTGGTTCCCGTTCGCTGTAGGAAAGAAATTATTGTGAACTTTGTTTATTCTTAATTTCAGAAGCCCATCCAGTTGTCCATGTAGCTCCAAAAATAGTTCCATCATTACCATTGCCTGATTGATCCTTGACAATATTGCCAGAACCTTCATTAAAAGACCAATAACTCAGCAGTCCTGATTCATTTCCTTGAATAGATTTCAGCAGTTCTGACTGTATCTCTGCATCACTTAATGCCCGATTCCAAATACTGACTTCATCAATTTTTCCTTGGAAATGTGTAGCAGATGAATTAGCCCGATCCCAACCAATTAAGAGAGGCTGCGAAGAGGCAATATTGTAGTCTTCAAGTATAGACCTTGTAAAAGATACAATGATTTTTCCATCGGCAAAATAGGTGAGATTATTTCCTTGTTTACGAGCCACAAAGTGATGCCATTTATTATCAAGAAGGTTCGGCTGATTCGGATAGTCAATCCAATTTGTCTGATTATATTGAACAAAAGGAATTTTATTCTGGCTTCCTCTCCAATGACTATGAAACCCAAAGAGAAATCCATTTTGTTCATTAGCGCGATTAGACAGAATTTGAGGATGAAGACGTTGTTCACTTTCTAAGCCATTAACCATTGCTGAAAACGTAAAATCACCACTACCAATTGTGTTAATCGTATTATGGGTTTGAATCTGAACATAGTCATCAACTCCATCAAACAAGAGTGCAAAACTTGTTGTTTGATTATGAGAAGTTTCCGCTCTAACTAAAGTGATTAAGACAATTCCGATAACAATTAGAGCAATTCCGATACTAATTAAAGCAGCAGAGATTATGAGAAGTAGCCACTTCTGTAAGTCTTCGGTCATAATGGTTGATAATCAAAGAGAGCTAATTAACCATTGTATTCACTATTCGCGCAGAACAAAACTGACCGCCCCCACAACGAACGAGGTCAGTCTATTCTGTAGAAAGAGTAAACCCCGATTTCTCGCAAACGAGCGCGATCGCTATGAAACCACAAACAATTATTCAGGGTTTAGTTGCCGTTGCCGTTTTGGGAGTTGCAACTGCCGTTTTCTTTCGTCCCCAGTCCCAATATCAAACGGTTATGGCTAGCCGTGACCCCGACGTTTCGGTGAGTGAAAACTGGGAGGTTAAGGAAGTCGTTAATGGCACAACCTTAAAAGCATCGAAGAGTTAGAATTAGAGACTGTTCCTAAAGAAAAAATAAAGAAAAGTGCCAACTCAAATCTCCCGTACCTTTTATGATAAGCAAGGCTTATTTAAAAAGACAGGCTAATATCCCTCTTCTGTCACTCTCCGAAACTAACAAGTAGTAAATCCTGAAGCTATCCATCGCGAAGAAAAGGGGAAAATTGACCGACCACGGCAATTAACTCGTTATCGGTGTCATTAAACCCCAATGCAAGTGTTTAAAACACTCATAGCTTCTCACTTCGGGAAATAACTCTTTGTAGCGATCGCAATACTCATCTACGAAGGGTACGGTGCGACAGGCATCTCTAGGCAAATGTTTGAAGATCTGTAACTCTACATCCATGATGTTCCCTGGCTTTTACGCTATTTTACCTCTCTATTTCTTCCTCCTTGATTTCGGAGAGTGACAGAAGAGGGATATAGCAATCAAAAATGATTTGTGAGAAATCTAAAAGCTGATAAAAAGCCTGAAACGACTTTCCCTCCTGCCTCTTGCAAGATTGCATGATTGCATGATTGCAAGAAGATATTACACAGAACTCGGAACGGACTGCTATATTTGACCCCATTTGACGGAGAGATCCCTTTTTTGAGAAGAGTAGAATTGGTGATTAAAGAAGTTTTAAAAAATCTTCAGGAATCAACCCCTGTTTTTTACATTTCTAGGGGTTTTGTGAAGCAGTTAGAGGGTTCAGCTTTAAAAAACCCCCCCTTTTGTAAAGCTTGAGTTGGCCCCAAAAAAAAGCGATCACCTCAACTCTTGAAGAATCAAAGCGATCAGGGGTTAAAGCTGTTCTTGAGGCTCGGAGATTAGTCTGAGTCAGGGTCTTTGGAATGCTGCTTTTTCAAAAGCGCACCCATTCCTAACACAACTAGATAGCCCCAAATTGTTATCGGTTCAGGAACCGAGCGAATTTCCACATTATCAAGCAACAAACCTGATGGGAAGAAATCGTTACTATCTTCCGCATCTAAAACCCCAATTCCTAAGAGATAGGTTCCGGCTTCGGCAAATGTATAGGAAAAGGTTCGATATCCAGATTCCGTATCAAACTGCGTATTCGATGAACCTACTAAGTCAAAAGTATCACCAATTTTTTGGAGTGAACCAATTGACACAAAAGCTAAGTCATTGAAGGTCGTTGGTTGATCATCAAACAAGGTTTCATTAGAGAGGAAATTCCAAGAAAAACTCAGGCGATCTCCGGCTCGAACAGTCAGGGTTTGTTTGAGAGCTGAACCTTCAACAACTCCTTCCGGTAATAAAGTATCTAGACTCCCTGAAGGTAACGCTAGAAAAGATTCCAAACAAACTGGATAAAATCTTGAACAACTATCCCGAACTGAACCGCTTCTGGTTGTAATTAAAGCTTGAAAGCTTCCCTCAACAGGGGTTACACCATAGGCCTCTGTTACAATTCTAGCGTCGCCGATTGGTATCCATCCATCAGAAAAATCACCCGTCTCAAAACCACCATTGAGGACGATAGCTTGAGCCGAACTCTCCAATCCAATCAGGGTTAAAAAACTGATTAAACTGGCAAGACCTGCGGTTAAGGTTGAGTGGTAAATAAACGGTATGGGATTGAACATGAAACTGATTTCTCCATGAGTTAAATCCTAGCTTTAATCGACCGGAAAGAATCTCTTTTCGGGTGACTCAGAAGGAGGGGTAGCGGATTTAATTCAAAACATTAAATCAGATTTTTGAGCAAATCGGCGACTTCTCTCTCTTGGAGTCTACATTGTATCCGGAACTTAAGTTTGTCTTGTCCATTTTACAGGAATTGTCATTATTCTCAGGACAAAATAGGATCAGCTTACACAAACTTATTATTAAGTTACTGAAATAAAAAACAACTCAAAAATACCTCCTAATTGACAAAGTAAAGTTGAAAAGATAACTCCGATAGAGTAAATTGGTCTTCCCCTATTCGGTAGATATCTAACCCCGATTCAATAGAACTCCCCCATCCAACTTACCATCAGTTACAATAATCGTAAAATGGCAAATCTATGAAAAAGTTCCAGGATAAACGATCACCCTAGCGTTGGATTATTTAGCCTTGCTCAATTCTACATTCTATTTCTGATTGGCTTGATTCCAGTCCAACTGGCGATCGCTGATGATCAAACCCTCAACCTCAAGCAATTCTCACCATTTTTAATTGATCACAGCAGAAATCTACATCGAACAGAGTAGTTGGATTGCTGGGAGAGTGGTGAGCGGGCCAGGAGTTAGAATGGGTCAGCGTGCAGTTTTAGGGTTAGGAAGTGTAACCGGACATTCTCTGGAAGTCATAACCATTTATGCAGGAAATCCTGCTCAACCGATTAAAAAATGGACAATTTGAGAAGCGGTTACAAAAATCATCAATAAAAGTTCCGAATCTGTTACCCCCAATTAGAAATTCTCAGCCACTTGGTTATCCGGATCTGAAATAACATTGCTGTATAGGGGAATGGAAAACGCGCAACCTTGATGATCTTCAGTCCCCTACACTATGGTATTTTTTTATCCTTATGGGGTTGCCTTCATTATTTCTATCCTCCTCGTTCTCTTCAGCACACCCCTGGTCAAAACAATCGGTCTGAATAGGGGATATTTTGATCATCCAGGAGAACGAAAAATCCACGACAAACCCATTGTTCGTTTGGGTGGAATAGCAATCTGTTTGGCAACTCTGACTAGCTGTTTAATCGTTGGATTATTTAGTGATTTTACCAGTTTACCCTCAGCAAAAATTTTAGAGTTTTGGGGGGTAATTGTCGGAAGTTTCTTGTTTTTTCTAATTGGATTAACCGATGATTTATTCGATTTATCCCCCTTGACTCGATTAATATTACAACTAGGTGTCGCGAGTTTAGTCTGGATAGTCGGCGTGAGAATAGAATTTCTTCCGATTCCAGGATTTGGATTAATTCCACTTGGTATTTTCAGTTTACCCATCACCGTTATTTGGTTAGCTGGCGTTGTCAATGCCATTAACTGGATGGATGGTTTAGACGGATTAGCGGCGGGAATCTCTGGAATATCTGCCAGTATCCTGCTTGTCGTTTGTCTATCGATTCATCAACCCACCGCAGCTTTAATTGCTGCTGCTTTGATGGCTTCAACAATAGGATTTCTCCGCTATAACTTTCATCCCGCTCAAATTTTTATGGGAGATGGAGGGTCTTATTTTATCGGATTTACCCTGGCGAGTCTGGCTGTTATTGGTTTAATGAAAACACCAGATTTTAGTCTAGTGATACTCCCCTTTTTGGTTTTAGCTGTGCCAATTTTAGATATGTGCATTGTGATTTTAGCTCGACTTTCCGATGGAAAATCCCCCTTTTATGCAGATCGCCGTCATTTGCATCACCGACTTCTCAATCGAGGTTTATCCCAACGCTTAACAGTGCTATTTATCTACAGCTTAACATTAGGAGTGGCTAGTTGGGCAATGGTAATTATTGGGGTGACGGGTGGGATTTTTTATGGCCTCGGAGCAAGCGGATTAATGCTTTACATGAGTCAATACTTAGGGAAAAAAAATAACTAAATTCGGTCTAGCATTAAACCGTTACAAGGCTATTGATCTAAAAAAAATTAGAAATTGTCCGAGCAACGAATACCCAGACTGAAAGTTGGATATTTTGTAGGCATCACTGATCATATTAATGGCATTAAAAAGAAAAATTTTCAGTTTCAGTTCCTTCTCTAGCTTGGGATAAACTCGAACATAGTCCGATTCAATTAAGTCTGTGGTCGGCTTGACTCGATTTTTAAAACTCCTGAAATCTTAGACTTATTTAGCTCGTTTGAGCTATTTTTTTGTTGAAATTCACTCATCTCAAATTTGCTAAAGTCTATAGCCAGAGGAATGGCTACTTTTACGGAATTTATTCCTCTCTCAGCCGTGAAACTTCTCGGCGATCCCTCAACGAATAAGTCTTCAAGCCAATCTGTCTATCTTCAGAATGATTTTTAGATCTGATCACAGCCTTAAATGCTATAATTAGCTTTAACTTAAATTAATCAATAAAAATTAATGGATTAACATAAGTTTACAAACTTCACAGAAGTAATCATCTATAACTAATCT
>NZ_LATL02000251.1 GCF_000972705.2 Limnoraphis robusta CS-951 | reverse complement strand
AGAAGGGAAAGAACAAAATCAAAGCCCCTCGCCTCGCAGGAGAGGGGTTGGGGGAGAGGTCACTTTTGCAGAAGATAAGGAACAAAATCAAAGCCCCTCGCCTCGCAGGAGAGAGGTTGGGGGAGAGGTCACTTTTGCAGAAGATAAGGAACAAAATCAAAGCCCCTCGCCTCGCAGGAGAGAGGTTGGGGGAGAGGTCACTTTTGCAGAAGATAAGGAACAAAATCAAAGCCCCTCGCCTCGCAGGAGAGAGGTTGGGGGAGAGGTCACTTTTGCAGAAGATAAGGAACAAAATCAAAGCCCCTCGCCTCGCAGGAGAGAGGTTGGGGGAGAGGTCACTTTTGCAGAAGATAAGGAACAAAATCAAAGCCCCTCGCCTCGCAGGAGAGGGGTTGGGGGAGAGGTCACTTTTGCAGAAGATACCGTAGAAGTCATCCATGAAGCGCTCATTCGAGAATGGTTAACGCTGCGGGGGTGGATGAATGCTAACCGTCAGTTTAGAACCTGGCAAGAACGGCTAAAACTATCCTTGCGAGAATGGAAAAATAATAACCGTGATACTGGGGGTTTGCTGCGGGGTGCGCCGTTGAGTGTAGCCGAAGAATGGTTGCAAAAACGAGCCGATGAAATGACCCAGGAGGAACGAGATTTTATTCAAGCAAGCCTCAAAGACCAAAATAAACAGAAACGAATACGCCAACTCGCTGTTTTGAGTCTGGCTGGCGGCTTTCTGCTGACTTTGGGTTTGGCAGGAATAGTAGGTGTTAGTTGGAGGGAAGCTCGTATCAGCCAAATTAATGCTCTGGCTCAATATTCCGATGCACTTTTGAATTTAGATGAGTCAAAAGCTGTCAAAACCAGTTTAAAAGCCGTTCTGGAAATGCAACGTACACCCTGGGTAGATGCTGATACCCATACTCTAGTAGAACTGACATTATTGAATACCGTTTCTTTTGTTGTCGCACCAAACTCTTTGGGAGGACACACAAAAGACGTTTTGGCTGTTAGTTACAGTCAGAATAGCAAACTACTAGCTGCTGCTAGTTTTGACAGCACTGTGAAACTATGGAATCCTACCACTAAGCAGGAAATCAAAACTCTCAAAGGTCATACAGGGGGGGTTTGGGATAGCAGTTTCAGCCCCGATGGCAAGGTTCTGGCTACTGGCAGTTTTGATAACACCGTGAAACTGTGGAATACCACTACAGGGAAAGAAATCAAAACTCTGGTAAGCCATACAAAGGAGGTTTCGGCTGTGAGTTTCAGCCCAAATGGCAAGTATTTGGCTACGGGTAGTGCTGACCACACAGTGAAACTCTGGGATACCTCCAACTGGAAAGAAATCAAAACTTTGCCGGGGCATACAGGTCAAGTTTGGGCTGTAAGTTTTAGTCCTGATGGCAAGATGTTAGCTACTGCTAGTTTAGACAACACTGTGAAACTGTGGGATACCACTAAATGGAAAGCAATCAAAACCCTAACGGATCATACCGACTGGGTTTGGGATGTCTGTTTCAGCCCCGATAGTAAGCTACTGGTTACTGCTAGTTTAGACAACACTGTGAAATTATGGGATACCACTAAATGGAAAGAAATCAAAACCCTGACTGAGCATAAAAATGGGGTTTTGGCTGTGAGTTTCAGCCCCGATAGTAAGCTACTGGCTACTGCTAGTAAAGACAACACTGTGAAATTATGGGATACCACTAAATGGAAAGCAATCAAAACCCTAACGGATCATACCGAATGGGTTTGGGATGTAAGTTTCAGCCCGGATGGTAAACAGTTGGCAACGGGTAGTGCTGACAACACCGTGCAGTTATGGAATAGCACCACTGGGAAAGTCATTCAACCCTCAATGAGACACATGAAGCCAGTTAATACTGTAAGTTTTAGCCCAAATGGTAAACAGTTGGCAACGGGTAGTGCTGACAACACGGTGAAACTCTGGGATAGCAGCACTGAAAAAGCAATCAAAACCCTGACAGGACATACAAAGGAGGTTTCGGCTGTAAGTTTCAGCCCCGATAGCAAGCTCCTGGCGACAGGTAGTGCTGACAACAGCGTGAAATTGTGGGATACCTTCAGTTGGAAAGAAATTCAAACCCTGACAAGACATACAAGCCCAATTACTGCTGTAAGTTTCAGCCCTGATGGCAAATTGTTGGCAACGGTTAGTGCTGACAACGGCGTGAAATTGTGGGATACCTCCACTTGGAAAGAAATTCAAACCCTGACAGGACATACAAAGAAGGTTTCGGCTGTAAGTTTCAGCCCCGATAGCAAGCTTCTGGCGACAGGTAGTGCTGACAACAGCGTGAAATTGTGGGATACCTCCACCTGGAAAGAAATTCAAACTCTAACAGGACATATAAACCCAATTACTATTGTCAGTTTCAGCCTTGATGGTAAGCAACTGGCTACTGCTAGTTATGACAACAGCGTGAAATTGTGGGATACCTCCACCTGGAAAGAAATTCAAACTCTAACAGGACATAGAAGCGAGGTTTCTTCTGTGAGTTTCAGCCCCGATGGCAAGCGACTGGTCACAGGTAGTGGTGACAAAACCGTGAGACTCTGGGATACCAGCACGGGGAAAGAACTCAAAACCCTGACTCAGAATAAAGGTGGGGTTTTGGCGGTGAGTTTCAGCCCCGATGGCAAGCTCCTAGCAACCGGAAGTGAGGACAACACCGTGAGGCTGTGGCGATGGGATTTTGATTATTTAGTTCAGGAAGGATGCAATTTTATTGACAATTATCTCAAACCCAATCCTAAAGATGCAGAAGCCCAAGAAATTCAACGGGAGTTGTGCAGGAAACTGCCTAAAAACTCGGCATCCAACTAACTATCCCGTAAAAATTGTGTAAACCTTATCTATCTAAAGCCATGACGAATTCAACTCCTAACTTCTACGCTCTCCTAATTGGTATCGATTTCTATTTCCCCCATCGTTTAGGTGAACAAAGAGTTAGTAGTAACGCTGGTATTGGATAGTTGTCATTCCGGTGGTGCCACCCGAGAAATGAGCGGAGATGACCGAATTCGCGGTGAAGGTTTTATTGATATGACTCCCCGACCTACGAATATAGCAGTGTGAAATGATTCGTAAAAATTCTATCCGCTCAAAGCCCCAGAATTGTTGGAAAAATAAACCCCCCGCCCTTCGTCTACGTTGAATTCTTGAAAACTATGAAATAAGTTGGACCCCCTCACCGCTCCCCCGTCAATGCGATCGCTATCAATTCCCCGAATATTTTGATCGGGAACAACGACCGAATTTTCATTCCCCAAGGTGCGATCGGGTATCACCTGAGCCTGAACGGGAAGTTTCAGCAAAAGCAAAATTGCACTTACAAAACCCGTTGTACCCAAAAGCATTAAAAGAGTTAATCTCATAGTTCTAAGCCGGATCGGGGTCAAATTTTGCATGAATGATAAAACCTTACTGGATGTGTTCGATCGCTCGGCTCATATTTAATTTTATTTTTATAAAAATCTGCGGTGTATTGTCTTTTCGGAATGCACCCGACCCCAGTGAGTCAACGCTAGCATTTCTCACGCCGATGAGGACAGTAAATCTTTTTTGCGGTACTTTCCGAGTCCGAGAAATGCTATGTTCGAGACTTCTATTAGAGCAAGCTAAAGTTTAATTCGCTGGAATTTGTACCGGGAATAAAAGCAATCACATCATTATTTAGAGTAAAAATCCCCGCTCCCGTTCCCGCTTGACCCAAATTCAAATCGCTCAACGTTACCCGCTCGGTTCCGCCGACAAAAATAATATCTTCTGCTGGATTAAAGTCAGTAATGAAGGCAAAATCTTCACTTCCCAATCCCACATAATACAACGAAAGTTCAGATCCCAAGTAAAAAAAATCGAATCCCTCACCGCCCGTCAAGGTATCGATTTCGCCGAGTCCGGGATTAGAAGTATTTTAATTATCAATTCCAAATAAAATATCATTGCCTTTATCTCCCGAGACCAAATCATTGCCGGCTCCACCAGTAATCAAATCATCTCCTTGACCGCCAAAAACTTGGTCATTTCCTTCTATTCCATTGATCAAATCATTCCCCAAATTGCCAAAAATTTGATCGTTTCCCCCTCCAATATCAGCAATCTGGTCATCCCCCTGACCTCCAAAAATGGTGTCGTCTCCTTCGTCGCCATCCAGTAAATCTGACCCTTGATTTCCAAAAAGAAAGTCATTGTCAGCAAAGCCGAAAATCGCATCATCTCCTTCCAAGCCAAACAAAGTGTCCGGTCCAACATCACCAAGTAGTTCATCGTTGGCTGGGGTTCCAATAATTTCTGCCATGATAAAAACCTCCCGATCAACAAAACGGTTGAATCGATATGGATATCTCACCGATAACCCCCCAACGGGGCTTTTTTCCCGGCTACCCCTACCTATTTTGGGCGGGGTAATGCTTTAGGGTTCTAATCTCTTGCCAGGAAACGGGATTAAAGTTATTTTCTTCGGAGTTTGAGGCGTTATATTCTCCAGAAAAACAACTTTGTAGCAGAGGTGAAAAGTTTTTGCGTTGGGCGGGATCAGTTTCGGCTTCGGCAAAACACATTAAATTCTGCACCAGGTTTAACTTGCCGTAAATTGTGGCAGTATTTTGGGGAACTTGTTTAAGTTGTTGTCGAATTATTGCCTGTAAATCGTTGACTTTATTCCAGTCTTGGGTGACAACAGATAGGTTTAATTGGTTGAGTTGGGCTTGAATTTGAGTGGTTTTATAAGCGGCAATTTCGAGCGCATCTTGATAGTATTTTTGAGCTTTTTGATTGAGTTCTGGATCGTTAAAACGGTTTTGGCTTCGGGTAAAATTTCCTAAACTCATTAGAGCAGCAGCTTGAACTTCGGGTAAGTTCAGTTTTTTAGCAATTTCTTGACCGTTTTCTAGATAAATTTGAGATTCATCGGGATTTCCAATGACTCGAAAAATATCTCCTAAACTCACAAAGGCAATCGCTTTTTCTGCTGAATATGGCTGACTTTCCAGATGTTTGGCGGTTTGTTCTAAAATTTCTTCTGCTCGGTTATAACGTCCCAAAGTTTGCCAAGCTTGAGCCTGATTAATTTGATTTTGAGTAATATGGGTTAAGTTGCCCGTATCTTGATAAATTTTAAACGCCCTTTTCCAAGCATCTAAGGCAGCTTGTGGATTTCCTTTGGCGAGTTCAAGGCTTCCTTGAATGTCGAGGGTTTGGGCGAGAACGGGGGCGGTTTCTTGATTTTTTTCTAATCGTTGTAAGAGGTCTAAACTGCGATTAATAGCTTGAGTTGCTTCGTTCCAGCGTCCGAGTTGTTGATAGGTTAGAGACAGGTTACTCAGGGCAATTGCTTGATTAAGCGGATCTTTTTGTTCGGCGAAGAATATCACGGCTTGTTTCCAAGCAACGGCTGCTTGATCAAACTGTTGTTGAGTGTAGAAAGATTTGGCTTGTTCGACGAGATTTGGCTCGTAAACTTGGGCGACTTCAGGATAAGAATTAAAGAAAACTATATCGGGATGAGACTGGGAGCGAGCAATAATCGGCGAAAAGCTCAGGGAGAAAATAAATAATAAGATAGCAATCCCAGTGGAGCGTCGATGAAATCGTTGTTTGACGAAAATCCCGAAGACTGTCGTCAGTTTTGACCGCAGTTTATTCCAGAATTTAATCGGCTTCATTATAACCCCCAGTAAAAAGTAAAATCCCTCTCATGTTTAGAGAAGGATACCCTATCAAAAAATACTTTGTATCTACAAGTCAATATGTGTAGCGACCTGCAATCATAAATCACTCGACCCACAATTATCCGCATACGCGAGACCACATTAAATACAACTATAAATTGGCTTCAGACCAGATGATGGATTTTGGTCAAATGCCATGCAAAAAAGACAGCTACCAACCGAATGGGAAGTATTAATCAATGTCCTCAAGCTCTGGCAGCTTACAAGCAAGCATTAAACCTTAGTCGAGAAATCGGTGATCTTCGGAGTGAAGGTATAATTCTGAGTAATATTGGAGCAATGTATGATTGCTTAGGAAAGTATGCAAAAGCATTGGAAATTTATCAGGAAGCATTGTTAATTCATCAGACAGTTGGTGATTATGTAAGTCAAGGTAATACCCTTAACAATATTGGAACAATATACCAAAATCTTGATCAATCTTCTAAAGCATTAGAATACTACAAAAAAGCTCTCGTTATTCATCAAGATATTGGTGATCGGACAGGTGAATATACTATCCTCAAAAATATTGGTTATTTACTGGAAGAACAAGAGCAGCCTGAATTGGCGATCGCTTTTCTCAAACAATCTGTTAATATCACCGAATCAATTCGCCAAAATCTTCAGGTGTTATCTAGAGAAATTCAGCAATCTTATACAGAAAAGGTTGCTGATACTTACCGAAAGTTAGCCGATTTATTGTTAAAAGAAAATCGAGTGTTAGAAGCACAGCGAGTTTTGGATTTACTGAAAGTACAAGAATTAGAAGATTACCTTAAAAATGTGCGGGGAAATGCCAACACTGCTAGCGGAATCGAATTTTATCAACCGGAACAGGAAATTCTCGCCCGTTACAACGAACTGCAAGAGAACGTGATTGAAATAGGGGAAGAACTAGCACAACTTCAACAGAAGCAAAATTTAACACCTGAAGAAGAACAACGACGCAATCAATTGGATCAGTTGTTAACAGAAGTTAAAGCAGATTTTAATAACTTTGCTCGAAGTTCCGATAATCCAAAATTTCTAATAGCTGTTTGGCGATCGCATCTGTATCGGCTTGGCTAAAAGTACGACCCGATTCTATCCACTTCAGCAACGATTGAGCTTCAATATAAGTTTGAACGAATGCTTTCCCCTTTCCCCATTCCATCTCCACCTCGAAGTCATCCAAGTATTGAGGAATGGCAGGATGATCCAGAGATTTCAGCACTGAGGCTTCCCGTTCAAATAGTTTTAAATATTCCCAAGTGAAATCCGGGCTAAATAATAGCAATTTCACCACAACCGATAAACCCGTTTGTAAATCATGCGCCAGAAAAGTTCTACGACAGACTTGACCACCAAGTACCGATTCAATGCGATAGCGATCGCCTAAAACCTGACCAATAAATTGCTCCATAACTGTTACCCTAAATAAAAGGAGAATCATTTGATTGTGCTGAAACAACTCAACAAACGCCAATTTCTTGTGTTCTCCAATCAAGGGGAACTTATGAGGTTAAGTTATTTACAAATAATGAACGTTACGGTCGGTTTGACTATGTGGGAACGCTGGAATTTAACAGAAAGTAGAATCGGGTTGTTTTTAAGCTAGTATTCTTTAGCGCTCAAGTTGAACCCTTGCGCCATAACTGGGCGTGGTCTGTAATGTAGTCTCGCACGTCGAGGGGCTTTCGACTTAAAAGCTGTTCTAGTGTAGGATCGACCGTTTCTGCTTGTCCGAAGCCCAGCCCCAGATGAAGAAGGGTTTGAACAAGAATTTGCGCCCCAGGCAGGTTCTGACGTTGAAGATGGCGTGCATAACCCCAGATACTTGCCGAGTCATAACGAATTTTACGACCCAACACCTGAGTCAAAAACTCCGCTACCTCCTCAAAGGAAAATGCTTGAGGGCCTGTCAGGGTGTATGCTTTACCTTGATGAGTTTTCCATGATACTAGGGCATCTGCGGCAACTTGTCCGACATCACGCAAGTCTACAAAGGCAACTCGTCCCCGACCCGAAGGTAGGTACAGGCGATCATCGTTCCTGATATCCGAACGGTATGCGGTACCGAGATTTTGGGCGAAGAAGCCGGGACGCAGAATTGTCCAGTTGCCGGGATGAGTTTGCAGGTGTTGTTCGACGGCGTAATGGGGTATGATCCGATTGCGATCGGCTCCGGCTACCGACAGGAAAACGATTTGTTGAACTCCGGCTTGGCGGGCTGTATCAATAAATGGGTTGAGAGTCGCCTTCACGTTGCTGATAGCAGGGGGACGAAGCAAAAACACGGACTGGCATCCAGCGATCGCATTAAGATAGGTGGTTGGATCTTCAAAGTCAAGATAAACAGTGTTGGGGTTTTGTTGTTCCCCAAGTGACACCGGAGAACGACTGGCAACGCGGATCGTTGCGGGTTTATCCTTCAAGCTGCGAAGAACTTCTCGACCCACGTTTCCCGATGCACCCGTAAGCAGAATAGTTGGACTCATATTCGCTTTCAAAGAATCGTTTAAAGCCGGAGAATTAATCTCCCGACTCGTCTTTATTAATGGTACAGAAAACTTCAACTCATTGTTGAGCTTTCGGCTGTTGATGGGGTTCAAAAGGATTAACAACCTCAAGAAAATCCTTGCTCCCTTCTCCAATGTTCCAACGACTAAAGAGCCAATATAATCGGCACTATTGTAAGCCGCTTCAATACATTGGCGAATATTTTCTATATCTTCATCATCAACAATACCGTTACTGGTAGCCTTATAAAACTGCACGGTTACACGAATAATCTGTCAATATTACTGATGTATTGCTGTAAATTAGTTAGGTATTCTCGCAATGTTATGACCCGCAGTTGTTCCCCTTTTTCATTGCCGACTTTAATTTTGACGAGATCTAAGGGAACATCGCCCGTTCGATCTGTAAAATTGGGGTAGCGAATAACGGGTAAAAGTTCTTTGCGCTGGGGTTGCATCAAATGGCGAACCTGAAGGGTCATGTGAGTGATATTTGCACCCCAAACTGAACCGGGTGTGCGTGCGGTATCTTCCCACATTACATTGACAACATTCAATCCTAGTTTTTGGAGAAGAAAAAACAAAAATCTCAAGTTGCTCGACATCAATAATCTGTTCGGGATGTCCATAAGTCTGTTTTAATTCTAATTGATAAATTGGTTGACAATCCCAATTAAATTGGTAATCTATTTTCACCACTTGATGAATTTTTAATCTATTTTATGGTGCTTAATACTGATTTGAAAAGTGTTTATTTAACAAATCGTGAATGAATTGATACCTATTCTCCATCCGCTTCAAGAACAAGCGTTCTGTTCCATAATTCAAAAATTTAGAATAGTTCCAAGGAATATTTTTACTCCAGTAAAGAACTAAACGCAGAGAAAAATGTTCAAAGCACCAAATTCCCTGGCGCTGAGTATTTCTAGATTCATATTTAAGGTTAATCAGTCCAAAAATCAGTCCGAAAATCAGTCCAACCAGCAACCCAACCATCAATCCTCCAACCAGCTTAAATATTAGCCCGAAAATTAACCCAGCCATCAATCCTATATTCAGTCCTCTTTTGAGCCTGACTATTAATTCTTCATCTAGCCCAACAATCAGTCCAAAAATTAATCCGACTACTAGCAACCAGGGAATAGACCCAACAATCACTCCGACCGTTAACCCGACCGCTAATCCAAAAATTACTCCGTAAATTAGCTTGCTTATTAGTCCAAAAATTAGTTCGACTATCAGCCCGTAAATCAGCCCAAAAATTAGCCCAAACATTGAGCCTTGAATCAATCGAACTATTAGCAATCCAAATAGTTGAGAGTTAAACCCGACTACTAGCCCATGAATCAGCCCAAATATTGAGCCATAAATTATTCCAAAAATTATCCCATAACTGATTCTTTTTAACGGTGAATCTAACCAAGTCGGCTGTATTGTATTAATTGAAAAATCCGTTTGATTCTCTCTAGTTAATTGTTTGGATAGCCATGCCAACCAACGAATCGTATCCTCATCTTTGTAGGGCTTCTTTTTTCCTGAATATCGACGTTTTAACATTTGTCGAATATAAGCTTCAAATAAATGGTTGCTTTTTTCTTCTAAAGATTCAAATTGATGCCATCGCCCAAAGGAAATTTCCTCGTGGGACAAAATAATAATATTTAAAAATAAAGGTGTCCGTATCAAATTCAATAGACCAGAACCGAGTTTGATATTATTCCATAATGCTTTTCCTTCTGTTTTCAAGACATAATCTTGAACTTGTTCTGTGGTTAAAGGCTGCAAAGTGATTGAACCATTCAATGCTAAATTCGTTGTGTAGCATTGATATTCTTGAATACGAGAACAAACCACAACAGAACCCAAACAAGTATCGGGATGCAAAAAGTGATTAAGTTTTTCAACACATTTTTCCTGTCTTGCTTCTGCTAGCTCATCTAAACCATCTAGTAAGGGTAGAATTCCCCCCTGCTCAATCCACTGTTTGGCAATATTTTGACGAACATTATACTTTAATTTGAGGCTGCTGATTATCCACTGTTTTATACTCTGATTGTCGTCTTTCCACGAAGACAAGTTCAATAATATTGGAATTGGAAGCTGTGGATTTGCTTTTGCCCGCATTACCAACCATTCTGCTAGTTTCAATAACATGGTCGTTTTTCCCGAACCGGGCGCCCCCAAAATTAGGAGTCGTCCGGCGATGTCAGAGCGGTCAAACACCTGTTCAATAGGGGTGTCTTTTGCCAGCCGAGAACTGAGCTGCTTCCTAGTTTTGATATCAATTTCCGAAGGAAACTGAACTTGTTCCGAGTTTTCCTGTTTCTCGAGGACAATGTAAATCCGATTGTGAAGGGATTGTTGTAGACGTTTTTCAACTTCAGTTTCAACACGACACAAAAACTTGTTTTGAATGCGATCACGTTTTTTTGAAATCGCAAACGGTAATGTTGAAGTCATAGATCCTTTCCTTTATTTAAAAACTAGGGTAGAAACTAAATTTGTCACAAAAAAAATCCCAAGATATTGATGTTGTTAATGGCAGAGATACTTGATTTGCACTACTTTTTTGAATTTTATCCTCCGGTACATGGATAGTTTTCATACCTGGTTCAGGACTCTTTATATAGTTTCTGCCTTCGGAAATCATTTTTTCGGAAAACTCAGTTTTTGTTACAAAACTTTAGACGAGTGGGTTATTCATTTAAGTGTTGTACATTTTTACCATACTCAAACAATCATAACATGGTATACTCAATAGAGGGGTACTGCGGTTAAAGTTATATAAGAACAATCTATAGCAATTAGAACGGCTTGAGGTGATAATCCAGAAGGCAAGACAATCACACATCACGACTGATTTCTGATCGCTCTAATACTAGATTTAGATTATTATCTGAGTCTGTCAATCCGGGGAAAGTATTGTTATGGAAAAACGAGTCATTTTGACATTACTAGAGGCAAATGAAGCTGGATTTCCGGTCATTTTGCGAATTCAGGAAAATAGTCAGTCTATTTGTCAAGTGACAGGTTTATTGCCACTGTTACCTTGTGAGCTAGAGAACTCACTAAAAGGTTGGCAATCTTTGTATCGTCAGATGGCTTCATCCCGTTTTCAAAATCAGTCGGAGCCATGCCGAATAATTCCCGAAGGTTCCCCAAGAACAAACTTCTCCTACGCAGATGATTTAGCAATTAATCTCAATAAGTGGCTCGGTGTGGGAACACAAGAATGGCAAAAAATTAGAGATAGTTTGCAACAGTATTTAAACATAAACGATCAAATTCAAGTCATTATTGAAACCGCCGATATCCAGTTACGACAATTACCCTGGTCAGCTTGGGATTTGTTTAACCAGTATTATCAAAATGCAGAAATTTCCCTAAGTCCAACTGAAGCTCAAAAGCCCAATAGAGAGCCTCTTCCTGAAAATCAATTTCAGGTCAGAATCTTGGCAGTATTGGGTAACAGTGAGGGAATTAATACCCAGTTTGATCGTCAAGCACTTACACAATTAAAGTCATTCGGAGCAACTATTGAGTTTCTTGAAAAACCTACCAAACAGAAGCTATTAGAACAACTCTGGAATGAACAAGGTTGGCATATTTTCTTTTTTGCAGGCCATAGTGTTAGTTTACCTGACAAACAACTCGGTTGGATCGAAATCAACTCAGAAGATAGATTAACAATTGATGAACTCAAAAATTCCCTCCGAGCATCCATTTCAAGAGGTTTACAACTTGCTATTTTTAACTCCTGTGATGGTTTGGGATTGGCGAATCAGCTTGCACGGTTGCACTTACCTCAAAGTATTGTGATGCGCGAACTAATACCTGACCGGGTTGCACAGGAATTTCTACAGCACTTTTTGACAGCATTTTCTGGAGGAAAATCTTTTTACGCAGCCGTTCGGGAAGCCAGGAAAAAACTAGAAGATGCTTGGAATGAGCAATATCCAGGAATAAGTTGGTTGCCAGTAATTTGTCAAAATCCATTTGTAAATTCTCTAAATTGGAGAGATTTTCATAATAAAAAAGCTACAACAATTATTCCGGCTTTTCATCAACTTTATCAGGATTTAGATCAGGTCATACAAATTCGTTTTGAAATTGCAGATCATCTCACCAAAATTGTTAACAGACTAAGCCAAGTTAGAAATGACTCAATAAGACTGAGCTTTGAGGGGAATATAAAAGACTTAGATATAGCTAATAAAAATTTAAAATCTGATGTTTTTAGACTTTTAATTTTGGGCGATAAAAATCGAGGCAAAACTACATTCTTAAATGCCTTAATTGGAGATAATTTATTGCCAACTGGTATGCACTTATCCACGGCGACATTTACAGTTGTACGCTATGGTCAGCAAGGGCAGGCGACTATTTATTTTAATAACGGTCAGGAACCAGAAAAAATAAATATTGAGACTTTTAAGCGTCGCTACACTGTTCCTTATGAAAAAAATCATCAATTTGAATTTAAACAAGAATTAGCTTTTCCTCATATAGATTGTGTTGTTCTTGAATACCCTTCAAGCTTACTTGAAAAGAAAATTGAAATTATTGACAGTCCAGGAATCAATGAGACCGAAGTTCTCAGCGAGATTACCCTAAACTATATCCATCAGTCCGATGCTGTTCTATTTATTCTAGATGCTTTACAGCCTTGTACTTTAACAGAATGTCGTTATCTTGATAATTACATAAAAAATAGAGGGAGAACAGTTTTCTTTTTAATTAATGCTTGGGATAAAGTTCGTCAAAGTCTCGTCAATCCAGATGATCCCGAGCAGATCAATGAAGCCGAAGGAAAATTACGTCTAACTTTTCAAACCAAACTTTTTAAATATTATCCAGTGGAGCAACAGGATATTTATGATGACCGAGTATTTGAAATTTCCTCACTGAAAGCTTTACGTCAACGTTTAAAGACTTCAGATGCCACTTTAGAAGCAACAGGTTTTCCGGAATTTATAACAGCTCTTAATACTTACTTAACTCAAAAACAAGCTGTTTTAGAACTGCAACAAGTAAAAACTCTAGCCGATCAGGTATATGCCCATCTTCATCAAACTGTGGAACGCCGTATTCTACTGGTACAACAAGTTGATCGATGTCAAAGAAACATATGTTTGGTCAAACCTGAATTTGAACGGCTAGATGATATTTGTCAACAAGTCCAAAAAAGTATTAGAGAAATTAAAGATAAGTGTACAGATCGCATCGCAAATTTATATCGGAAGTATTTTTCTAGTTTACCTCAAACTTTTGATATGGATATTACAGAGCAGCTAGACATAAAACTTAGAGATATTTTTAAAAACAAAAATAATAAAGAAACGGCAGAAAAAATTATATTACATATCTTTGAGCAATATCTAAATG
>NZ_LATL02000250.1 GCF_000972705.2 Limnoraphis robusta CS-951 | reverse complement strand
TTCGTCTAACTTTCTGTACTGGTATTGCGTTCCTTGCAGCTTCATTTCATACACAAGCATAGATTATCGGCATCAAGCCACGATCAACTTATGTTAGCATAAAATAATCCGTCGTGAACGACCTTGCTTTAAACCTGCTTCTCTTGGTAAAGGATACAGATGATCTAGGTTTGTCTTCGATCAACCCATCCGTCTTTCCAGCCCGCCTGGCGTTTGAAAGGCTTTTAAATATCAACTTTATCATAATTTGATTCGATTTTAAAGTTATTTATGAAATCAAAGTTCTAGGGGCGACTTGTTAATTTGGGTTAATTGTTCAAAGCTGAGTCTCTACTTTGTATCTTCAATAAAATTTGATTTATACAACTTATTTTTCTAGTTTTTTTGTTGATTTTTATTGAGTTATAAATCCAGTTTTCACCCGAGTAGATTAAAGAATTCTCTCTCTCATTCTTCCGGTTTCCTGTTCCCTCTCTAGACAATTTGCAACATTCCTTGTCAAAAATGTCAAAAAAATCTCCCGTTCAGACAACGCACGCAACGGGAGAATAATTTTAGAATTCCAGTTAAAATCTAGTTAGCATCGTATAACCGAGCCACAGAAACCGTCACTTCACCCTGATTATCATCAGGAAAACTATCAAAGAAAAAGGCACACAAAGTCGTCGTTTCCTGAACTTCCAAAGTTAACGTCTCGTGAAATCCATTTAACGTTGACCAAGTAGCGCCGACTGGAACGCGAGTTTTCTTGTTGATGACTTTTCCCCCATAAAGCCAGAAGATAACCATCGGTTCTCCCAAGGGTAAACTGTTGGAATCAAAACCCCCATAACCGAACAGACCACTTTTAATTCGCAGCACATAAATACCCGGTTCCAGCGTTTGAGAAACCGCCGTTTCCTGAAGCTGTTTCATGCGTTCTTCATCGAGCAAGAAGCAATTGCGGCGACTATGAACCGTCAAATGTTCAATCGTACAGTTACCCGCAGTAACAGGCAAAGTTGTGATCGCAGGTGCAACATTTTCCTGACTAACAGTTTGAGAAGATGTCGATATCCGCACCGAATTAGAACGAGCCAACATCAACCATTCTTCCTCATCGGTAACATAACCAATTTCAGCGAGATAGTCACGATAGGCTTCTAAGTTAGGGATTTGCAACTGTTGAATTAACTCATGGCAATTGTACCGTCGCACATTACTCGCTGGAGTTGTCTGCAAATCAACCCCAGTCACATCATAAAGACGCAATTGAAACTGTTCTCCGCCCTGCTGTTTCGCCGCTTCCTGAACGGCTCTTGGCACTTCCCAATGAGCATCAGCGCTTGTTGGGTTATCACGAGGCGTTAATGTGATCTCAGAAGACATTGCAGCCACCGGAGAAACCCCTGTTCCATCAATGATTTCAATTGATGATATCGGAACTCGTATTCGGTTAGAACGAGCCAACATCAACCAGTCATCCGCATCAGTTACATAGCCAATTTCGGCTATATATTCACAATCAGTATTGAGATTAGGAATTTGCCACTGTTTGATTAACTCATTGCAGTTGTAGCGTTGGACGCTATTGGCAGTCTGAGTCTCTAAATCAATCCCTGTCACCTCATAAACGTGCAGTTGAAACTTCTCTCCGCCCTGTTGTTTAGCCCTTTCTTTGGCGGCATCTGGCACTTCCCAACGTGCATCAACCCATTGATCATCACCCAGACTCAGAGTAATATAACAGGGAAATGAACTCATAGCTGAAATAGCCGTTCCTGCCGCTAAACCTACACCCGTTAAAGCAGCAATTGTACCCACCTCAGAAGCATCTAAATCTTCATCGTCTCCCGGTACAAACACACGGTTAGAACGAGCTAGCATCAGCCATTCTTCATTTTCCAGAACATAGCCAATTTCAGCTAAGTATTCCCGTTCGCTTTCTAGTTCAAACTGCCAATCATTAATAGACTCAGCTAACAGACATTTCTCAATACAGAAACTCGGTGATATTTCAACAGTGGTATTGGTAACATCGTAAACCCAAACTTGGAACTGTTGTCCGCCCTGTTGTTTGGCAAGGGTTTTAGCGGCTTCTGGTACTTCCCAGTGAGCATCAATGGCTCCTTCTTCATCCAGGGTGAGGGCAATAGAACAGGGAATTGAACTGAGGCTAGGAAGCGGTTCAACTTCAGGTGTTAATTCTACTACACTCCACAAATCCTCTGACTCTGTTAAATCTGTTGATGTAAATGCGGGGATACGAACTCGATGAGAACGTGCCAGCATTAACCATTCACCATCATCGGTGAGATAACCAATTTCTGCAAAGTAGTCCCGGTTGCCTTCGAGGGTTAACAATTGGGGAGTCGANATATCAGTAACATCATAAAGATGCAGTTGAAACTGACGTCCGCCTCTTGCAAGAGCATTTTCCTGTTCGGTATCGTCAACTGTCCAATAAACATTAGCAGCGCCATTATCAGTCGGTGTTAGCGTCACATGACTGCGATGAGTTTCAACTGCCGGAACAACTTCTGAACTGCTCAATTCTACACTGGACAGTTCTACAGGTTCAACTAGCGGAGTTGCGGTTGTTTCTTGAGGAATACGAACTCGATGAGAACGTGCCAGCATCAGCCATTCACCCTCATCGGTGAGATAACCAATTTCTGCAAAGTAGTCGCGGTTGCCTTCGAGGGTTAACAATTGGGGAGTCGAAATCGATTCCTCAAAGTTGTATTGTTGTACGCTATGAGTCGCTACAGAGTCCGGTGGAATATCAGTAACATCATAAAGATGCAGTTGAAACTGACGTCCGCCTCTTGCAAGAGCATTTTCCTGTTCGGTATCGTCAACTGTCCAATANGTATTGTTGTACGCTATGAGTCGCTACAGAGTCCGGTGGAATATCAGTAACATCATAAAGATGCAGTTGAAACTGACGTCCGCCTCTTGCAAGAGCATTTTCCTGTTCGGTATCGTCAACTGTCCAATAGACATTAGCAGCACCATTATCAGTGGGTGTTAGCGTCACATGGCTGGTTGTCGTTCTCCTCATCCGAGGAATAACCCCTGCAACTAACCCACCACCTGCAATTAACCCACCACCCAGTAAACCTAAATTGGGTGTTAATCTCTGATCTGTAGCTGTATCAACCGGAACTCTCACAGGCTGCGAACGAGCCAACATTAACCATTCACCCTCATCCGTAACATAACCCATGTCTGCCAGATAGTCACGGTTGCCAACGAGTTCTAACTGCAAAGGAGAGGTTAATTCATCCAACTCATACTGTTGAACAATTGTTGAGGGTGTTTGATCAACACTGAGATCACCAACATCAAGATCCGTGACATCATAAACCCGCAGTTGCAAATTTCGTGCGCCCTGTTGTTGAGCGAGATCTTTGGCTGAGTCTGAAATTTCCCAATCAATATCAGTGGTTTGATTTTCACCCGGAGTCAATCTTAAACGACTTCCAAGTGCCATTAAAGAAGGAATAGCCCCTGCTGCAACTAAGCCAGCGCCCATTAAACCGACATCAGGTGTTAATTCCTCATCTGTAGCGGTATCAACCGGAACTCTCACAGGTTCCGAACGAGCCAACATCAACCATTCACCCTCATCGGTAACATAACCAATTTCGGCTAAATACTCACAATTGCGGTCTAAAAGAGGAACTCGTCGTTGTTGAGTTGATTCTTCACAATCATATCTTCGGACACGGTTAGCAGGTTGAGCGTCTAGATCAATATCCGTAACATCATAAATTCGCAGTTGCATCTGCCGTCCTCCCTGCTGTTTAGCGGCAGTTTTCGCAGCATCTGGAACATCCCAACAAGCATCTGCGGTTTGAGGCTCTTCTTCTCTGAGATTCAGTGTAATCTGACTCCCAAAGGAAGTCAGTAGAGGAATGATCGCAGCACCTGCGGCTAACCCAGCACCCACTCCAGCCAAATTCGATGTCTCTCCAGCAATATCAGGCAGAGGCATCTGCACTCGGTTAGAACGTGCCAACATCAACCACCGATCATCGTCGGTGAGATAACCAATTTCTGCAAGATAGTCTCGGTTTCCTTCCAGGTTAGAAATAGCTTGCTCTTGAAGTGACTCGTCAATATCGTATTTCTCAACACTGTTAGGAGACTGCTGATCGAGATCTTCAATGTCTGTGACATCGTAAACTCGCAGTTGAGGTTGTCGTCCTCCGTGTTCTTTGGCAAAATCTTTGTCCGTATCCGATATCAACCAATAGGCGTAGGCATCTTGAGCTTCCCCTGGAGCGAGGGTAATTCGACTACTGGGCGATCGCTCTCCCCACCAGGCTGCGGCTCCTGCTGCGGCTCCTGCTGCGGCTCCTGCTGCGGCTAGTCCTGTTAGTCCAATGGTTCCTAAACCGGGAGGCGTTAAACCTGTGTTTCCAGTCGCAATAGCCGTTCCGCTAGGGGTTCCTACAGTTGCGGTTGTCAGATCGCCTGCGGCAGCGACTGGGGTTGCTCCTGCTGTGGGGGAGTTAACGCCAGGATCAACTTCGGGTAATGTCGCTGCTGTTGCGGTTTCGGTAACGGGGGGAGTTTTCGNGGCTGCGGGGATTGTCGGTGCTGTGGCGGGTTCGGTAGCGGGTGGGGCTGTTGGGGTTGCGGCAGCGGGGGGGGCGGTTGCGGTTCCGGCAACGGGGGGAGTTATTGGGGTTTCGGTAACGGGGGGAGCTATTCCTGTTCGGGTTGCTGGGGGGGGCGTTGTTGGTGTTGCTGTCGCACCGCTAACGGGTTCTCCTTGACCTGCTTTGAACAACCACCAAATTAACCCACCTAAGAGTGGAATTCCCAACAGCAACAGTATCCACCAGGGAAAACCGCCTTTTTCTTGTTGTTGTTGTTCTTGAACAGGAGTTGGAGTCTGGGCGATTTGTTGAGGAGTAGTCGTAGACGGAACAACCGCCGTCCCCCCCAAAATTGGTTCTCCGGTTTCCGTATCGGCGATAATTTCTTGACCGGGTTGAGAGGTTGCTAAACCTAAAAAGGCGATGACTTTGGGAGGCTTGTTGTTTTCGTTGTAAACGTAGCTGCGATACTGAGAATAGGGATAACGCGGATCATCGGGTAGGGTTCCGTGCATCGGGATAATTTTAACATCATCCCGGTTTAACACTTGGTCGGCGATCGCATAACTGATGCCATCATTACCCAGTTCTTCGACAACCGCATCCGTTTCGTCTTCTAAGACTTGAGTTGTATTCACCCCACTTTCAAAGGGAGCGGTTTCAAACACTTTATAGGCGCTAAATGCGCGGCGTGTATCACTGTCATTCGGTCGATCTATGAAGCGAATTTCACCCGCAGAACCGCCAACCTCTGACCAGTCGGTAATTTCGCCTCGAAACATTCGCGCAAATTGATCAAAGGTCAAATTTCCCTCAAAGGAATTGTTCGGACTGATAATAATTGCTAATTTTTCCCGACCCACCGGAACTGCTACCAAACCCGCCGCTTTTTCTTCTTCAGTTAAGGGTCGTCCCACTGCGGCGATATCCAGTTTTCCCTCTTTTACAGCTTCCAAGGCTTCGCTAGTTCCGGTTGCTGACAGTTCAACTTTTGTATTGGGAAACCGTTCTTGAAAGCGTTCTTGAAGTGCTTGGTTCGTTCCAGTCATGCTACTAGAACCGTTCACCGTAACAACTGTATTCTCAGTTAAAGATTTAGGGACTGTGAAGGTGGGTTTAGGAACATCAAAGGTTTGGGGTAAAATTAGTGTCGGATCTTTTGTAGGTTCTGTCTCTGATGATTGAGCGATCGCGGCTTGATCGAGAAATGATACTAGAGAAACAGTCAAAAGTTCAGGAGTAGATGCTAAAGCGATTAGCACCACTGGTATTTGAAGTAATGCTTTGCGAGAGCGAGACATTGTTTTTCAGGGTTCTAAATTAACAATCGTTGTGCGCTTGTGGAATTTCTTAGATTTAAAAAGATCTTGATCGAGAACTTCTACTCTATAATCTGCCCCAGATGGAGAACCACAACAAAATCTTTTCAAGTCTAGAAGGGAGAAAGAGGAGAATCGTTCAAATATTTCTTTAATCAAGAGCGGAATTCTCTACTTTCACTTCTTCTAGTCTCCATTAATTTTGATGTCGTTATTAATATTGAGTAACCGTTTCCGATACTATCTTTGTGGGTTGGCGATCAAATTTTTACAACAGAGATGGTCACTTCTCCTTCGTTGTCTTCCAGGTAGGTATCAAAAAAGAAAGCACAGAGATTACAAGTTTCTAGAACTTCTAAGGTGAGTGTATCGTCATCTCCATTTAATGTTGACCAGGTTGCTTCTATTTCGATGTTAGTTTTTTTGTTAATAAATNTAACCGTTTCCGATACTATCTTTGTGGGTTGGCGATCAAATTTTTACAACAGAGATGGTCACTTCTCCTTCGTTGTCTTCCAGGTAGGTATCAAAAAAGAAAGCACAGAGATTACAAGTTTCTAGAACTTCTAAGGTGAGTGTATCGTCATCTCCATTTAATGTTGACCAGGTTGCTTCTATTTCGATGTTAGTTTTTTTGTTAATAAATCGGCCACCATAGATCCAAAGCATGACCAAAGGTTCACCAGAATGATTCACGTCTCCACGGTAATCAAATGAACCATTCCGAATTCTCACGATATAGGTTCCGGGTTCTAGTGTTGTAGAAACCCCTGTTTCTTCTTGAATGCGTTGCATCGCCGCAGCATCCAGCACAAAGCAGTTTTGCTTGCTATGAACCTTTAAGTCTGTAACTGTACATCCTTCCATATTCTTTGCTCCTCAGTGGGCGAATTTTGCTAAACTTTTGAGAAGACCTTCATTTTGTGGGTCTTGTGTGACTGGTTGTATCTACTGCTTTATAAAACTGATATAACGCGGTACAAACCGTGTTAATGTTTACTTCCTGCTTCTTCCAGACTATACTGGGTTTCATAGGGTGTCGGCACTTCCTATTCCACAGGCTCAAACCGAATAGCCTTCGGCGAAACGNCTGCTTCTTCCAGACTATACTGGGTTTCATAGGGTGTCGGCACTTCCTATTCCACAGGCTCAAACCGAATAGCCTTCGGCGAAACGTTCGCGCATTGAGGCTTGCGTTATAGTCACGCTCTTGAACTTCACCGCAAGCCTCGCAATGAAAAACTCGTTCTTTGAGCGGCATTTCTTGAACATGACCGCAATTTTAACAGGTTTTAGTTGACGGATAGAATCTATAGCGCAAAAACTACGATTGAACCGTACCACGAGGATTTATACTCAACTTGGCGGCGAATTTCATAAAAAGCCGAATCAGCAATAGCACCCGCTAATTTATGATTTTTCATCATCCCAGAAACATTCAAGTCTTCTAACCCGATGACTGCGTGGTTTTTGCATAGCCATGAGGNTTCATCATCCCAGAAACATTCAAGTCTTCTAACCCGATGACTGCGTGGTTTTTGCATAGCCATGAGGTTAATTTGTGAATTGTATCTTTCCGAATGTTGACTCAAAAAGACAATTGTAATCCTCTATCCAAAAATGGTCTTGACTCGGGAATCGAGTCATCGCAGGCACGGCTTTTTCAAGGCGGTGTACCGATGACTTGATCACTGGGCTAAAGCTAATTTTCAATGTATAGTAGAGCAAGTCATTTTTGACATCACTTGATTTAGAGGATGTGATCAGGTTAGGTTTGAGGATGGCTTAGGCAATAATCCCAACTTGACGGAGAATAAAAAACAGAATAGAGTTCACAAAGCTCAGAGCAAGCGCTCCTAAAATTGCACTGATCACTCCATTGCGTAATCTAAACCCTTCTACTAACCAAGCGGCTAAACCAAACACAATAATGCTACCAATCAAAGGAATTAATCCAATACTAACAATTGCATTAAACGTTCTAAACCAATTTGGAAAAATTTGATAGATCGAATTAAAAGCACCAATAATCGCACCCGCAATTAAAGCGATCACCGGATTATCAATTTCTACCCCAATCGGTAGCTTAGAGATGATTAATAAGCTAACCGCTAACACAACAACAGAAATTATAAAACCAATCATTGATGCGATCTCCCCTTTTGTTAAAGTTTGACTTTGATTTCAAGTCATCGGGTTAGAAGACTTGAATGTTTCTGGGATGATGAAAAATCATAAATTAGCGGGTGCTATTGCTGATTCGGCTTTTTCTGAAATTCGCCGCCAAGTTGAGTATAAATCCTCGTGGTACGGTTCAATCGTAGTTTTTGCGCTATAGATTCTATCCGTCAACTAAAACCTGTTAAAAT
>NZ_LATL02000249.1 GCF_000972705.2 Limnoraphis robusta CS-951 | reverse complement strand
AGCTTGCTCTTTTTGTTGAGTGGCTTCAAGTTGAGTGGAAATTGTTTCTATTTGTTCTGTTAACGCTTTTTGGATATTATTTACCGTCTTTTGTACCCGAGGAACATGAATAACAGTTTGCTCTTGTTGGAGGGAAACTAAACTCTGCAAAGCAGATTCAAACATTGCTAACCCAGTCGTTTGTACTGCCGATGTATCTCCTTTTAACTTGGATCTCAGTGCAGGAAGAGCATCAACACGGTAAAGATTACTAATATTATTAGGAAGTTTGACTCGAAAGCTTTCAGCCACAAATCGAAGTCGATTTTGAACTTCTTTTTGATCGCTAGGATCTAACAAATTAATGAAATTGACCACAAAAATAACCGTCTCAATTCCCCGCTCAATTAGCCAATCTCTCAAATTTTCCCGCTCTTTTAAAGTCATTAATTGACGGGCATCTAAAACCTGAACGACTAAATCAGCCGTGACGAGTTGCTGATAAACTAATTCATCCTGTGCTTCTCGATCATTGGTTCCCGGTAAATCTAACAATTCTACACCTGTTTTCAGAAAAGAGTCAGGACAAAAAACTTCTACCTGACGAACATCATCTCGCATTCGTCTATTTTGATCTAAAATGGCAAACTCTTTTAGAACTTTAGTTCCGGGATCTGTAATTTTTTGACCATCTTTTAAGGTAATTGTGGTTTTCAACTCGTCACCATATCGAACATGAATAGCCGCTCCTGTGGTTGGGATTAAATCAATAGGTAATGCTCGATTTCCTAATAAAGCATTGAGTAAAGTTGACTTCCCATAGTTAAAAGGCCCAAATACAGCAATTCGGAAATTTGGATTTTTTAAATACTCACAAACTAAATTAACTTCGGTGAGCAGTGGAGACTTAGATTCTAATTTCAGCAGTCCAACTGCCGTTTTTAACAAGTTTGTTAAATGCTCGGTGTCAGTTGATTGATTCATGGTTTATTTCTTGAACTCCGTACAGGATAAATTGAGAATTTAAGAAACACTGGAGACAAAATTTTGGTAAATTGTTTCAATTTTATTAAAGGTTGAAGTTACTTGGTCTTTAAAGTGAGTTAACCGCTTTAATTCTTGCTCCTGATTAACTTTTTGCTGTTCTCTTTGCTGGATGAGATTTTCTAACTCGGCTTTACGGGCTTGAATATCATCATTCATTCGCTTGACGACTTCTTGTTCATAGGCGTTAAAACATTCTTGAACAACTTCTGAAATTTGGGGTGAATAATCTTGAGCAATTTGAGGTAAATGTTTGGCAAACTCTTTCTTAGCCTCTTGAATCATTTTTTGACGAGCTTTATCTATCTGTAATGCTCCCACGCCAAAGCTCAGTAATAGTAAAGTAATCGGGCCTAGTATCATGCCAGAAATTGCCGTAACGACTCCACTAATCCCCACAACAGCAACGAAATTAAGTAGAATATTTTGCCAATCAAATCCTGCTCCAGCGAGCGCAGCCCCAGCAAAATTACCCGAAGCTAATGAGACTAATCCCATTGCCCAAGTTGCCCAAGCCGGAGAATCTTCTTGTTCAGAAGATTGACTCAAACGACCTGCGACTGGTTTATGTCCTGTTAGTTTTTCTGTAATTCTATTGGTGACTTTTGCGTAATCAGTTCCGTACTGAGCAGCAAGTCTAGAAAGTTGAGAAAAACCCGTATCCATTTCTCGCTCGGCTGAAATACTCCACCCGGCAATTTTATCATTGATATAGTTCTCAAATGCTTCTTGGAAAGAGGCTTCAAATGCTTTTCGCTTTCCAGCATTCAATAAATCCATAAATTTAAGATCGGGCTGATAGCGTTGAAAGTCGGATTCAAAGGAGTTTTCTAAGTTCAAAACATAGCTGCGAAATGACTCGGTAATAATTTGAGCTTTACTATCGCGTACTCTCCAAATTTCACCAATAAATTGTTCTCGAATTTGATTGAGTTTTTCAAATTCAGGTTCAACCGAGTTAATTCTTTGCTTCAATTCCTCCACATCTTGTTCAAGCAATGGAATACGACGTTCAACAGCATCCTGAATATGCTTGCTCGTTTGGTGAGCTAAAATCTTGGCTTGTCGAAATTCTGCAATCGCTCTTTCTTGAGTCAGAAATGAATTGAGAGCGCCCATAAATTCTGGAAATCCAGTTCCTTCTAGAGAAAGCTCAGGACTTTTAATCCGACGACGTAAAGCATTTAAAGCGGTAATTTCAAATACTCTCTCATCGTAACAATCATAGCCTTCAATCTGACAATATTCTGCAAGATTGGCTCGAAAAACATGACGTAATCTTTCTTCAGCTTCTTCAAGTTCTTCAGGATCATCCGGATCAATTAAACTCTCTCGAATTTGATCCCAAGCATTAATCAAAAAGAAAACACTGAGTCCTCGATATTTAATGTAATTTTCTAGATAACGACGTTCTCCTAATGTGCAAGGTTGTGAGGCTCTGAGGACAAATAAAATTGCGTGGCAGTTTTTGATGTAACCCAAGGAAAGTTCGTTGCGAGCCTCCGTGTCATTTAAGCCCGGACTATCAACAATTTCAATTCCTTTTTCTAATAAAGATAAAGGGTATTCAACCACGGCATAGTCAACGTCAGGAAACGCTTTTTTATTCTCGGTTTCTAACTTTTTTGCTTCAGCAGGATCTATTGTGTAAAGACGTTTAAAGCTTTTGAAGTCTACTTTTCTCGGCGGTTTACCATCATTAAAATAAACCGTGACTTCTTGATTTTGACCATATCGCAAAATGGTTAATAAAGCCGTACAAGGATTGACATCGCTAGGCAGAACATTCTCGCCAATTAAAGCATTTAGAAATGTACTTTTTCCCCGTTTCATATCTCCTAGAACCAAGAGCCGAAAACAGCCTTGACGCAAATTTTTGCTGACTTGATTGAGATCTTGAATATCTCTATCTAAGCCCAACTGGCCCGACTGATTTTTTCCTTCTGATTCGGCTTGGTTTAAGGTGGCTACCATTTGATTGAGATAATCAGCAATCTCTGAACGAACCTTGGCAACCCGGTCTAAATTATCAATGAACTTTGTCGCTTCGATTTTAGCAGCCATGATAGCTTAATTCTCAGAAAATTTTATTGAGTATTGTTGTGAATCTTAAACTTGATCATATCATGTCAGACAGAAGATGAAAGTAAATTTTCATAAATTGATTCTATGTTTTGCTTTTCCGATAACGCACTATTATCTAACTTATGGAGACGTTCAACTTCTTTTTCTCGGTTAATCTCCTGAGATTCCTTTTGTTGCAGTAAATTGTCTAACTCAGATTTGCGGGCATCAATATCATTATTAATCTGCTTCAAAATTTCCGCCTCATAGCTATCAAAGCATTTGTTGACTATTTCATACATTGTTTCTTGCTGTTCGTTTGCAACTTGAGGTAGATACTTAATAAACTCTTTCTGAATAACTTTCATAAAATCTTTTCGAGCTTGTTCGACTTGTACCGCTCCCACACCCAAACCCAATAGAGGAATTGCCCATATTCCTACAGATACTAATAATCCTCCAGACAACAGTAATAAAAAACTACTGACTCCAATGACACCCAAATAGTTAACTAATATATTTTTCCAATCAAAACCTGCTCCGGCTAGAATTACACCCGCCACATTACCAGATGCTAAAGCTAAAAATCCCGCAGCCCAGCTTGCCCATTTTGGAGAATTTTCTTCATAGTCAAGGCTTATTTTAGAGTTAATGGTCTGCTGAGTTAGCTTTTCTGTAATGACATTTGTTACCTGACTATACATCCCTCCATAATTACTCGCACTTTGCGCGAGTTGAGAAAAAGCTTCCTTTATTTCTTTTTCAGCCGTTTTTTCCCAAGCTGCCATTTTTTCATTAATATATCGTTCAAAAGCCTGCTTAAATGCCGTGTTAAATTGTTCACGTTTGTCTTGACTGAGAAAGTCTAAAAACCCTAAGTCTGGTTGATAGCGGACAAAATCATTGGCAAAATTATCGCCGAGACTTATAATATAGGTGTGCAGAGAATTGGCAATACTTTTTGATTTATCATTCCGAGTTGTTTGAATCTCTTTTTGAAATTTATCTCGGATTTCAGCCAATTTTTTAAATTCCGGTTCGACAGAATTAATCCGTTTTTTTAACTCATTAATATCCTCTCCGAGTAAGGGAATTCGACGTTCAACAGCTTCATGGACATGATTATAGGTTTGGCGTGCTAGGGTGCGAGCTTGTCGAAATTCTGCGATCGCTCGTTCTTGGGTTAAAAAGTGATTCAAGGCTTGAGTAAATTCTGGAAAACCAGTACCTTCCAACGAAGCATCTGAACTTTTAATTTGTTGGCGTAGTGCATTTAAGGAAGACAGTTCAAAGACTCGTTCATCATAAAGATCGTAGCCATTATATTGACAATATTCTGTTAAATTTGTTTTAAAAACCTGACGAATTTTTTCCTCAGCATTTTCCAAACGTTCGGGATCATCAGCATCCAAAATTTCTTTTTGAATTTCATCCCAAGCATTGATCAGGAAAAAAACAGTTAAACCCCGCTCTTTAATATAGTTTTCTAGATAACGACGTTCTTCGAGAGTAAAGGGTTGAATCGCTCTAAAAACAAATAGAATCGCATGGCAGTTATTGATATAACTTAAAGAAAGTTGATTTCGTGCTTCTGTATCATTCAGTCCGGGGCTATCAACAATCTCGACTCCCTTTTCAAGTAGAGGTAAAGGATACTCGATAACCGCATGGTCTACATCAGGAAATGCTAGATGATGCTCTTGTTCAAACCGTTTGGATTCGGTTGGATCAATAGTATATTGTCGCTTGAAATCTTTAAACTCTAATTCTTCAGGCTTTTTATCTCCTTTAAAGTAAACCGTTACTTTTTTATTGATACCATAACGTAAAATCGTTAATATTGCCGTACAAGGATTAACATCGCTGGGTAATAGCTTTTCACCGATGAGAGCATTAATTAAGGTACTCTTTCCTCGTTTTAAGTCTCCTAAGACTAAAATTCTGAAAACACCTTTTCTTAAGTTTTGACTCGCCAAACTGAGGTCTTCAATGTCAGTCTCTAATGCAAGTTTTCCAGAGGTTTGTTCTCCTTCTCGCTCCGCTTGGCTGAGAATTTCCGCAAGATTACCTAAATGATGGGCAATTTCATACCGTTTTCTTGAAACTGCTTCTAGATTATTGAGTAGGCTACTTTGTTTGGTTGTGTCAATCATGGTACTTTACAGATATTGTATCTTTTTTAATCAACTTAAGTGCAGAGAAAGATGAAGATTGAAGCGTTAGGGTTTGTTCCAACTGAGATCACGAAATAAACTGTTTCCGAACCCAAATTGTCCTAACCACATTTAAGTCATCCCTCCCTGAAAATAGCTGTCTGTGTACAAGCGGTGTCAACTGTGTTCTATATCGTTTTCTGAAGTTGCTCTACTTTTTTTTCGGAAATTTGAGATTTTTTGAAAAATTGCAGAAAATATAGCGTATGAGGGCAATCCCAAACGTACCACTGACTGTCCTACCGCAGAAAAGATGTTAAGGGTTTTTAGAAACATCACTTTGTATATACATCGAGATGGACAGAGGGAAATCTGTTTTCTTAATGATGTTCAACAACAAATCTTAGAGTTAATGAATGTTCCCCAGTCTATTTATACCCCTAAAGTGAGCAGATTAGGATAGTATTTCAACAACACCGTTCAAGGCGATATTCCCCGAGTCCAAAATTGGATAGAACGCTTCACCCAAAGCCGGAAGATTCAGCTATCCGACCAGCAACGGCAGGCGGTCGTCATGGCAGCTTACTCAAAAATCCTGATTTTGACGGGCGGCCCCGGCTGCGGTAAAACCTTTACCACCGCCACGATTGTTGAACTGTGGAAAGCGATGGGCAGAACGATTCTTCTGGGGGCGCCCACCGGACGGGCGGCTCAACGGTTGGGAGAGATGACGAAACTTCCGGCAAAAACCCTGCACCGATTGTTGGAATTTGACCCCAAAACAATGAATTTTTCACGCGATAGGGATCATCCCCTCGACTGCGATGCTTTGATTGTGGATGAAACTTCGATGCTGGACATTTTTCTGGCTTACTCCCAAATATCTGGGGCAGTATTTTCGGTTAGGATGGAAGTAGCGGACGAAGTTTCTGGGTTTGGTAACGGTGTGGGTTCAGATGCGGGAGTCCTGGCAATTGAAGAAGAGACTTCGCTTAAGTGGCTCAAATCCCGAGGGGAATTCTCAGATGTGCAACCCATTGTAATTACACCACTTAATCCTATTAATAAAAAAAATCGGTAGATGGATTTCATCTCGATTATTGTTTGGGGTTTTATTATGCTTGAAACTTGGCTGATTGTTTGCGATCTGAAGTTTAGACTAAAGACCCCGCCAATTAGCGAAAACCCGTCACCATCAAAGGAACTCCATTGGAAGGTGCAAGCGTACCACCGCGACGCATGGGTTTAATCGGTTGATGACTCGCCAATTCTAAATTGTACTTAGATAAAATTGAAGCGAGAACCAATTTCATCTCCAACATTGCCAAAGCATAACCCAAACACAGCCTCACCCCACCCCCAAACGGAAGAAACTCGTAAGGACTATATTGACGCTGTAAAAATCGTTCGGGTTGGAATTGTTTGGAATTCGGATACAAATCTTCTCGGTGATGGGTCGAATAAATACAGGGAACGAACGTTGTCCCAGCCGGAAATTGACGACCCATAATTTCTAAATCTTGGTTGGAAATTCGGGCAAAAGCAATCGGTACAATGGGATAAAGTCGCAAGGTTTCCTGACAAACTGCCGTTAAATAGGGAAGGCGAGAAATTTCTATGGGGTCGGGATTTTTACCCAAACTCTCGATTTCTTGAATGAGTTTTTCCTTAATATCGGGATATTTTTCTAGCCAATAAAACGCCCAAGCCAAACTGGTTGCGGTGGTTTCATGTCCGGCGACTAACAGCGTCATCAATTCATCTTTTAACTGGTCATCGCTCATCGGTTGACCGTCTTCGTCAGTCACTTCCAGCATTAAACTGAGGATATCGTCACCCCGTTTTTCCGGGTGGGTTCGTCTGTCTTCAATTTCCGCTTGCAGCAAGTCGTAAATTTTTTGTCGGGTTCTGATAAAATTCCCCCAAGGACTCCAAGCTCCCCAGTCTACTTGCAGAAATTTCAAGAAAATAAAACTTGAACGCAACGGAGAGGCAATCAGATCCAACCAATCGGCAAGAAGTGAGCGAAATTGTTCGCATTTTTCCCCTTCATTAAAGCCAAATACGGTCTGCATAATCACCTTGAGGGTAATTTCTTGCATGACATTTCTAGCAATAAAAGATTGATTAATTTGCCAGCGTGAAGTGACGGTTTCGGTAATTTGACAAATGGATTCTGCGTAGGATTTAACTTTCTCTCCATGAAAGGGAGGCATGAGTAATTTTCGCTCTTTTTTATGACGAGAACCATCCATTAAAATCAAAGAGCGCTCGCCCAATATCGGACGGGCTAAATCATTGGTCTTTCCCACATCAAAAGATTTAGCATCGGCGCTGAAAATTTCTTGAATTCCTTGGGGATTGGCAATAAATACTAAGGGAGGAAGACCAAATAGCCTCAGCGTAAACATATCTCCGTACTGCTTAACGCATTCTTCGAGGTACTCAAAGGGTCGGACAAGCCAATTGATTAACTGAAAGAATGCCGGAGTTTTCGGCCCGTCTGGTAGGCTATTGTTGCCACTGCTAACACTTGCGGGTTCTATCGTTGCTCTGCTCATCGGAGATACTCCTAAGATCCATATTTTATGTTAACCTTGAAGACATGGGAAAAACAAAATCCTCTTTGGGTTCAATTTTCCGATTTTAGATGCCGAACTTCTTCGGTCAAGCTTGAACAAAACTAAACGATTGAGTTCCATCCTATCTAAAATCCCCAACCCGAAGTAGAGACAGCGTGGCTGCTGAATCCCTATCCAAATCTCAACATCTTCAACCTTTGAGACAGATTTTCATCAATCTGTTGGATAGATTTATGCAGCATCCAAAAAAACAAGAACGACTTTTTAAGGCGTTATCCCGTCAAGGATTAACCGTCAGCTACAGCAATAACGTTTATTCCATCCGTCTTTCTAACGCTCCCGATGCGACCGTCGCAGAAGTTTTACTCCCAGAGAGTTTACCCATTGAAGGAAAGGCGTTCAAGCAGTTAGCCAACTTAGCCAACGTTCGTCATCCCGTTCAAGGTCATGTCACAAACGCCTGTGCAACACCCGACTTTCACCCCGGTGATAGTGATGTTGCTATCGGTTCTGTTATCAAAACAGAAGGAATGTTAATTCCTGCGGCTATCGGTTCCGATATTAACTGTGGAATGCGACTGCACGTTGTTGACTTATCTGTTGAAGATTTTACTCGAAAACGCGATCGTTTTATTGAGTTGATGAAGGGTGATTATTTTGAAGGAACCCGAGATGTCACCATGACCGCTAAAACCGCTCAAGCTCTATTTTGTCATGGAATTTTGGGTTGGTTAGAACAGATGAGTCAAAAACCCCTTGGAAGTGTCGCCCAGTCGAATTTTGAGCAACTGTGGTCAGAAACAGAACAAGTTTATCACTTGGGTTCCTTACCCGGAAGTTTGCGTTGGGCGCCACCGGATTTAATTCCCGAGGTCGGATGGGTGCGAGATGGGGATTTAGCAACCATTGGCGGGGGGAATCATTTTGTAGAAATTCAACGGGTTGATGCCATTTTAGACCGGGCTACCGCCTACACTTGGGGCGTTCGCGAAGGACAACTGGCGTTTATGATTCACTCCGGTTCGCGCACGGTGGGGAAATATATTGGCCGCTTGTGGCGAGAAAAGGCTCAACAAGCATGGCCTACGGGTTTGGCTTATCCAACCGGACGACTGTTTCCGCTTTCGTGTTCAACCCCGGAATTAGTAGCAAGTTATTTGCAAGCCGAAGCCACCGCAGCCAATTATGGTTTTGTTAACCGTTTGCTGTTGGCGGAACTATTACGATTGCGGTTGAGAGAGGTTTATGGGGACTTGGAAGCGCGATTAATTTGTGATTTACCTCATAATTTAACGTTTCCAGACGATGACGGTTGGATTATTCGTAAGGGTGCGAGTCCGGCTGAATGGGGACAACCTGTGGTCATTCCGGGTTCGATGGGTACGCCCTCTTATTTAATGCGGGGTTTGGGTAATGGGCGATTTTTGGCTTCTGCT
>NZ_LATL02000248.1 GCF_000972705.2 Limnoraphis robusta CS-951 | reverse complement strand
ATTTTTGAATCCGAATCTTATTTTCGCTGGTGGCGAGAGACTGTTCATCCAACCAAGCGATCGCTTGATTTCGTCCCTCTTGAGCTGCTACAATTAAGGCACCCCAGGCTTGCAAATCGGGTTCTTCTGGGCTTTCAACTAAAGCCGCTTGAATGCGAGTTTTTAAGCGTCCGCCATCAGCCTGTAAAAGTGTATTAATTTGCTCAGAGTTGACCCGTTCATTTTGAACCACATCCAACGCTTCTGTCCAACGACCATCAATTAAACCTGCAAGGACTTTTTGCGTCGGACTCGCCCAGGATGCACCTGCTTGAGCATCTGTAATATTAGCATGAAATTGAATCAAATCTAATTGAGCTTGAGCGACTGCCGGCCATTTTGCAGGATAAGAATCATCTTTTCCAACATTTTCTTTGAGTGGCTTCATTAACTCTAAAGCGGGAGACCATAGGCCACTACGAGCCAGTCTTAACGCCTTACGATAGTCATAATTATCAATCACTTGTTCATCTAAAGAAATATCCGCAAGCTGAATCGGATTCGGAACAAACCGACGAGGTTTAACTTGATAAATATTAAATTGGGGTTCAAGTCCAATGGTTTCCTCAATCAGCAACTCCGGTTCACTATTTCCGGTGACTTGTTCCCAAATCGGTTGCTGTCCGGCTGAACTTTTCCACTCCAACATGGTACTGAGATAATAATAAGTCGGATTGTAATGAATCACCTGTCCATAAGGCACGTTCTTTTGTCCGATCACCCGTTCACCACCCATACTAAACCAAACCCCAAAGCTGGGTGCTTTACCGCTAAATTGACGAATCCGGGTTAGAGGAAGGGGTTTATTTGACCCTTGTTGGTTGGTGCGATTACTAATCAGTGAAGCCAGTACAAAGGATNCACCCGTTCACCACCCATACTAAACCAAACCCCAAAGCTGGGTGCTTTACCGCTAAATTGACGAATCCGGGTTAGAGGAAGGGGTTTATTTGACCCTTGTTGGTTGGTGCGATTACTAATCAGTGAAGCCAGTACAAAGGATTCGGCAGGCCCATTAGCTTCGAGTTGATGAACCAAGCGATAATAAGGTTCACTTCCCGGACGTTCGTAGGGGATTTGCACCGCTTTGTAAACTCGCAGTTCGACGATTTCCTGACAAACTGTAGGACAAGGATGAACTTGAGAAGGTTCGCGTTTTTTCATCACCGGAACTAACAAATCCGGCGAATTCTGCACCAGCTTCTCAGGGGGTAAGAGAAACGGTTTGAGGAAGTTTAAGTAGGGATTATTTTCTAACAGAGCGTGAGAAGATTGGGGAGAATCTGATCGGGGTAAGGATAAGCTTTCTCCAATGGTAAGTCCCTGTTCTTCGAGACTAAGGCCCACTTGATCAAGGGTTTTGATCGCGTCATGGGGTTGTAAGGGAACTTGAGTCCAAGCCGGTAAAAACTGATTGAGCCAAATTCCGACATCGGGATCTAAAATCAACTTGTAACTAAACCAAGCACCGCCGGCGAGTAAAGTTGATCCGCCCAATAACAGAGCAAAAGCAACTCCATCAGCCATCCACTTTTTCCACACAGCTTTTAGGATAGTGTTTTTGGGCAGGGGTAATCTCTGCCGACGACGTGAAGGCTTAGACGTCTGTTGAATGGGGGCTACAGCAGAGGTTTCGCTACCTTTGGGTTTTGGGTGTAGCCATCCGATTCGGTACAGGATTCTCACCATTTGAGGGGGGGTTTTGGGTGTTCGGTTTCTTCGGTGAAACTTGTTGTTCATCGTCAGCTCTCCGCCTATTGTCCAGGGTTTCCGATCTACTATTTGCTCTCTTTTTTTACCCTACTGTGTCGTTGAGGAACAATTTATCGCAGTAGGACTTGTTCATAGCGTTGACCCGCTCGTTCCCAAGTGTATTCGCTTTCGATCAGACTTCGCCCCTGATCACAGAGTTGTTGTCTGAGTTGAGCATCCTCGAAAAGTTGGCTAATGGCGGCGACATATTCCTCCAGTGTGTTGGCTCGTAAGGCTCGTAACGGCACATTTGCCCCGTCAACGGCGAGTCCTTCTAAACCGCGATCGCTGGCGACTACAGGCACTCCTGCTGCCATTGCCTCCAAGGTTTTGTTTTTAATACCAAAACCTGTTCGCATCGGTATGACACAAACAGTTGCTTGATGTAAATATTCTGCCATTGATGGGACTCGTCCTGTGACTTCTATTCCCGGTAATGTCGATAATTGTGATACCTCTGGGACGGGTTTAGCCCCCACAAGGGCGAGTGTTGCATCGGGATAACGCTGTTGCACTTGAGGAAATATCTCTAAACTAAAATAACGAGCAGCATCAATATTAGCTAAGTTATCCATTGCGCCGATAAAAATCAATCGGTGTCCTCCCGGATCTTTTGGGCGCAGAGGAAACAGACTGAAGTCTACGCCGTTTGGAATAATTTCAAATTGGGCTTTGGGGTTGAACGCTTGCAGTTGTTGACGATCTTCTTCTGTTGTTGCCACAATTGCCGAAAATTTTGAGCAGTAGCGTTGTTCGTAGCGATACAGTAGGGGAAGGTTTAAGCGATCGCGCAGGGGTTTTTCTGCCCTGTGGGTTTCCAACTGTTGGCGAATTGTGCCGTAAACAGAACTATGAACGTTGACAACGGTTTTGAGATGTTGTTTCCATTGAGGACGCACATAAATTTCATTAACGCTATGTTCGCAAGTGATCGCCTCGCATTTTCCCGAACCCACAAACTCCAAAATCCATTGTTGCATCTGTTGAGAATAATTTGACAAGACGCTGGGTGGTGTTCCTTGGGTTAAAAATTGACCAAAACGCCTGATTTTTGCCCAAGTTCCGCCTGTTGCTGCTGAAGTTTGAGGACGAGGGAAAACGACTAATTGATCAACGTATTCTCGCAACTCCTCAATTTCCACATCGGTGACATCTGGGGATCTTTGAGTTACAACAGTGATAGAATGGTTTTGAGTCAAATATTTGAGCAAGTTAAAGGTTCGCACTTGGGTTCCCCCTCGACTAGGAGGATAGGGAAAGGTTGAAGAAATCATTAAAATTTTCAGAGGATGTAATTTATTCATAGGTGGGGGTGAAAAATAAGTTTAAATCATTAACAAATTGAGAAGAGCTAGGAGTGGAGGAATGGAATCCCAAGGCATTTATACTTTAGCCAATGATGTGGTTTTTGACCAGTTAGTGGCTTTGCTCAATAGTATTGAGGTTAATGTTGGCTCAAATATTCCGGTTTGCGTGATCCCTTATGACGATCGCTTGGAAAAAGTTAAACGCGAAATAAATGCTCGGGCAAATGTAACCCTTTACGAGAATTATCCAGAAATGCAGCGCTGGGAAGAATTTGCCAAAGAAGTTTGGGCGGCTCATCCCCGAGCAACTCAATCAAAGAAAAAAATTGCAAAATGGTACAATAAAAGTAATCTTCTGCGAAAAATGTGCGCTTTTGATGGCGAGTTTGAAGAGTTTGTTTTCTATGATGCTGATAGCCTAGCAATGAAGCCCCTCGATCAAGTGTTTACTAAACTAGAGGAATACGATTTTGTATTTGATGATTGGGAACACGCCAAGCGAAAAGAGGTAGCCGCTTTTAACTTTGATCGAGTTTATCAAGATAGTGGATTAACTGAATCTGAGGTACGATCTAAAATTCACTGTTCTAGTTTCTTCGGTTCTCGGGCTGGAATTTTTGGAGTTCAAGAATTGGAAACGTTAAAAAAGAGACTCATTGAACATCGCGAAATTGAATGGATTAACTCTTTATCTTGGTGGTGTGATGCTGATTTATTCAGTTATATGTCTTTGGTGACAAACCGACCCATTTTTAATTTTACTCGAAGTTCTAATGGTGAAGAAAGAACAGGCAACTGCGCCAATGCTGATCCATTTGTCAATATAGACAACGTTCTCTACAATCAGGATGGATTAAAACCGATTCATCGCATTCACTATATGGGTTATTCTTCAGTTGATTTTGGGCGTTTATCTCAGGGTGAAGATGTTCATATTCCTTATCAAGATGTGTTTTTACATTATCGCTTTTTGAAGCATCCTGAACAGAAGCCCACAAAACTAAAGCCTCCGAGTTTGTTTGAGAAAGCTAATCGATTTGTACAACGCTCTATTAACAAGTTAAAAAAGGTTTGATCTGTATCATCAAGTCATAACGAATGCCTAAAATTAGCATTTGCATTCCCACTTTTAATCGGGTTAATCTCCTCCCCTTGGCGATTAACAGTGTTCTTCAACAAACCGAACAAGACTTTGAATTAATCATCTGTGATGATGGTTCCACCGATGGAACCTCCGAGATGATGTCTGAGTTAACAGACTCCCGTATTCGCTATATTCGCCATCCTCAAAATATTGGCAAAAGTAACAATATGCGATCAGGGTTTGACGCCGCCACCGGAGACTATTTTATCAAGTTTGATGATGATGATCGCCTGACTCGGGAGTTTCTCGCCAAAACAACTCAAATATTAGATCAACATCCTCAAATTGATTTTGTCGGAACGGATCATTGGATTATTAATATTGATAATATTCGCGATGAAATCGCTACCCAAACCAACTCCCAACGCTGGGGAAGAACCACTTTAAAAGCCGGAGAAGTGGAAAATTTACTCCAAGTTGTATTTGTTCAACAAAGCTTTCAAATTGGCGCAACTTTATTTCGCCGTCAAGCGTTACTTGATGTCGGATATATGCGTCCTAATATTCAAAATTGCGAAGATAATGATTTATTAGTCCGTTTAGCAATAGCGGGAAAAAAAGCTTATTATCTCCCGGAACGTTTGATGGAATATCGCGTCCATAGTGAACAACAGGGAATTGATCGCGCTATTCCCTATCTTAGAGATAAAGTTCAGTATTTAAACAGTTATCAGTTTGACGATCAAGCTTTAGAAAATATCCGGCGATCGCGTTTACAAGAATCTCAACTTTTACTGGGACTGCGGTTAATTGAAAACGGCGAGACTCAAAAAGGACAACAACTGGTTTGGGAGTCTCAGTCTTACTCACGGGGGAAAGCTTGGACAGGACTTTTGCTGTCTTTGCTTCCTATGGGTTTGCGGGGAAATGCGTTTGAGATGCTGCGAAAAATACGTTAGTTGCGTCTATGATCATTAAGGCTTGAATTTGAACCCATCAAACCCGTTAAGGGTTTCATTCAAAGGAGAGATGAGACTGATCGGTTTACTGCCTATCCAGAATTGGATATATTGAATATAGGGATTACCCCTCAATTCCTTTTAAAAGAATGTTATATTCGCTCAATTGTTGTTGAAAAGTACCATATCCCTGTCCGTTTGTCAACTGGGTGAAAAATGGGACAGATTGAGACAAAAAACATGAGTATAATCTCAAAAATCCTAGTCCTACAAGCCTTATACAGAGAGAGTTTCAGGAAATTCCTGTCGGAGCAAGCGAGAAAAGTGGGTGATTGCAAAAGACCTCTTGTAATCTCAAAAACTGCCTGCAATAATTAAATATAGAAAGGCACATTACGAGGGTTTCAAGGAGCTGGAAGTTATGTGTTTATGGGAGCACTAAACTTCCAGCGTTCTTCTTTCTTGAATGGACAAGACATCAGTTATTTGTAATCTGGTCTATTCATCAGCTAGTTGATTAGAGGGTTAATTGATCGGGGTCATCTATAAAAAAATTTAACATCAGGGTCATCAAATAAACCCACCCCAAACAAAACTTGGGGTGATTCTTGTATTTATAGATCTAGCAGATTTGAGTTCAAATCATTAATAATAAATGATTCTAGTCCCCAGAAATTGCCCCTTTTAAACTCGAACAAAATTGAGCGATCGCCTCTAAACCCTCGGAAGGTGTTCCTTCAGCTAAACGTTTAACCACTGCACTCCCAACAATCACCGCATCAGCACCCCAGTCGCGCAAGGAGCGGGCTTGTTCCGGTTGAGAAATCCCAAACCCAACCCCAATGGGTTTATCAGTTATACTTCGCATCAGTTGGAGTAAATCTTGAACCCGAGTTTGCACTTGAGTCCGCATTCCGGTGACTCCAGTAACACTGACTAAATAAATAAACCCTTGAGACTGACGGGCGATCAATTCAATCCGTTCTTTGGGAGAAGTTGGCGCCACTAATAGCGTGACTTCTATCCCCATTTGACTCGCAGGTTTTAACAGACTCGGTGCTTCTTCTAAAGGTAAATCGGGAACCACTAAGCCTCGCGCCCCAGCATCATAAATTTGCTGCAAAAACGGTTCAATTCCCCGATGCAGAATCGGGTTGTAATAGGTAAATAAAATAATCGGTGCTTTTATATTGGGGCTAACGGTTTGTAGCATTTCTAAGACGGCTTCTAAACGAGTTCCCCGTTGTAAAGCGCGAGTCGCCGCCGCTTGAATGACTGGCCCATCTGCTAAGGGATCAGAGTAGGGAACCCCCAACTCAATTAAATCCGCCCCATTTTGATCCAAAACCTGCAACGCTTGAGCGGTGGTTTCGAGATTCGGATCACCTGCGGTAATAAAGGGAATTAAAGCACAGTGGCGGTGTGTTGAGTCCGTTGATGGCGATCGCAAAGACTCAAATTTTTGAGAAACAGAAATCATAGTTTATCGTTTGGGTGGGGAGCGAATCTCAAATCAGCAACCGGGAAAGGGAGAAAGGGCTAGTTTTCCCGATTTTGACGCTGCTGTTTTTCTTGTTCGACTTCGGCTTGGAGTTGGGCTAACTCCTCCGGTGTCATTTCTTCGAGCCGTTTTTGCAAGACTGCATCTTCGTAATCCTTGATTTGTTGGTTATAGGTCATGTTTTGGGTGAGCGCCCGAAACAGATAACTCAATAACCAACCCACCAAAGCAGCGACTAATAAGACTTGACTCCAAATCCCGGCATCTATACTTTCTAGGCCAATCGCTTGTAAGATCAGATAGGCGATGCCCCCGGCGGCGAAGACTCCGATTCCGATGGCAATTGCATCAATTCGTCGCATTAGTTCTCAATCTGTCGGGCTTTGGGACGAAAGTTTAAAAATGGGGCGAGGACAATCATACCGGGTAAAAAGAAGAACATCAAGAAGTACATGAAAGCCCGTTCAAAGGAGCTTGCCACATACCAACGACTGTTGAGGTAAGCATACACGGCAGCCGGAACGACTAAAAGATACGCACCCGCTAGTGCAACGTACAGAATCAAGGTAATCGCGATGGGAGAGGTGATAGACATAGTTGTGATTGAGATTCAACAACAGATAAAACAGGTGTGATAGCATCTTTCACACATTGAACCATTATTACACCCTCGCGCTGTCTTGAATTGTTATCTCAGTGGCTTTTGAGATGAGATTTGCAACTTCTCCTCAAAAAACTTGCACAAATTGAATTTGTTGTGCTATAGTGTAGAACACTGTCTGAAAAAGACAGAATAGAACCAGTGAAAACTTGGGGGCGTGGCGGAATGGTAGACGCTACGGACTTAGAAAACTGAGCCTTGAGGTGAGAAATCCCTTAAGTGACGGCTCTCAAATTCAGGGAAACCTAAATCTGGAGACAGACAAGGCAATCCTGAGCCAAGCCTAGTTCATGGACTAGGAAGGTGCAGAGACTCGACGGGAGCTACCCTAACGTAAAGGCGAGGGTAAAGGGAGAGTCCAATTCTCAAAGCTGTTTGGACAGATGTTCAACGGCAGTAGCGAAAGCTGCGAGAGGATGAAAATCCGTTGACCTTAAACGGTCGTGTGGGTTCAAGTCCCACCGCCCCCACTAACTAAAACCTTAAAATTTAAAACTCATCTATAAATGTCTGATGTACATTAACTAATTATTTGTCATCAGTAATAGATTCCTGTCGTAAAAAAAATACAAAACAAAAACTCAATATTTTTATCTAACTTTTGAAACAAGTTAAAGATTTAGTAAAAGTGGCTTGGCTGAATTATTTCTCAAATAGAATATTACATAACAACACACATCATCCCTGCAAAATATGAACCAGCACCGTAAAATTAAATGTAGAATTAATTATAAACATAGCCACCTTTAACGGGTGGTCGCGTGCGGGGGGTTGACGCTTCGCCGGACGCTGCTTCAATAACCGGAGTCTTATGCCTTCCTCCACGTCCGTTTCAAGTCTCAGAATGTCCTCCCGCGACTATTAANGATTTTCTCATTGACTTGAAGACTTCCCTTGTTCTGCCCTCAACTAAAGGAGTTCCAACCTAATCTTCTATTCTGTAGTATTTATGGGACAAGGCGGGTTTTTCTACCTCTTTGATTTTACCATAAAAGTCGCCCTTAAGGGCGTTGTGCAATTATACTGTTTAACATAACTTTTTTAAATCAAATAAAAGTAATCTATTTTAAATTTTACCAAAAAAAGATCACTTTTATTTTCTTTTTTACCCCCGACTTTGAAAACACCCTGGCTTGGTCAGGGGGGTGGCGTAGCCGGGGGGATCAGAAAAAATCCCCGAAAACGGATGTGGTATCCCCCGAGGATCGCGAGCTTGCGCTGGAGAACGAACGGCTTCGGCGCGAGAACCGCATCCTCAAGGAGGAGAGGGACATCCTAAAAAAAGCCACCCAGTTCTTCGCGTTTTCGGAATTCTTTTTTCACTCTTATTGTGTAGGTTGGGTTGAGGTACGAAACCCAACAGTGAAAGATAATTGTTTGGTTTCACTTTCTTTAACTGTTAGGT
>NZ_LATL02000247.1 GCF_000972705.2 Limnoraphis robusta CS-951 | reverse complement strand
TCTCCAAGCCTCACGGCTTTGGATTACTGATTCATTGACAACCCTTACAGCAAGCTAGTTTCCTAACCTACTCCAGAGGGGTGAGTCTCCCCAGTCGTTCATCCCATTTCAGAGATAGTTTCGGTATGCCCTACCGTACTTGAGAAAAAATGCTTTATTCTCTGTACTTGGTGCTTTAAGGTTTTATATGGCCAAAGCATTTCTTGCAAGAACCCCATACCTTAAGTTTTCAAGGTTCATTGCATCCATTAGATGCTGGGTTTTTAGACTGGTTGAATACCCTGCCAGTAGAGTTATTATAGCATTTTTCCTGGCCTTATATCCCCATACCTAAAAGGTAGGGGCGTGTGCGGCAATTTTTGGTAAACAGCAAGATAAATTGAAAAGTCTTCAATCCTCTTTACGACATCAATTTCTGAATTAGCGACATCTAACTCCTGAACAGCGACATCTAATTCCTGAATGTACAATTTGATTGAAATCGGAGCGGCGGGATTCGAACCCACGACCCCCACTACCCCAAAGTGGTGCGCTACCAAGCTGCGCTACGCCCCGACAGACTTATCTAGTATAACATGATCAACTCAAATTAGTAAACACCTAATATTTTTGTTGCTTGAATCAGTTCTGAGACGACTTCAGGGGGCCAACTTCCTTCGCCGCGTCGCCCTGTATTGAGAATAAACTGTAAACCATAAACGTGAGGATAACCTTCTACCTGCATCCAGAGCAAATCACTCTCGGCGTCACAGGCGATTTTTTCAGAGTCCATCAACTCACTCGCCATTTGACTGATTGTGTGACTCAGTTGGGTGAGTAGACGACAAAAATCATTGAACTCTGCTGCGGTTAACTCGATCGCCCAGTGATCACCGCCCACTAACCCTTGATATTCTGTGGCTGTGGGGTTCCAACCTAGACGCCAACCTGTTCCTGTTTTCAGAATGCGATCAACTGATACCATGTTTGGTTGATTAATTCTGTTGGTGGGGGTAGGGGGGTTTATCTAAATTCTTGCTTTGAGACAAAGATCTCGGCTGAACCCGCCCCTACAAAATTATAATTGCAATAATTCCGCGTCTCCCGGTTCTGGAATAGGCGGTAACGGCGAACTTCCTTCGGGTGAGGTTTGAGTGGTGTCTTCTGATGAACTTGAGGGAGAACCCGACGCATTTTCCGAGGAGTTGGGATCAAATGAATTAACTAAGATATCCACTAACTCCTGTCGTTGTTTGCGGTTAAAGCTTCTCACGGTTTCACGATCGCCATCTAGGGGATTTTGTTGTAACGAACCCGCCCCTGGATACTGAGAGTCTAACATCCCTTCGTTTACCCCCAAATAGTCGGCTAATGTTAGCTTCCAATCAAACCGAGATAGGGGAGAACGTCCTTTGACATAAACATGATAACGAATCAATCGCCCGATTAATGTATCGTCTGAGGCGACTTCCCCGGTTTCTAGGGAGATATATTCATTTTTTTTCGGGATATCGGGCATTTGCTGATAAACTTGTTGCCAGACATCGCGAATTCTCACTGCTCGGGTTTGGGGTTGTTGAGCGATCGCCACCCCATTCGTCAACCCTCGAACTCTAGCTAGTCCCTGGAATTGACTAGACTCTATAGCGCTCCCTAAAATCGTTAGAAGGACGACACCTAACGCTAAGAGTACAGGGGGATACCATCGCTTCGGAAATTGAATGATTGCTAACATCAATTTACGTTTGAGTATTGATTCCGGGCTAGCTAGATTTCTGTTAACTTACTACCGTTCTACTATAATTTCCGGTTGAGTCAGTTCATCAGACATTTCAATGATCGCTCGCAGGACAGGCTTCATCACGTTATCATCTACACTGTCAAAATCTTCGTATCGACACCGCTTGGCTCGGTTGGCGACTTGTACTGTGATGCGATAGCGATTGGAAGCTGCACTCATTAAATCGGCAGCCCGACAAGTAATTTCTGTAGAATCAATGCTAGAACGCTTGTACATAAAGTTGCTTTACTCTGAGTCAAGATCTAAGTTACTCTATCTTAACGAATTGTTAAGGTGAATGAGGTTTTATTGCCTTTATTGCTTTTTTCAGCAAGCTCAAACGGCTCAAACTCCTATTCATCTTACCCATTCGTCAAACCCATGACTGGTAGTGTTTATTTTTTACCTAAAATTTGGGTTGAAAGCCCCGTCCTTTTAGGACGGCTTTTTAGGCCAAGTTGTCAATTTAATTTGACTGTGCTAGGAGAGTTTGCGTAGCAGGTCGATAACGCAAATATTGATTCTTGAGTACAAGTTTAGAGGAAAAGACCACCAGTGTCAAGCAATCGATGAGTCAATTCGTACAGTTCAATTTGTGCGAAACAAATGCCTCAGATATTGGGAAGACAATAAAAGTGTTGGACAGAAGGATATCTATAAATACACAACTCAATTTCAAAGTCCCTTATCATTGGATGTATGGTAAACGCAGCCGATAATTGTGGATTTTCGGGTTATAGACGGGGATATTTGGCATTTTATGATTGGCGATCGCACTGATTTGGAATTTGTTGACGTTGACGAATCACCCCCGTTTTTGTAGGATCGTAGCCGACTAAAATCACCTCTCCTTTCTCATTGCGTATCCATCCTCTCGCCGGAACAATATCTAAACTCGAAATAGGTTGATTGAGGTTGGGGGAAATATTTCGCTGCACTCGACTTTTATGAGAGGGTGAATGATGACGGCGAGACTCAATATCTGGAGGCAATTCTATTAAAGGAACTAATGTTTCTTCACTGCGTAAACTTTCTTGAGGACTAGGTGGCAATCCCCCACGACCTGTATTCACAAATGAACTATATTGACCTTTTTTACAGGCATCTTGAGCAATTAATGCAGCCGGATCAACAACCGTTTGAGGCAATTCTACTAATCCTTGAGCGGGGTCAATTTCGCTATTTAATTCAACCGTTCCGCTAAATTCTGCACCCAGTTCAGAGGTTGCAGTAATATCACTGGCTGAGGTTTGTTGAGTACGGAATTGAGTTCCAAAAACGGCATCTGCATTAATAATCACTTGACCCCCTAACCCCGCTTGAGCATTGGCAGAAATATCGCTATTTTCAATTGCAACTAACTGATTACTATTAATCGTAATATTTCCACCCGTGCCTGTTTCTAAGGAATTTGTAGTAATTTGACTGCCCCGACGTAGTTGAATCTCACGCGAATTTATGGTAATATTTCCTTGAGTTCCAAGACGAGTTTCTGCCCTCAGACTTGCCTGATTCAGACGAATTGAATTCGCTTCAACATTTAAACTTCCAGCTTCCCCCGTTGCCGTCGCACTAACATTAACTTCTCCTTCGTTAGCAACGGTTAAATTGGGCGTAAAAATGTTTAAATTTCCCGCATTTCCTGTGCCTTCTGCTAAGGTAAATAAGCGACTATTTTCAACAGTTGAACCAATGGTATCCGTTCCCGTAATTTCTACAGACTCAGAAGCATTAACCGTTAACGTTCCGCCCGAACCCCGTTCGTTATTAATAGCATTTTCTTCGACAAGAGAACCCGCCCCAATTTGCCCGCCATCTCGAATAATTAACCGAGAAACATTTAAGTTAACATTACTTCCGCCACCCGTCCCAAAGTTATCGGCAGATATTCTCGCCCCATTTTCAACAATTAATTCCGGGGTATTGATAATTAATTCTCCAGCGTCGGCAGTGGTAATAAACGGTTGTCCTGACTCATCAATAATTGGCGGTTCAGCAGAAACAAAAATCCCGCTTCTTTGGTCTTCTTGTGGTTCTGAAACGGCTGCGGTTCCACTTAAAATGACTGAATTATTAGCATTAATTGTTAAAATTCCAGCACGTCCAGTATTGCGAGCCGTTGTGCTAATTTGTGCGCCCTGACTGACAATCAATTGATTGGTATTAATCGTTAAATTCCCTCCATTTCCAACACCTCCCTCACCCACCTGAGCATATAAACCACTCGCAAACCGACCATCTGCGGTAGAACCAACGACCTCTACTCCTGAAGCATTTACAAATAAATCACCCGCATTACCAAAACCAAAAGTGTCCGTTGAAATCTGCGCCCCATTCCGAGCAGTTAAACGATGGGTTTCAACAGTGATATTACCTCCATTTCCCGTTGCTCCCGCTTCCACTCGCGCAAACAAACCACTGGGGTTTTCTCTGTTAGGTGCTTCTCCAATCAAATCAATTGACTCCGTTGCTGCGATCGCCAAGTTTCCCGCTTGACCAAACCCCGAAGTTGTAGCGGAAATTTGCGCCCCGTTTGTGAGTGTTAACCGTCCTGTTTCAACGGTAATTGTTCCTCCTTGACCCGTTGCATTCGGACGCACTTCAGCAAATAAACCACCTTGTTGTTCAATGGTTACAGAATCAGAAGCAACGATGAAAATATCTCCACCAATTCCCTCACCCAAAGTAGAGGAAATCATTGCAGAATCACCTGTTAAATTGACTTGTCTACCTTGAATTGTAATCTCTCCGCCTCGCTCTCCAGTGGTTTCTATTGAGGCGAAATCAGACAAACCAATATCTTGAAAATTCTCAACTCTATTGTAATTTAGAGCAAATCCTTCCGACTGAGAACTAATGCCAATATAGCTATTTCCGGCTGCGCTCCCCAACTCAATTCTTCCTGATGGAGCCGTTAAAATTCCACCTTCTAAACGAACATCTCCGCCCACCAAAGCTAAGGTTTGTTCGGACGTAACTTGTAAACCTCTGGTCGTAATCTGTTGACCTATGTTGTCACTTTTAATGATAGTAGATCGGGAGCGAATGACAAGAGATCCTGGATTTTCCCGAAACCTTAAGCCAACAGGAATGTTAATAACTAATAGCGGTGGACTGTTGGGGTTTGTCGCTCTAAATTCTGTTCCATTGGCAAAAATAATACTGTCAGCACTTGTGGCAAAAAACGAACCGCCAATATCAAGGGAGGCATTTTCGCCAAAAATAATCCCGTTGGGGTTAATCAGAAATAAATTCGCAACACCGTTAGCTTTGAGAATACCATTAATCTCAGAAATTGAACTTCCGGTAACGCGAGAGAAAATATTCTGAATGTCAACAGCATTGTTAAAAAAAGCCGTTTCACCCGTTGGTACTGAGAACCGTTCAAAACTGTGAAATAAAGTATTTCCGCTTCTTGTTCCCCCATCAATTTGTCGAATATTCCCTTGGGGAGTTACAACGGAGTTTTGAGGTAGAGTATTGTCTGGAATGATTTGTGCAGAAACGGGTATGGAAGCCAGTGAAACCGTCAGTAAACTCGCTTTAAACAGCCAATCACAAAATACTTTGCTTGAGTTTTTGAACATTATTTATCCGAAATAATTTAACATTTGCTACAGATGAACTGGCTGGAATCATTGCTTTGCCTCACTAGAAAAGTAATTCAATTTATTCTTCAGGATTAACAAAGCCTTCACCAATAGAACGTGCTTCACTGGGAGTTACTGCCCCTAAAATAACTTGAATTGCATCTGGCTTTTCCAAGGTAAAGCTGAGTAAATCTTCCTCAATGATACTTTCTAAAGAGTTAACGGCATCATCAACCTCAGATTGTTCTGAAAACTCGTTGGTAAACAAAAAGAGTTCTTCTAAAACCGTTTCAGTCTCGGTGTCAAAGAATTCATAAAGTATGATACTTCCTTCAAATGAGTCATCAAGTTCAACAATAGGATTGCCCTCCTCATCGGTTGGTTCTAATTCGGCGATTATATCATCTCGTTCAATTAATTTGATCCTCAAATCAACAACTGGGGTAATTTCTGTTTCTACATCCACTCCTGTAAAGACAGGCTCTCCTTCGTTGTTAAAACTAAGAGTAGTACCTTCTTCAATAAGTTCTGTCTCACCATTAAAATTAATCGTATCACCTAAGTTAGCAAGCTGAATACCACTGTCATTATTATAAGTAACAAAGTCTTGAATTGCTTCTGGGAATAAACTCCTTGTATCACTATCGTCTTGATCGTCAATAGTTTGATAGTTATCTCCGTTATTAGTAAGTAGGAATGTGGTCAGTACAGTCGTATCATCAATCTCTCTTTTAGAATAGGTTTGTTCGGAGGGTAGAGGAGGTTCTGCTTCGTTAAGAATAATCTCGTTATCATTAAAGGGATAATCTTTATATATCTGTTGGATTGCATCAGGTTTTTTCCAGGTAAACTGTAGTATATCCTGCTCGATAATATATTCTAGAGAGTTAGTTGCTAGATTATAGTTAATGGGTTTGTTGGGTAAATCCGTATTGGTAAAATCTGTGGAAAAAACGAGTTCTTCTAAAATATTTTCAGTTCCATTTTCACGAAATTCATAAACGATAATATCTCCTTGAAATGAGTCGGGAACTTCATCTATATTATTACCCTGTTCATCAGTAATAGGATTGCCCTCTTCATCAATTGGCTTAAATTTAGCGATTATGTCATCTCTTTCAATAAATCTTACTCTTAAATCTACGACCTCTGGAGTGCTTTCTATAATCTGTTCTAGATCTTCGTCATAAGTAACAGTAACAAAGTCTTTAACTGCTTCTCGGAAATCACCCAAATCAGTATTACTGTTTTCATCAACAATAACTTGATCGTTATTTCCATAATTAGTAAGTGAGAATGTTTTCTCTAGTATAAAACTCGAATTCGTCTGAGAGTAACCGTTTCGGTGTATGGTCTGTTCTTGTGGTTCTATATTAATCGTAACGGTAGCAAAATCGGAGTCCTCTTTTCCATCATTAGCAACGTAGATAAAGCTATCAACTCCCGAAAATCCACTATTAGGAGTATAACTAAATGAACCATTTTCATTCAAGTTAACGCTACCATTTGCAGGCGAATTAACCAATATTGCTGTTAAAGTATTTCCATCGCTATCGGTATCACCATTAAGAACCCCGGAAACAGCATCAACGGTAATGGGGGATTGAAAACCTGTAGTGTAGTTGTCATTATCAGCAACGGGTGGTATATTCGGTTGTGGTTCTGGTTCGGGTGTTGGTGTTGGGGTAATTACAACAGGTGTTGGTGTTGGTGTTGGGGTAATTACAACAGGTGTTGGTGTTGGAGTTGGGGTAACTACAGGTTCGGGTGTTGGTGTTGGAGTTGGGGTAATTATCGGGTCTGGTGTTGGTGTTGGTGTTGGGGTAATTACAACAGGTGTTGGTGTTGGTGTTGGGGTAACTACAGGTTCGGGTGTTGGAGTTGGGGTAATTATCGGGTCTGGTGTTGGTGTTGGTGTTGGGGTAATTACAACAGGTGTTGGTGTTGGAGTTGGGGTAATTATCGGGTCTGGTGTTGGTGTTGGAGTTGGGGTAAATACAGGTTCGGGTGTTGGTGTTGGAGTTGGGGTAATTACAACAGGTGTTGGTGTGGGTGTTGGGGTAATTACAACAGGTGTTGGAGTTGGGGTAATTATCGGGTCTGGTGTGGGTGTTGGGGTAATTACAACAGGTGTGGGTGTTGGGGTAATTACAACAGGTGTTGGAGTTGGGGTAATTGGATCGGGTGTTGGTGTTGGAGTTGGGGTAATTATCGGGTCTGGTGTTGGTGTTGGGACAATAACTTCAGGAAACTGTGGTTCTTCAATTTGACGAGGAATTGCTTCTTCAGTTTGAGGAGGTTCGACTACATTTGAACCCGTGATAAATTGACTAACATTCGCATTTTGAACAAAGGCTATCAAATCACCACTTTGACTGGAAATTGCAACTCCCAACCCCAATTCATTTAGGACAGTTTCCGCATAAATAACTTGATTATTCCCAACATTAATTTGATCTTCTACAACATTAAAATCCGTAATTAGGGCAAAATCATTATTTCCCGAACCGATATAATACAACCGAGATTGATCGCCGAGAACAAATATATCCTGTTCTGAACCGCCAGTTAAAGTATCTATTTCATTGATTCCAGGGTTGATAGCATCGACATCAACTCCCCAGAGAATATCATTACCGCGATCGCCAAATACTTGATCATTTCCCGTACCGCCGATTACGGTATCATTAGCCTGTCCGCCATATTTTTGATCGTTATCTGCACCGCCTTTTAATAAATCATCTCCCAGATTACCAAAGACTTGATCCTCTCCTGTACCATCTTCAATGATGTCACCTCCTTTACCGCCAAATAACCAATCCTCTCCACCCCATCCTATTAAAAGATCGCTATTTTGATTCCCAAATAAAGTATCATTGCCTTCGTTACCATATAAAGTATCATTCCCCTCAAAGCCGAATAAAGAATCATCTCCACTACTACCAGAAATGAGGTCATTTCCTTCTAGCCCAAAAATTACATCAGCTTCACCCGTTCCCGGTAAATTGTCGTTACCTGCTGTTCCGTTTATCTCGATCATGCGGTATTAACTCCCAGATAGTTTAAATAACTGTTAACTTTAATTGGCTTTTACTTTTTCAATGAATTAATGAGTATAATCTTGAGTTAAAATGAGGTTAAGTCAATTCATTTGAATTGAAGAAACCGTAGAAGCTTACGACTTTAATTTCTTTATAGGGTACTCATGGGCTAGAAATAAGTCAACAAACTTTACAAAATTTTAAAATATAAATCATCAGGTAAGCTGACAATCTTGACATCTTCATAACTTGGCAACAGAAGCCAACTTCTTGATTAATCCTTCAAAGAATACTGTTGAAAAGCTTTTTGATGTTCTTCTTGAATTTCTTTTGCTAACCACTCCGGTTCTAAAACTAGAACATTAGAACCATATTGCAGAATACGCTGACGAAACCAAAAAGGGTAGTCTTCTTCTGCTAAAATATCAACAAACTTCCCTTGAGAATCTCGATAAAAAACCTGCTCATTGGCTCGACGAGGTTGATAATTTCTCAATTCACCACTCATCCGATAGTGAATTTTTTGAGTTGGGAAGTTGAACAGAGTCCAAGGGGTATGAGAAGATGGAAAAACTTTTAAAATTCTATCCACCCTCAAAGCTACATTTTGTTCAAAACTTGGCGGTTTTTCGTGTTTACAAAACCAAGTTGGAATAAACGTAAATAAATAAAGCACGCCATTATGTAAACGCAATTCTGAACGGTGAATATCCCAAATTTTTTCATTTCCATTACTGCTACGATACCGAATCGAAAAGCAACACTTTTTGTTTAACCGTTCCTGAAGTTCACGCACCACTGTTTCGGTTTGAGTTTCGCTGTAATCTACGGGAGGGCTAAAATTAACGTTTACAGGACTCGGTTGATCGTTATAATTAATATTAGCAATCCTCAAAATTTGTGCGGCTTGAGTTGAAAATCCCATCTCTCCTAAAAAGTTAGCCGCCATTGCTAACGCCTGTCGCTGTTCAAGAGACAGCAAAATAGGAAAATTAGATTCTATTAGTTTGTAGGGATGATGGGGAGAACATTGAATATCAAAACCACAATCTCTCAATTTGCTAATAGTACGAACAACTTTTTGGTTAATATCGCCACTGGTTTTGTCGTGACGTTCTAAAAAGGTTGAAAGTAAATCACAAAGTTCGTTGCGGGTTAGGGGCTTTTGGGATAACAGCCTGAGAATTTCTAGAGCAAACGCTAGTTGATTGTAATTGTCACGCTTTGGGGACATTGATCTAAGAATGATATAGCGGTGTGCGCTCGTATGAGGTACAAACCAAAAACCCGGTTTCTAGCAGAAACCAAGTTTCTACCCAATCGGTGTACCTCACAGAACTGAAAACTGCTATATTACCCTTCTAATTTTAGTTATTATCATTTTTTGATAACAACTTTTTGAGAAGGGGTAATAGACTAGGATTTAACAGCCAACACAAACAAAACTGTGAAAATATCAATTCAACCCCTTTACTCCCAACTCAACCCCGGAGTTGGTAGCTGTCCTTTAGGCTGCAAAGATTCTTGTATTGTACAGGATAAAGCGCCTGAATTCAAGCCCCTTGAAAATCACACTTGTCCGCTTTCTTCTCATCAAGCAAAAACCTGTGCTGAGGTTCAACAGGGAAGTGCTGATGTCATTTTTAACACAGGAAAAACGGGCGACGGAAAAACATTATCTGCTTCTCTCGCTAGTTTAATCGATCAGAATTTTTGCATGATGGCGCTGTATCCCACGATTGAATTAGTAGAAGATCAAGTCCGACAACAAACGGAATATCATCACCTTTTTGGTTTGGATGCAGAAGAACGAATTGACTGTTTATTTGGGGCTGAACTTGCACGTCGAATTAAACAGGAATACAGCAACAAATTTTTAGCGTTGCGATCGGCAATTTATTATAAACCCATTCTGCTGACAAACCCTGATATTTTTCACCTGATTATTCACCATCAATATATTCATCCGGCTTATGGACGCAGCGAACTTCCTTTGATTTTAGCGGAATGGCCTGATTTGTGGATATTAGATGAATTTCCCTTGTTTGGGCCGCATCAAGAAGCCGCTATATTAAATAGTATGTGCTTTATTCGTCATACCCAACAGCGAAAAAAACGATTTCTCTTTACTTCTGCTACCCCCAAACCTGAATTTATTGAACTGCTACAAAAAGCGGGGTTTAAAGTTGCAGAAATTGAGGGAAACTATGCCAATGAAAAACTGCTGGGTTACAGACCCATTTTACAAGAGATAGAACTTGAATTTGTCGAACTAAAAGATACGGATGTTTCCGGTTGGTTGACTCAGAATGTGAGTTGGATTTTAGAACAATTAGAGCAAGAATTATCCGGGCGAGGCTTAATCATTCTCAACTCTGTTGCTCTTGTTAGTCGAGTCACTAAACAGCTACAACGTTTACTTCCTAATGTTATTGTACGCGAAATTAGTGGACGAATTGATCGGGGAGAGCGATCGCAAATTCAAGCGGAATTAAAAGACGCATCTCAACCTGTTTTAGTGATTGGAACTTCTGCGGTTGATGTGGGAGTTGACTTCAAAATTCACCTGCTTATTTGTGAGGGAAGCGACTCGTCAACCGTGATTCAACGTTTAGGACGTTTGGGGCGACATCCGGGATTTTCTCATTATCAAGCTATTGTTTTAATTCCTGGACATACTCCTTGGGTAACAGCGAGATTACAAGACTATTTTAACACAGAAGAAGCTATCAATCGAGAGACTTTAAATCAGGGGATTCTTGATGCGTTTAGTCCTCCAAGAGACTTTCAAGACTATCGGAGTTGTTGGGGTGCATTGCAAGCTGAAGGAATGTTTGCTCAAATGTTTTCTAAAGATGAAAATGCTAAAGTGAGTCAAAATATTCGCGATTGCATTACCCAAGATTTACAGAGAATCTACGATACAAAAATCCAATCTTACCCTTGGCATTGGTTCGCCCTTTCTAAAGATAATGATGCAGTGGGAAGGGAGACTCAAAAAGAACTCTTAAGATTTCGGGGAGGTTCGGCATTACAAGCGGCTATTTGGGATGAACATCGGTTTTATACCTACGATTTATTGCGTTTAATTCCTCATGCAAATGTTGAGGTGATTAAGCGCGAAGAATTTATTCAAGCAGCGAGTCAAGCCGGACATGATGAAGAAGAATTTCCCGATGAGTATATTCAAGCCTATTTTCGAGTCCGAGAATGGACAGATACTCGACATGAAATCAGCCTGCATTGTAATCGAAGTAGTTCCAAGTTAATCATTGGTGAACTGTCATTAATTGACCGATTAAGTATCGATGGTCATCCGCAGTCTGATGTGATTACTTGTTTATCTCGGAAGAAATTACTCACCTTTCTTGTTCCGGTTGATCGCAAACGAAAAAACAGCCATTGGGATGTGAGTAAAACTCTCAATCTTAGTCCTTTATTTGGATTATATCGTTTGATTGATGGAGATGACCAAGCCTACGCCTGTGCATTTAATCAAGATGCTTTGTTGTTAAAAGCATTAGGATGGCGGTTGAAAAAGTTTTATCGCACTCAAGTTAAATCCTCTATTTTCTAAAACCCATGAACACTTTACTGCAAACTTTACTGATTCAAACCTTACCCGAAGAAACTGACCCGATTTTACGCTCTTATATTGAGACAATTTTACCAGAAATAGAGCGAGAATTTTCAACAATTTCTGCTTTGGGGGGTTCCTACGAAGTTCACCTCAATCAACTCTTAGCCAGAGGCGATAAATATGCCGAAAAAAATGCCCTTTCTTGGAGTAGTCGCGCCGATCAAAATCTTTGTGTTCATGTATTGAATGCGTTACTAACCGCTTGGAACCTGTCAGAATATTTGAGTGCTTCTCAGGCTTTATCTGATGTTGAAAAACGCTTACTCTGTTTAGGAATTACCCTGCACGACTACAACAAATATTGTGACGCTCAGGGCGAAGATGACCCGCCCAAAGCCTATGAAGTTGCTGAAATTCTCAAACTGTGTGAGGAATTGGGAGACAAATTAAACTTTCAATTGTTTTGGTCTGACTGGAAAAATTACCTTCCTGAAATTGGTTTTCTCGCTCAAAATACTCAGTTTAAAGCGAGTACAAATCCTTTCCCGTCAAACTGGCCAACATTTACTTTAAATGGAAAACGGCTAAAGCTTCCTTTGCGTCATTTGTTGGGTTTTGGAGACGTAGCCGTTCACCTAACAGACCCCGGAGAAATTGAGATAAAAACGGGGGGTGAACGTTTGCGAGAACATTTAAACACTTTGGGAATTAAACGAAAATTAGTCTATCATCGTCTCAGAAATAGTCTCGGTATTTTGAGTAATGCGATTCATAATTCTCTGGTTAATTTTGGTGATGAATTAGGATGGAAACCGATTTTATTTTTTGCTCAAGGGGTGGTTTATTTAACACCGTTAGACAGTGAAGCACCGGATATTTTGGAGTTGAAAGCATTTCTGTGGCGCGAAATCAGCCAAGTTTTATCCGGGAAAATGAGCGGGGGTGAAGTTGGGTTCAAGCGGGATGGAAAGGGATTAAAAATAGCCTCTCAAACGTTAGAATTGTTTTCATCTTCTGAACTGATTCGTTTACTTCCTGATGTGATTGATGCACGAGTTGCAAATATTAAAAATCCAGCAACTCCGAAGCGACTAGAAAAGCTAGAACTGAGTGAAACTGAACGAGAACTTTTAGCCACTGGTGCAGATATTCGAGCGGATAAAATAGCCGAATTTATTATCCTTGTTCAGCGAGAATTTTTTGAAAATTGTCCTGAGTTTATTACTTGGATGTTGGAAACGTTGCAACTTCAAGAGCAAATTACACCCGAACAAACTCAAGAACAGTCAGGAGGGGTAAACTATGGATGGTATCGAGTGGCGGCTTATTATATTGCCAATAACGCTCGTTTGCGCCCTGAAGATATTTCGATTAAACTTTTAGAAATTGCTGAAAATTTAGCAGATTGGGCTGATACGAATAATCTATTATATGAATCTGAAAGCCCAACAAAAGCCGTGTTTAATAGCTATCTTGAACAGTATTTAGAAGTAGGAGGATGGGAAACAGAACCGCCAAGTTTTGAACAAGAACTCACGACTTATACGGAAGCAAAAACAAAAGTCGCTAAACAGCCAATTTGTTCTTTGAGTTCGGGGGAATTTCCCTCAGAAGACCAGATGGATTCTGTAGTTTTATTTAAGCCCCAACAATACAGCAATAAAAACCCTTTGGGGGGACGAAAGATTAAGCGGGGAATCTCAAAAATTTGGTCGTTGGAGATGTTGCTAAGGCAAGCTATTTGGAGAGTACCCGCAGGGAAATTGGAAGAACAACAACCGATTTTTCTATATATTTTCCCGGCTTATGTCTATTCTCCACAAACGGCGAAAGCTGTACAATTTTTAGTCAATGATATCAAACGGGTGAGTTTATGGAATGTGCGGAAAAAATGGCTAGAATTTGGATTAGATGTCTCTGGTTTACAAGCAGTTGATTGGCTATCTTCTGAAGCAGAAATGGGAGAGTTTGCGGAAATGAAATATTCAAGCCACGCCCCATTTATGGCAATGACTTATACAACACCGCGAGGAAAAACACAAACAGATGCTTGGGTACAACCTGCTTTTTTGGCTTTAGCTTTGCCGCTTTTATTAGGCGTTAAAGTGGTAACAACTGCGAGTTCAATTCCGCTTTATAGCAGTGATAGTGATTTCCGAGACTCTGTAATTTTGGATGGTGTAGTAGGATTTTGGCAGTTATTAGGTTTACCCACATCGCTAAGAATTCAAGAGATTTATCCAGCAATAAAACGATTATTAGTGGCTTATTGTCTGCATTTAGATAATCGCAGTAAAGGTCAAGAAGAACGTTGGCAAGCGTTTAATGGAACCGTTAGGGAGGTGATGACCAATGTTTTAAATGTTTTTACCTTAGCCAACGAAGGATTACGCCGAGATGGGCGAGATTTTCCGAAATCAAAGGAAGTGAAAACCTATTGGAAATATGCTGAAATTTTGTCAGAAGGAGATGAAAACATGACCGATAAACTAAAAGTCACGAAAGAGTTAGTTAGTCAATACCGCAAGTTTTATCAAGTCAATTTGGGAGAGTCTAGCCATGCGATTTTATTTCCCCTTACTAAAGCCTTAGAAGCGATTCTTTCGGTTCCTGAAAACTGGGATAATGAAGAATTAATTCTGCAAGGTGCTGGACAAATTCAAGCGGCGTTAGACCGTCAAGAAGCCTATAAACGTCCGATTATTAAGGACAAATCAATTCCCTATGAAATTCGACAACAACAAGAGTTTGAAGCCATTCATACCTTTATGAAAACCTGTGTGGAGAAACTGTTTGAAAAGATGTGTAAAGGGGATATTGCTTTACTACAAGAAAACCGCAACCGTATCAAAGCTGGGGCTGAATTTGCCTATCGCATGATTGCTTTGGAGGAAAGAGCGAGTTCAAATCAATTAAATTCAGAAACCCTCAATAATGAGGATTAATTCAATTCTTCTCCCCTCGCCTAACCCCCCTTTCTAAGGGGGGATCAAG
>NZ_LATL02000246.1 GCF_000972705.2 Limnoraphis robusta CS-951 | reverse complement strand
GTCGCCGAAACTGATGAAAATATAACCGTTTTAGAAGATACTGAAACGATAATTAATGTTCTAGAAAATGATCGGGATGATGATATTGATGACAGTCTTACTATCACAGCAGCAAATAGTTTAGAAATCAGTGATGAAGGAGAAATTACAAGAATTCTTCCCGAAACAACAAGCCAAGGCGGAACTGTAAAAATTAGCGAAGATGGTAAAACCATTACCTACACACCCGCTCTGAATTATTTTGGTGAAGATAGCTTCTTGTATCTCATTACTGATAGTAAAGGAAGTGTTGCCAATGCGGAAGTCAAACTAACCGTTGAGTCTGTTAATGATACTCCTGAACTCCTCGAAGAAATTCCCGATCAGTTAAATATTCAACAAAATCAAGCCTTTAGTTTAAATATTTCGGGTTATTTTAACGACCCCGATGGTGATGTTTTAACTTATTCGGCGATCGCACTTCCCAATGGCTTGAATATTAATCCGACAACTGGTATTATTAGCGGTATTATCAACATTAATTCTGTGAGTCCGTTGGCGATCGCAGTTTCGGCGACAGATACCAATAACGCCAGTGTTAGCGATCAGTTTAACTTAAGCAGTACACCAACTCCTCAACCCGATACCGATACCGATACCGATACCGATACCGATACCGAACCTGATACTGATACCGAACCTGATACTGATACCGAACCTGATACTGATACCGAACCTGATACTGATACCGAACCTGATACTGATACCGAACCTGATACTGATACCGAACCTGATACTGATACCGAACCTGATACCGATACCGAACCTGATACTGATACCGAACCTGATACTGATACCGAACCTGATACTGATACCGAAACTGAACCTTCTCAACCTCGTTCAGATAGCGACGGAGATGGGGTATTTGACATCTTTGATCCGAGTAATGTCATTCAAGCGATCGCCTTTCCAGACTTAGAACCCCCCAGCTTGAATATTTCCAACTCATCAGAACCCACCGATAACGTCGATGCGATCATTGCGGCGACTGCTGAGACGGGTATTGTCTTCGGGTTGCAAGGAGGAGACTATATTCAAGGAACAGAAAATAATGACGAAATTAACAGTAACGAAGATAACGACTTCATCGACGCCAAAAATGGAAACGATACCATTATGGGGGGTAAGAATGAGGATAAAGTTCGCAGTGGATCAGGAAATGACTGGACTTTCGGGAACTTAGGAAAAGACACCCTCTCCGGTGAACGTGATGATGACTGGATCAACGGAAACCAAGACAACGATCTGATCGATGGTGCCGAGGGCCAGGATGAAGTTTATGGCGGAAAAAATGACGATCAACTGCGGGGAGGCGCTCAAGATGATAGGCTGTTTGGTAATCTCGGAGCCGACTTAATGGAAGGGAACGAGGATAACGATGTCCTCTATGGCAACCAGGATAACGATACAATTTCCGGCAACGCCGATCAAGATACCATCTATGGGGGTGAGGGAAATGATTTACTCGATGGCAACTCCGGGGATGATATTTTGTTTGGAGACAACGGAGACGATACCCTCGATGGCGGAGAAGGCAATGATCAACTCACAGGCGGAAATGGCAATGATTTGTTAGTCGGGGCAGAAGGTGCGGATACTCTCACAGGTGGGGAAGGGAGCGATCGCTTTGTTCTCGTTGTCGGATATGGTGTTGATCTGATTAATGATTTTGTCGATAGTCAGGATATTATTGTTCTTGATGGGGGTTTAACCTTCGATCAATTAACATTAACCCAGGTTAATAATTCTACAGTGATTGAAGTGAACCGAACCCCTCTAGCTACCCTCAATAATATTCAAATCAGTTTACTGACAGCCGAAGACTTTAGCACTTCTATAGCAGGTCGCACTGGTGTATTGACAAATTGATGAAATTGAGAAACTCTCAAAGCTTTACTAAGAGAGGTTTTCAACTTCCTCTTGCCTTTTGCCTTTTGCCTCTTGCCTTTTGCCTCTTGCCTTGCGCGAAGCGCTATAAAACGATGAATTTTCGAGGAGAGCAGACGGCTTTTAATGTTTATCCACCCGTTAACAAAGTTCTCAAAACTTGATAAATAAAAGTCAAAATCGCAATCCCCACAATCGAGATTAGCAAAATAAACAGCATCAAACCGCCCACTAAAATAATCACAAACAACCGATCAGCTTTTTCTCCCATTTCCGGCGCATTCATGTGGGCTTCTAAGAGATCAACATTTTTAACGTTGGCTTTCCAGGCGACATCAAAAAAATCTCCGAACACAGGGACAGTCCCAACTAGAGTTTCTGTTGCGATATTAGAAGCCATGCGAAGCAGTGTTTCTCTCGGAACACCCAGTTGAAATGCTTGCAAAACAATGTAAGCTGATAATAGACCTCCAGCTATATCTCCACCTCCAGGTATCAGTCCGATAATCGGATCAAGACCAATTCTATAGGTCGTACCCGGAACTCGAATGGCATTGTCGAGGAGATGACTAAATTCGCGCAAATGTTTGACTGTAGACGCTTTAGAGCGATTCTTCATGGAAGGATCAGTAGATTTAGGAGACTGATGCTGATTCATATTTTTGAGAATAATCAGAAAATCGACATTCTTGTGTCAACTTATTTGGCATCCTCTGCGCCCTCAAGGACGGAGATTCCAAACATCACTGTCTGGGTTTCCTCTTTCTACGAGTTGACTTACGAGGGTTGGGTTTCCCCACTCAAGCAGAGGTCAGTCTCTCCAAAGGCGTTGATTCCCGTCTGCCCGACGGTATTTTAAAAACAGATATTAAGCGGAAAAACGGATTAAGCTACGTGTGAGAAGCCTAGATTTATGCGTTTTACAGTCAAGTTAATCCGTTAATCTATTTCTTATCCGTTTCTTGATTTGATAGCTGTTTTAATGCAGATTTTAGAATATTTTTGGCGGCATTTTCGTCTCGGTCTGCTACATACCCGCAGTGAGGACATTTATGAGTTCTCGTACTGAGAGTTTTGACAACCTTTTCACCGCAATTTGAGCAGTTTTGAGATGTGTATGCAGGTTCAACGGCAATCACCGGAACCCCATAAATTCTCCCAAAATACTCCAACCATTCTCTAAATCTGTACCAAGCAGCATCGTTAATTGACTTAGCTAAATGATGATTTTTAACTAAATTGCGTATCCGTAGGTTTTCTATTGCTACCAAGTCGTTAGACCGGATGACGTGTTGAGCCAATTTACAGACCCAATCATTACGTCTGCGTGAAACCTTGAGATGCGCCTTCCCTAAGCGATTTTTGGCTTTTTTGCGGTTTTGACTTCCCTTTTGAGTTCTCGATAACCGACGTTGCAGCTTTTTAATGCGCCGCTCGTCTTTTCTTAAAAAGCGGGGGTTGTCTATCTGTTCACCTGTTGAATCGGTGTAGAAATAGTTAAGTCCAACATCTAGCCCTGTTTGTTTTCCTGTGAGTTCTTTATTTTCCTCTCGTTCATGGTCTATCAAAAATTGAGCATAATACCCATCGTATCTTCTAATCACTCTCACCCGTTTAATTTGTTGGAGTTGATAGAAGTGCAAATCTCGACTACCCCAAAGTTTAAATGTCCCCGATTGAAATTTGTCGGAAAATGTTAAATAGCGTCTATCCTCTGAAAGTTTCCAGCCTGTGCTTTTATACTCAACAGAAGCTCGAACCTGATATTTTTTAAACTTTGGGAATCCTTTATGACCGGGTATTTTTTGCCGACAATTCTTATAGAACCGTTCAATTGATGCCCATGCTCTCTCCGCGTGCGCTTGTCGAGCCATAGAATTGAGTTTATTCACCCAGGGAAAACTAGGATTGTCTGACAGCAGTTTGCAGTAGGCATAAGCGTCGTTACGACTTTTAACTTGACCGTCTATCCACGCTTTAATGATGCTATTACGGACGAATCGACCTGTACGGATAGCTTCGTCTAGCCTTCTGTACTGGGCAACAGTTCCTTGTAGCTTCATTTCGTAGACAATCATGTTTATCATTGTCGAGCCACGATAAACTATTGTAGCATAAAACAATCCGTCGTGAACGACCTTGCTCTAAACCTGCTTTTTATTGGTAACATTAGATTAAAGATTGCCGATCAACTTAACTTCCATCTGAGGTTAGAAGATTGAGTTTCGATCCTGTTGTTAAAATAAAGCATTTAAGGCCGTTATGGAGTGGATAGAAGTTTCTAACAACTGGGTTTTGATTCCCCCCCGACCAAAAGCAATTGTCCACTTTCTGGGGGGAGCATTTGTCGCGACAGCACCACAAATCACTTATCGATGGCTATTAGAGCAAATCGCTCAACAAGGATATGCCGTCATCGCCACCCCTTTTATTAATACCCTCAATCACGGAATTATGGCAAAAAAAGTTCTGTGGACCTTTGAGGATGGCTTAGAGGACTTGTACTCCACTCGGCGTCTGCGTCAGAGGGGTTTACCGATTTATGGATTAGGCCATAGTATGGGGTGTAAACTGCACTTACTGATCGGTTCTTTATTTCCCGTCACCCGCGCAGGGAATATTCTGATCTCTTTTAACAATTATGCGGCGCGTGAGTCGATTCCCCTCGTTGAACAACTTTCATCCATGATGGAGGTCGAATTTACGCCTTCTCCTCAACAAACCAACTGTATGATCAAAGAACGCTATCAAATTCGTCGCAACCTTCTGATCAAATTTACCAAAGATACAATCGACCAAACGTTAATTCTCAATCAGATTTTACAAGGTTGTTTTCCCGGAATGGTTGCACTTCAGCAGTTAGGCGGTGATCATTTAACCCCCATCAATCAAGATATGAGCTGGTCTGTTGGGGAAGTTTTCACACCCTTCGATGCGATCAGTCAATGGATTAAACAAGAAGTTTATCGAGATTTATATCGATTAAAACAAGAAGTTCTCCATTGGCTTGATCCGTTGGCAGCCTAAGAGAAATTGGAATTAATAGTTTTTAACAATCAACAGACAATTTCGGCCATCGCCAGTGGGTTCATAGCTCAAAAAATCAGCAATATCCCGCATCAGCTTCAAACCTCGTCCCCCACCCGCACCTTTATCGATACCACCAGGCATTTGTTGAAGCTTTCCCATCAAATCGAACGGAGGGCCATAATCCCAAATCCGAATTTCAATTTTTTCTTCACAGAGGGCGACTTCGATCTCAACCTTGACATCTGGAGGTTGGTTGCGATGAGCATGACGAACCGCATTCGTAAATCCTTCAGCCAAAGCCAGTTGACAGCGAATCCAGATGGAACTGGGAACCGATGGATGCTGTAATCGACCAAACCATGACAAAATATCGGATAAAGCATCAAGAGTATTAGGAGCCTGAAGCTTGACCTTGCATGGCAGGAGCAACGGTTCTGAACCTTCAAATTCAATCACACTTAGTATGAGAACCTACATCTACGATCAATTTAACACGAGGGATGACTGATACCACACTCAGTTTACAGTCCCACCTGTTGGACTATACTCTATTTAAGCGAAGAATTGATTCAAACTCTTGTTGCCGACCCTACTTTATTACCTGAGCGTCCATGTTTAAAATTTTGGTAATTGATGATGACACGGTGATTCGGGAGCTGCTAAGGAGAACTCTCAAAAACCAGGGTTATGATGTTTCGGTTGCTAGTAATGGTGAGGAAGGGATTCAAAAAGCGCAAGAATTACGCCCTGCTTTGATTATTTGTGATTGGATTATGCCCAGATTAACGGGTATTGAGGTCTGTCGTCATGTCAAACTCAATCCTGAACTCTCCACCACTCAATTCTTTTTACTCACCTCTCTGGGGTCAATTTCTGACCGGGTGAAAGGTCTGGATGCGGGGGCTGATGATTTTATTTCTAAACCCATTGAAATGAACGAGTTGTACGCCCGAGTCAGGGCTGGCTTACGCTTACATCAACTCAGTCAAGATTTACAAACTCAAAAACAACTCCTAGAAGCCGAGTTAGCCGAAGCCGCAGAATATGTACAATCTTTGCTTCCTCTACCGACTTCCACACCCCTCAAAATAGAAGCTAAATTTATTCCTTCCCGTCAACTCGGAGGTGATTGCTTTGATTACCGTTGGCTAGATGCCGATTATTTATCGATTTATTTAATGGATACAGCCGGACATGGTTTGAGGGCGACTTTGCCTTCGATTTCGGTTTTAAATTTATTGCGATCGCGTACACTTCCTAATATAGATTATTATCAGCCCAGTGATGTTTTGAAAGCCCTCAACAGTACCTTTCAAATGTCCTATCAAAATGACAAATACTTCACCATTTGGTATGGCGTGTATAACCGCAAAACCCACAAACTCACCTATGCCAGTGCCGGTCATCCTCCTGCTATTCTGCTTTCGGGTCAAGATCAAAACAGTCTACAAGTTAAACGCCTCAAAACCCCCGGAATGCCTGTGGGAATGTTTTTAGAAGCTGAATATAGCGACGACTGTTGCGAGATTAAAAATCCCAGTGATCTGTTTATTTTTAGTGATGGAGTTTATGAAATCCATCAACCCGATGGTTCAATGTGGGGACTTGATGCTTTTATTAATCTTCTGATTGACTGCAATTCCAATTATTCCCTCCCCAATCATCTTGATTCTCTTTTTAATTCGATTAAAGCTTTAAATTCAGGAAATCCTTTTGAAGATGATTTTTCTTTACTTAAAATTCACTTTGAATAGTCATTAAATTCCTATAATTAATACTTAACTGACTGTCCGCCAAGCCTTTAAACTTGTTGATTCAACTGAAAAATATGAGAAGGGAAGAACTCTAGGAATAATGAAAGTATACTCCCCACTTTTGCCAATTATTCACAACTTTTAAGCTGCCTTAAAACTCGGATTAATTGTACAAGTAGAGTCTCCCCATTCCCCTATTCACCCGAATCTAGATCATCCAAGATGAGGTTAAAGATTTAACTGCTTTTTTTAGCAGCATACTTCTCTTCAAACTCTTCGCGATTCTCAAAAATATCGAATACCCGATCCATACTGGTTAGTTCAAATAAGATTTTAATTTGCTCATTAATCGAGCAAACCATCAACTTACTACCAGCAGCTCGAACTGTTTTTAGAGCCAAAACTAAAGCACCTAAACCTGAACTGTCCATAAAGGAGACATCTTTAAAATCTATCAGGATGGTTTTGGCTCCCTTATCGACGAGATTGCTAATCTCTTTACGGAATTCACTTGCTTTCGTTCCGTCTAAAATTCCTTGGGGTTGAAGCACTTGAACATCAGAACTCATAATTTATTAAAAGTGAAGCCTCGACATTGACTCGCCAGTTTCCGCTAGTATAGCCTTGATATGAACTCATCGCCAAATTTTCAATCGAACACCCGTTCTCCAAGGGTTGGCCTCATGGGGTGACGGGCTATTGTTGGCTTTTTTGTAAGGGACTGACTTTAACCCGATACAGAAGTTGACCTCGATATCGATAGCCCGCATAGCGCACCACAACCATTTCCCCGGTTTGAGCGGTTCCTTCTAGAAGCTGGTGCATCTGGGGATTGTAAGGAATCTCCGAACCCACAGAGGCGATCGCTTCTACTCCCCATTGTTGCATAAGCCGTTCAACCGGACGCAACAGAGGCAATAATTTCACCCCCGCCAGTTTAGGGTTCTGTTGAACTTTATAAGCTACTGTCGGCCATTGTAGCAACCAAGCTTCTAAAATGCTTAAACTCGAGCGCTCAAACTCCTCTAACAGCAACTCTCGCTGCTTTTCCATCTGGCTTTGCAAGTGTTGATACTCTTGTTGCAATTCCTTAACCGAAGCCCCAGCATCTTGAGATCTCACCGACTCCGGCGCAAAAGTTGCCAACAATTCAACTAAAGAAATATTTAGTCCTTGACTAATTTTCAGCAAAATCTCCACTCGCATTTGTCGGGCCAGTCCCCGTCGCAGTCGGATAATTTGCCACTGAGAAACCCCCGTTTTTTGACTCAATTCCTTGACAGTAGAAAGCCCCGCCTCTTCCATTAAGCGGTGCAAGTCGGAGCTATAGTCAGGTGATGAAAATGGATTCATTCCCGGATCAATACTATTTCACGTTTGCAGTGGCTTTGGTTGTCGCACTGCTGCTACCATTGGTAACACTACTGTCGCTTCCTTGCAAGTGGGCTTCGAGGAACCACAAGCGCATATCAACGGTCCGTGAGATTTCGGTGTATAAATCCGCAGTATCCGCATCTCCTAAGCCACCCGTTTTGTCAATCGCCTCACGAACCTGTTTGGCGTACATCGCAAAGCGATCGGCTAAAGCGGTTACCAAAAATTGCCGCACACGCCCCTACCTTCAGGTATGGGGATATAAGGCTCTTTCTAATGCTATAATAACTCTACTGGCAGGGTATTCAACCAGTTGAAAAACCCAGCATCTAATCGATGCAATTAACCTTGAAAACTTAAGGTATGGGGTTCTTGCAAGAAATGCTTTGGCCATATAAAACCTTAAAGCACCAAGTACAGAGAACAAAGCATTTTTTTCTCAAGTACGGTAGGGCATACCGAAACTATCTCTGAAATGGGATGAACGACTGGGGAGACTCACCCCTCTGGAGTAG
>NZ_LATL02000245.1 GCF_000972705.2 Limnoraphis robusta CS-951 | reverse complement strand
TCTAATCGTTAATTGTTCAGCATCAATTGTTACCGTTCCTCCATTACCCACCCCGGTTTCAGAAACGTTTGCAAGGATAAAAGCCCTATCTGCTAATTGAATATTTTCAGCCTGTACATTGACCGAACCCGCATCTCCAATTCCTGAAGTTGATGTAGACAAAAAAGCTTGATTGCTCAAGCGGGTAACGGAGGAAACACTGGAGATATTTCAATTACGACACAAAGACTAATCGGAATTGATGGAGCATTAATTCGCACAGATAGTTCGGGAACGGGTTCTTCAGGTTCAATTAGTATACAAGCTCAAGAGGTGTTATTTGATGATCAGGTGTTTATTTCTAGTGGAACGGCAGGTGCGGGTAATGGAGGAGATATTACTATTGAAACGGAACAACTAAGAGTGCAAAACGGCTCTGTAATTTTTTCTGGAATTCGTCTGCCAAATGAATCGGAAATTACTACTGTTGAAATTCCCCCGAATCGCAGAGGAGGAACAATCTTCATTAAAGCCTCAGAATCAGTTTTTCTTGACGGGGAAAGAACATCAATTAACGCTACTGTTGGACAAGAAGGAGCTATAGGTAATGGTGGAAATATCATTATTGAAACTGGACGTTTAACCTTGAGCAATCAAGCTTTTTTGTCTACATCAACTTCAGGAATTGGAGATGCGGGTTCGGTCAATGTACAGGCTGAAAATATTCAATTAGCAGATAGGTCTTTTATCCTTGCAAACGTTTCTGAAACCGGGGTGGGTAATGGAGGAACGGTAACAATTGATGCTGAACAATTAACGATTAGAAATCAATCTAGTATTATAGTAAACGGTGACGGTGTAGGTAATCCCGGAAATATAGACGTGAGTGCTTCCCAAGTTCGTTTGGAACAAGCAGCTCTATTCGCAGATTCAGTAACAGGTGAAGGTGGAAATATTACTATCAATTCACCCGATATTAGCGTGCGGCGTCAAAGCGCAATTTCTGCCGCAGGAAGTCAAAGCGGTCAAACGTTTGANGATATTAGCGTGCGGCGTCAAAGCGCAATTTCTGCCGCAGGAAGTCAAAGCGGTCAAACGTTTGATGGAAATATTGATATTAATTCAAACTTTTTAGTGTTGTTAGAAAACAGTCAAATTGTTACCAGCGCTTTTGAACCGACGGGAGGCAGCAATATTAATATTCGTCCTTTAGGTAATTCAGAACTGGCTATTTTACAATCTCAAAATAGTATTATTAATGCTGCTGGAGAACTTTCTATTGATGATACTCTGAATTTTGACCCGCCAGAATCAACTCAAGTCCAAGTCGTTGATCCGGCTGCATTAATCGCTCAAGACCCCTGCAAACAAAGAGGAGACAGNAATTTTGACCCGCCAGAATCAACTCAAGTCCAAGTCGTTGATCCGGCTGCATTAATCGCTCAAGACCCCTGCAAACAAAGAGGAGACAGTCAATTTATTATCACAGGACGAGGCGGTATTGCATTCAACCCCATTCAAGATTTATTTGCAGTTCCAGAGTTAGAATTGTCTCTGATTGAACCTGTGACTCCTTCAGTTAATCGTTCCTCCCAACGTCGTCAACAACAATCAAAAAAACGAGATAATCATCCAATTGATTCTAGAACTATTGTTCCGGCGAGGGGATGGATAAGAGATGAGAAAGGAGACGTTATATTAGTGGGTTATGACCCAACAAAAACNCCGGCGAGGGGATGGATAAGAGATGAGAAAGGAGACGTTATATTAGTGGGTTATGACCCAACAAAAACGGGAGTTCAGCGTCAACCTCAGCCCACTCCCCATCAGTGTAATCCTGAACAGTAACGCTATCAACTGCTAGAGCGATGATTGGCTCGTTTTCTTTCCTGAAGTTTTTATACCATGAGCTTACCCGTTACTGCCTCTGTCTAACGGATGATCCTCTGCCGAAAGTGGTGATTTTGGGGCGACTGTCCCTGTCTGGCGATCGCACACCCTCATCACCCTCTGCCCAAGGCTATCAAACTTTTTTCTATTTTGTAACTTTAGTAACAGAAATTCCTGTAATTGTTTTATTCCTTTTCAGGAACTTCTATAATAAATAGAGAAAGGTTTGTGATGAATTAATTTATTTTTCCTCTAATTAACTAAATAAAAATANCCCTCTGCCCAAGGCTATCAAACTTTTTTCTATTTTGTAACTTTAGTAACAGAAATTCCTGTAATTGTTTTATTCCTTTTCAGGAACTTCTATAATAAATAGAGAAAGGTTTGTGATGAATTAATTTATTTTTCCTCTAATTAAATAAATAAAAATAATGATAAAATATTCTATCTTCTTTTTTTCAATTGACTGAAAATTCTCTCCTGAAAATCTATAAAAAGTCGAATTTTTGCTGGAAGATGATTTCTTGAGCGAGGCTGTATAGCAGTGATCATCGTTACTCTGCACAGAGAAAATTTTTGAGGAGCAATCAGACTGAGAACTTCAATATTTTCTCTGAGTAAATCTAAAAAAAATATAATTGTTTTTTGATCAAAAGAATAAAGGATGGAGTACAATTACTTACATGAAACGGAAGACGAAAGTCAAAGTAACCCGGAGATTGTAAGAAGAAATACAACACCCAAAAATCTCACTTACTTTTCGATCACTTTTGCCTAACTTTCAAGTAACACCCAGACCAATAAAACGTCTGGAACACATTACTTTGTTCTTACTGACAGGGTTATAGGATTGGTTTAATGTTAAGAACATACCGAACAAAACAACCTCTCTTTAAGCACCTGGAGGTCAAACTTATGAAAAGCGCCATCAAAGCATTCATCACCACCGCTATCGTAACTGCTGGTTTAGTCGTTGGTATTTCCCAAGCCAAAGCTCAACCGGATACATTTACTAAAGAACGGGTTGTCTTTCAAACAGTTGAAATTGACCCAGAAAAGAATCAATATGGTACGGTTCCCATGATTGTACGGGAAACCTACGACACTCGTTATCCTGGTCTTCTCGGTGGAAATTCTTTACTGAAACGGGAAGTCGTCCAGGTTGCATCTGAACCTTTAGTCATTTGGCAAGTGACTCTTTCTTCTAGCGATCCTCAAGGATCATACACTCCGGAACGTCGCGCCCAAGCCATTAGCACTCGTTTAACGAACTTGGCTGAATCTTTAGGCGTAACGACTTTAGAAGAAATGTATCAAGCCGGAGTCGTCAACTATGAAACAGTAATCTTTGCTTCAGCAGAACCGGGTGACGCTAATTTTGAAAATGTAGTGTTCACCTTATCTCCTGGAAATCGGGAACAAGGCGATGTGTTCGTTGAACACTTGCAAGACTACGGAGATGCAACTGCGAGTGGTGAGCCGCTTTACAACTAATTGAGCTTACCAGATGGAACCCTCGGGAGTTGTTACAAAAGCAACAAAATAGATTGGTTTTAACAACTCCCGTATTCTCCAACGCTAAACAACGCTCAACGAACTTGATCGCCTTGATTGAAGAATCGTCAACATATCAGAACTTCACGAGGGCTTACTATGAAAGCAATCCAATTCACCACCGCACTGCTTCTAACGGCTAGCTTTGCCTATCCCTCCTTCGCTCAAGAAGAAATCTCCGCAGTGACAACAACTTCTTATTCTAGAGTGCAAGAAGTTCACGAGACTAACAATCAAGTTCTTGATCAAGATCTCAACAATAATGTGTTGAGTGTCAGTTTAGATCAATTGGAAGTTCAGTCTCAGCCTGGACTCTCGCGCAACAATCTCAATCAAGTGAGTGAAAACATTAACTCACAGATGGACAAGAACCAGCAGAGATGGGAAGTAGAAGTTGACTGGGAGAATAACAAACTCAAACGTTACTTCTAATCTCTAGTCTCTATGAACTCGGTCAAGAAAGCATCAATTCAGGGAAGCATCGAAAGCTCAAATCTGACAATCACAGAAGCCTGTATTATGGCGATCGCCATCATTACAACTCTCAGCCTTCAGGTTCATGTCAAATCTCAAAAGACCCAACTGACATTGAGACTTGAGCAAAATCTTCCCTCCCTGACAGAGTGCAAGTCTTCTGAGATGAAAGTTTCCAACCCAGTTGGACAATAACGCTTTCCTCAACCCGAAAAAATTCATCTCCCCAGTGCAGTTCACTATTCAATTATCTCAACCCCATCTACAGAGGAACTGATCATGTTTGGCAAATCAATCAAACTCAACAATCAAAACCTGAATAACCCCGTGAAAATTTCTGCGGCTGTTGCTTTAGTCACGATTGGTTTGTTAGGCGTGATCAGCGAAACGCCTAGAACACCTTCCGCTCGATACCATAGCGAAGATCATACAGAAGAAATCAATCGCATCAGACAGGGAGGAGTCACCATCTATCGCTACGAAGTGACAGACCCCACTACAGGTTCAGCGATCTCCGTCTCCAAAATTCAAAACCAGTAATCTGGAGATCAGACAGTCTGAGGCAAGCAGCGACTAAGACATTCCGCGTAACGGCATATTAGAAATGGGAATCGCCCAACTGAGAGCTTTCATTTGTTGAACTTGTTCAGGAGAAGGAGCGGAACCATCAGTATAGCGATAAACCTTATCGGCTGAGAGGGCAAACTTAGAACGACCGTTAATCGCAATCAGTTCACCCCGTTGGTTAAACACAGGGCCACCACTCATTCCACTACGGATGTCGTTGGTATAACCCAGTTGATAGCCTTCAACTAAGGTTCGGTTCGGTACCATTCCCACTTGACCTTCAGTGAGTTGAAACGGCCGATTTCCCCAGTCCCGAGTGTCTTGCATCTGTCCTGGCGTTGTATTCAACCAATTGGGAAATCCCGCCGCCATCACCTTTTCTCCGACAGCAACCCGATTGCTATCTCCCATCGTTGCCACTTGATAGGAGCGACTGCTATTAAACTGCAACACCGCTAAATCGAGATGGTTGGATGAGGAAATCAGGCGTCCCCCGTGCATTTGTCCATCTGCGGTCAAAATCATAAAATTACCGGAGTGATTTCCGACCACATGAGCATTTGTAATCAGGGTGTATCCTTGTCCTGAACGGTTAATAATCACACCCGACCCAACACTACGATTGGCAAAAATTCTCACCGTTACCTGACGTGCCATTTCTGAGACTGAAGCTGGCGGGAGGTTTTCGGAAGCTGAAGGGGAAGACATGGTATAAGCAGCAGAATGAGATGGAGTGCGACTGTCAGCCGCCGGGAGGTTAACCCCAAGAAAGAACAATGAGGCACCGATCACCTGAGTTCCCAATACCACCGTTTTTAAAAATGAACGAGACAATTGGGGAACGGCAGCAAAACAGTTTTTATTGGATTGATTTTGATTAAAAAGCATAGTATCTGGTGTTTTTGTTGTAAATTGTGTTTTTTTCAAAAAAATTCCGATTGCCTCGAGTGATCGCCGTCGATCTGCTTCTGTCAATCCCATCTAAAATCAGGATGCCCAAAATTAAAAAAATAAAATTCACACCACAGTCTTAGTCAGCTAGCGTAGCAGTTGAATGACCAAACGGCAAGATCAAATTAGGGATCACAGTCATTCGTTGTTAACTGCTGATGACTCGGCCGACTTTCGACAACATCAAATTCACTCAAGCCCTGGGTTGCAAGGAATTATACGGATTCAAAATCTGATCGTCGGAAAATAGCAGATGTTCATCATATAGCGATAACGACCCCAAATGTATCCTTCTCAAAGATAGTTAGGGAAACGCTCCATCAACTTGACCCATCAGAAGACATCGCTAAAATAAAGACAACTTTCGGCACTATAGTGCTGTCACGGAAAACAGATCAGTTTGCGACTGTGGTTGATTTTTCAGAGGGATTGAGAGAACACATGAGGCGACTGAATAGCGATCACAATAATTTTGAATCATCCGGTGCAACCTTCAGACTGTCTTGTCCGCTCCCCGATAGACAGACCCGTGAACCTTTCCGACTGCGTGGAACTTCCGCCCCGAAAAGTTCTACCCGCTTGGATCTAAATTGGGTACTCGCCACCTCGGGCGCCCTCTCCCAAGAACTCGAACTTAACAATCTCCTGATTCAATTAATCGAGGTGATTCTAGAAACCCCTGTCGCTAGTCAAGCATGGCTGATTCTCGAAAAATCCGGTCAATGGGTAATCGAAGCCTCTGGAAGTCTCGAGTCTGAGACGGTAGACATCTTACAATCTCTGCCCTTAGAAACCGTTGAAAGTCCGTTGATGAGGCTGATTGTTAATCGCGTCCTTCACACTCAAACTTCTCTACTGTTGAACGATGTTGAGAATGAAGTGGATCTCATTCCTAATAGTCCCGTTAAACCTCTGTCTCTCCTTTGTCTTCCCCTGCGACTTCACGGTGAACTGATTGCTATTTTATACTTAGAAAATTATTTCACATCCTACGCTTTTACTCCCGAATATCGAGAACTGTTTAATCGCCTCTCTCCAGGGATGGCGAGCGCCTTAAAAAATGCTTGTCGATACAGCAATCTCAATCAAAAAGTAGCCGAAAAAACTCAAGCCCTTTCGGAAACCTTGAGGGAGTTAAAAAAGACTCAAAAAAAACTGGTACAATCCGAAAAAATGGTCGCTCTCGGACAACTAATTGCGGGAATTGCTCACGAAGTTAATACGCCTTTGGCAGCAATTTATGCTTCGGTTCAGAACCTTTCTCATGCCTTTGATCGCACCTTAAAACAACTGCCTTCTTTACTGGGAAAACGGTCTGGAACTCAACAAGAAGATTTGATGGCATTATTAGCCGCCAGTCGCCCGAGTCATATTCCTCTGTCTTTCCGAGAAGAACGTCAGTTCAAACGCAGCCTGGAAGAACAGTTAACCCGCCAAGGAATTGAACAAGCAGAAACAATCGCCACCATGTTAGTCGAAATGGGGATAAAAGAAGCAACGCCTGGGATTTTACGCCTCTTACAAAATCAGAATCATAGCGAAATTTTAGACACGGCTTATCATTTGACGCTGCAACAGAGAAATAGTGAAAATATTAAGCTGGCTGTCGATAAAGCTTCAACGATTGTTTCCGCTCTCAAACGTTACGTTCATCCTGATCCTTGCGATCGCATGATTAGCGCTCAAATTGCTGAAGAAATTGATAGCGTTTTAATTCTTTACCAACATCAGTTAAAACAGGGGATTCAAGTGAGTACCAGCTATCAAGATCTACCTGAGATTGTATGTTATCCTGAACAACTCAATCAAGTCTGGGCTAATCTGATTCATAATGCGATTCAGGCAATGGGACGTCAGGGAAAATTAGACATCACCGCGACTGGCCATCAGGGTTTGATCCGAGTTCAAGTGACAGACTCCGGTTGTGGTATTCCTGCTGAGATCCAAGACAAAATCTTTGAACCCTTCTTTACGACTAAGGTCGCCGGAGTTGGGACAGGCTTGGGGTTAGATATTGCCCGTCAGATTATTCAGCAACATCATGGACAGATAGAGGTGGAAAGTCAACCAGGACGAACAACCTTTACAGTCTGGTTGCCCATTCATCAGGCCATTACATCTTCGAGTAAAATCAGTTCAATTTGAACAGATCGGGTTGAAATTTCAGCTTATCCTGATGATTAGGGTGGGAAAATAGTCAATCTTTAAACCCACTGGATCGACAGGGTTAATCGCATCGGACATCCGTTGACTCAATCATTCGAGAGGGTCTGTTTGGGTTATAGCGCTACGCGCTAGGCAAGAGGCAAGAGGCAAAAGGCAAAAGTTAGACTAAAAAAGGTTTTCAGCTTTTACTAATGTCCTAACCATGATGCGTAGTGCTATAGAATAAATTTCAGAGTCAGTAAAAATTCTTACGGCTTTAGTCTTTTCAGAGGGACTTAAACGTTAACCTAAAACTCAGTCTAATATAAACTTTAATTGATTATTCAAAAGAATTGACCTCTAAAACCAGAATCAAAGTTGGGAATCTCCTTGAAAATCATTAATTTTCAAGACGAAGAGGTTGGGAAACCAAAAATATAGAGGGAGAATCTATGGGCAAACCCGCTATTATTTGTGTAGATGACGAACGAGTTGTGCTGATTAGTCTACGGGATCAGCTCTTACCCTATTTGGGAGAAAAATATAATNATTAATTTTCAAGACGAAGAGGTTGGGAAACCAAAAATATAGAGGGAGAATCTATGGGCAAACCCGCTATTATTTGTGTAGATGACGAACGAGTTGTGCTGATTAGTCTACGGGATCAGCTCTTACCCTATTTGGGAGAAAAATATAATATTGAACTGGCAGAAAGTGGAGAAGAAGCCCTAGAAATTCTAGAAGAGTTACAAAGCGAACAGATGGAAATTCCCTTAATCATCTCTGATCTGATCATGCCCAAAATGACTGGAGATGAACTCCTCAAACAAGTTCACGAGCGCTCGAGCAAAACCCTAAAAATTCTCCTGACTGGACAAGCCAGCACCGTAGCTATTGGCAATGCAGTTAATAGCGCCAGTCTCTATCGTTATATTCCCAAACCTTGGAATGAAACCGATCTGTGTTTAACCGTAACCGCCGCTTTACGAAGTTATCAACGGGACAAACAACTCTCCGCCCAAAACACCGCTCTCCATAAAATTAATCAAGNTGCAGTTAATAGCGCCAGTCTCTATCGTTATATTCCCAAACCTTGGAATGAAACCGATCTGTGTTTAACCGTAACCGCCGCTTTACGAAGTTATCAACGGGACAAACAACTCTCCGCCCAAAACACCGCTCTCCATAAAATTAATCAAGAATTAGAACAACTCAATGCCAGTCTCGAACAAAAAGTAGCCGAACGAACTTGGGAACTCGAAGAAAAAAATCGCCTACTAAAACGTGAAGAAGAACAACTGAGAAAAAGTGAAGAACGTTGGCAACTGGCCCTACGAGGAAGCAATGATGGCATCTGGGACTGGAATTTGAAAACCAGTGAAACCTTTTATTCGAGTCGTTGGAAAGAAATGTTAGGTTATGAAGATCACGAGATCGGAAATACCCTCGATGAATGGTCAGGGCGTGTGCATCCTGATGATTTTCCCCTAATTTTAGCAGCCATTGAAGAGCATACGAAGCGCAAAACGACTTACTTTACGTTTGAGTTTAGAATGCGCTGCAAAAATGGTGAATATAAATGGATTTTATCTCGTGGACAAGCCCTGTTTGATGAGAATGGAGAAGCGGTTCGGTTTGCAGGTTCTCACGCCGATATTAGCGATCGCAAACGCGCCGAAGAAGCCCTGGAATATCGCGCCCAAAAAGACAATTTACTCAGTCGCATTTCCGAACAGTTTCTCAACCAAGATACTGATGCAGGAATTCATCTAGCCTTGCAAGCCACAGGCGAATTTATGGACTGCGATCGCGTTTATGTTTTTCGTTACACCGATAATCATACCAAATTAACTCAAACTCACGAATGGTGCGGTCAGGATGTTCCGTCTTTCATTCAAGATTATCAAGGAGTTCCGATTGAAGTTTTTCCTTGGTTTGTGCAAACGATTCTTAAAGGTAAGCCTTTTCAAGTTTCCAGTATTGCTCATTTACCCGATGTGGCCGAGGCAGAAAAAGCCGAACTGAAACGCCTAACAACCCAATCTTTATTAATTGTTCCGATGCAATTAACTGGGCTAGAAGTTAATCAAGATGTCGGGTTTATTGGTCTTGATAATGTACGATCACCACGAGTTTGGAGTCAAGAAGAGATTAACTTAGTGCGACGAGTCGGGGCGTTAATTGCGATCGCTCAAGCTAAATATGAAGCTGAACTGGCTTTACGAGACTCAGAAGCCCGCTTTGCTGGCATTTTAGACAATGCAGACGAAGCGATTATTTCCATTGATGAAACTCAACATATCACTCTATTTAACCAAGGAGCAGAAAAGATTTTTGGCTATTCTCAAGCCGAAGTTCTCGGTCAACCCCTCGATATTTTACTGCCTATACGGTTTATTGAAGGTCATCATCAGCATATTAAAAATTTTACCCAAACCTCATTATCGGCTCGTAAAATGAGCGAACGAAATACCGTATTTGGCCGACGTCGAAATGGAGAAGAATTTCCCATTGAAGCTTCTATTTCTAAATTACAACTGGGGAAAAAACGGATTTATACCGCTTTTGTTCGTGATATTACCGAACGCAAACGCGCCGAAGAAGAACTGAAACGCGCTAAAGCGGCGGCGGATACTGCAAGTCGTGCTAAAAGTGAATTTCTAGCGAATATGAGCCATGAATTAAGAACACCATTAAATGGAATTTTGGGATATGCTCAAATTTTGCAACGGGATAAAACGATTACCCCCCAGCAACAAAAAGGATTAGGAGTGATTAAACAATGTGGTTCTCATCTGTTGACGTTAATTAATGATATCCTCGATTTGTCTAAAATTGAAGCGCAAAAACTAGAACTTCATCCGACGGATTTTGACTTTTTAACCTTTCTCTGTGGCGTCTCGGAAATTTGCCGAGTTCGGGCTGAACAAAAAAATATTTCCTTTAGCTATCAAACCAGTCAACATTTGCCGCAAAATCTTCATACCGATGAAAAACGATTGCGTCAAGTTTTGATTAATTTGATTAGTAATGCGATTAAATTTACCGATGCAGGCAGTGTTAAATTTAGCGTTAAACTGATTGAAAATGGGGCGGCAACGGTTTGTGAAATTGAACAACCGGATCAATGTTTTACGCCGCCTCAATGTGCAACTCACAAAATTAGATTTTTAGTGGAAGATACAGGAATTGGCATTCCTCCCGAACAAATTGATAAGATTTTTATTCCGTTTGAACAAGTTGGCGATCGCTTTCGCAAAGCTGAAGGAACGGGATTAGGATTAGCGATTACCCAGAAAATTGTGGCAATGATGGGAAGTACGTTAAATGTGGAAAGTGTTGTAAACAAAGGCAGTAAATTTTGGGTTGATTTAGATTTACATGAAGCTTCACAATGGGTAGATGCGAGTTTAATGATGCCTGCAATTATTAGAGGGTACAAAGGGAAAAAATATAAAATTTTAGTCGTTGATGATCGTTGGGATAATCGTTCGATTCTGATTAATATGTTAGAACCTTTAGGTTTTCAACTGCTAGAAGCGACTCACGGTGAGGAAGGGATCGAAAAAGCCCTTCTCCATCAACCGGATCTGATTATTACTGATTTAGTCATGCCCCATATGGATGGCTTTGAAATGACTCGACAACTTCGCCAAATACCTCACTTTAAAAAAACAAATATTATTGCGACTTCTGCCAGTGTTTTTATCTTGGATCGCCAAAGAAGTCAAGAGTCAGGTTGTGATGCGTTTTTACCGAAACCCTTGCAGCTTGAAGATTTGCTAGAAACCTTACAAGTCTTGCTGAAAATCTCTTGGATTTATGAAGAAACTGAAGTTCAAAATGGCGTGAGTTATGCAGCAAAATATCACAACAGTGCCGACATGGTAGTGCCGCCTATCTCGGAATTGATCACGGTTAAAGAAGCATTAGAAATTGGGGATTTTGAAACGATTGAACAAGAAGCAGAACGAATTAAGGGGTTAGATGAAAGTTATGCTAATTTTGCGCTAAAAATGTTAGAAATGGCGCAGGAGTTTGATGAAGAAGCTATTATCAATTTAATTCTATTAAACTCAACTCATTAAAAAGGCTAAAATTATGATAGAAAATAGACAGCAAGAACTTATATTAATTGTTGACGACAATCCGACGAATATCAAAGTATTATCGGATTTTTTGAAAGACTTTGGCTTCAAAGTTTTAATCGCTAAAGATGGCGAAAGTTGCCTCAGTAAACTGGAAAAAATCATACCAGATTTGATACTATTAGATGTAATGATGCCGGGAGTTGATGGGTTTGAAACCTGTCGTCGTCTCAAAGCCTTAGAGGCAACTAAAGACATTCCCGTGATTTTTATGACGGCTTTAACAGATCCCGTTGATAAACTCAAAGGGTTTACTTTGGGCGCCGTTGACTACATTACAAAACCCCTACAACATGAAGAAGCGATCGCCCGAGTGAATGTTCACCTCAAATTACGCAGTTTAACCAAACAACTCGAACGACAAAATCACTTGTTAGAAGAAAAAAATCAGCTTTTACAAGAAGAAATTCGCTATCGAAAACTAGCAGAATCCGCCTTTAGATTATCTGAAGAAAAGTTTTCTAAAGCCTTTCGCTGTAGTCCCCATCCTTTGACGATTAGCACCCTCGCAGAAGGACGCTATATTGAAGTCAATGAAAGCTTTTGTCGCTTAACCGGCTATAGTTTTGATGAATTGATTGGAAAAACCGCAGATGAATTAGATTTTTGGGTGAACTCAGATGATCGACAACGAGTCGTTCAACAATTACAATCAGAAGGAACCATTCGCAATCAAGAATTTAATTATCGGACTAAATTAGGAACCATTAGAACCGTATTATTATCAGCCGAAATCTTTGAATATGACGGACAAGATTATCTCCTCGCANTTTTGATGAATTGATTGGAAAAACCGCAGATGAATTAGATTTTTGGGTGAACTCAGATGATCGACAACGAGTCGTTCAACAATTACAATCAGAAGGAACCATTCGCAATCAAGAATTTAATTATCGGACTAAATTAGGAACCATTAGAACCGTATTATTATCAGCCGAAATCTTTGAATATGACGGACAAGATTATCTCCTCGCAATTCCCAATGATATCACCGATCGCAAACAAGCCAAAGCCGTCGTCCAACGCGCCACTCAAGAATTAAAACGAATTACAACCATTGATGATTTAACCCAAATTGCCAACCGTCGGCGCTTTGAAGAATATTTGGGTCAACAATGGGGAAAACTCGGACGTGAACAAGCGCCATTATCCTTTATTTTATGCGATGTTGACTACTTTAAACATTATAATGATACCTACGGTTATGAAGCCGGAAATGACTGTTTGCAACTGATCGCTCAAACTCTTTTGNCAACCATTGATGATTTAACCCAAATTGCCAACCGTCGGCGCTTTGAAGAATATTTGGGTCAACAATGGGGAAAACTCGGACGTGAACAAGCGCCATTATCCTTTATTTTATGCGATGTTGACTACTTTAAACATTATAATGATACCTACGGTTATGAAGCCGGAAATGACTGTTTGCAACTGATCGCTCAAACTCTTTTGCAAATTACTCGTACACCTGCGGATCTGGTTGCTCGTTATGGCGGTGAAGAATTTGCAGTGGTTCTTCCCCATACCAATTCCTTAGAAGCTTCACAGGTTGCTGAAGCCATTTGTTCATCTATTCAACAACTCAAAATTCCTCACAATCAATCCAATGTCAGTCAATTCGTTACTTTAAGTTTAGGAGTTTCTAGTGTGGTTCCGAGTTCAGAATCTTGTCCGGCGGAAGCCTTAATGACTGTAGCCATTAGAGCCTTATCTCAAGCCAAACAACGCGGACGAGACACCTATTACTTACACTCAGAACCTCAATCGGCTTGAGAGCCATTAAAATGCTGTACATTCAGGCGTGCATACTCAATTTTAATACAGCGATCCATCACAACAGTTAAGCCAGCATCAATCGCCGTTTGGGCGGCTTTTGCATCAATAACACCCAACTGTCCCCAAACCGTTTTCGCCTGAATTGCGATCGCTTCTGAGACAATTTCAGATAAAAATTCTGCCCGACGAAACACATTAACAATATCAATCCTTTCAGGTATCTCTTCTAAACTCGCATAACAACATTCACCCTCAATTTCTTTGACAGTTGGATTAACTGCATAAACCCGATAACCAACCCTTCGTAAAAATTGGGCAATTTGATAACTGGTTCGTGAGGGTTTATCAGAATGACCCACAACCGCAATGANTTCTAAACTCGCATAACAACATTCACCCTCAATTTCTTTGACAGTTGGATTAACTGCATAAACCCGATAACCAACCCTTCGTAAAAATTGGGCAATTTGATAACTGGTTCGTGAGGGTTTATCAGAATGACCCACAACCGCAATGACTTTAGCATTTGTCAAAATATGAGCGATGACTTCATCCTCTAGATTTAAGTTTGCCATGAGACGGTGTGAATATTCAGAACTCATCATTAATTGATCTCCATCTATTGGCACTTTTAGCAAAACTAGATTATCTTAGGCAGTGGTAATGTTTACAATTCTTAATCTACAGTGTCAGATTCCGCCGATTTTCGTCCCCCTGTTTCTCGTTCTCGCTACGATGGTTGGTCTTTAGACGAACGCAACCCCGACTATATTAACGCTTTAATGCCATTGTGGGAATGGTTTTATCGCTATTATTTTCGAGTTCAAACAGACGGTTGGCACCATGTCCCATCTGAGGGGAAATTTCTGGTTGTCGGTTCACACAATGGCGGTTTAGCCTCACCCGATATGCATATGTGTTTGTATGACTGGTTTCGGCGTTTTGGGACTGATCGCTTGCTGTATGGCTTGATGCACCCAAATATGTGGAAAGCGGCACCGTCTGTTGCCAGTCAAGCGATGCAATGTGGTGCAATTATAGCCCATCCGAAAATGGCGATCGCAGCTTTTAAACGTAACGCCCCAGTCGTTGTTTATCCAGGGGGTGCAGAAGACGTTTTTCGTCCTCATTCCTTACGGGATAAAATTTATTTTGCGGGACGTAAAGGCTTTCTCAAACTGGCTTTACGAGAAGAAGTTCCGATTATTCCCCTGATTTCTTGGGGCGCTCACGATACTTTAATTGTTTTAGCAGATTTTTACAAACAGGTCAAACAATTGCATGACTTGGGAATGCCTTGGTTGATGGATATTGACCCCGAAGTTTTTCCCATTTATCTGGGTCTTCCCTGGGGAATAAGCATCGGGCCATTGCCGAATTTTCCTCTACCTGTTCAGATTCATACCCGAGTATGTGCGCCGATAGTCTTTGAACGCTATGGCCGAGAAGCCGCTCAAGATAACAAATATGTCAATGCTTGTTATCAACAGGTTCAAACTCAAATGCAGCAAGAACTCAACGATCTCGTCGCCTCTGTAGAAGCCCAAAACCATTAATAGTATTAAATTAATCTTAATGCCGCCTTTTGTTGGATTTGTTTAACTTTTTTTAATGATTTACCTGGAGGAACCTTAAACTATCTTCACGAAAATATTTTCTGGTTTTTAGAGAAAACTGTGATAAGATCCTCTATTAAATCAGTAAAATCTACATAATTTATCAAAGGGGATCAATGAAATATGCCGAAAGAAGGATTTGGGGAGAATGTCCTAGATGACAAACTAGGAGGATAGAAAAAAATTTATCCTTCTTTTCTGTGACTCTATAATTTTCGGTTGAGATCGGGAGTTCCATCAGATTACATTCCTACAGCCTAAATTCGGAAATAAATTGAACCTCACTTTAAAACCTTTACTCAATCACACAAGCGGTGTTTCAAATGACTACAAAACAAAAATCCATTCAAACGGTAACAAAACAAGCAGTTCACTGTCCGAATTGTGGCGCATTAGCCGAACGTTGGCACCACCCGGAACACACTAAAACCGAATGTGGGGTATGTGACTATTTAATGGTAACTTGTCCGAAAACCGGAAACGTCATCGAAGCCCAAGCACCCGGTTTGTATGCAGGAAATTTACAGTCCGTCAAATCTGTTGTTTTTGGTATTCAATAACCTTTGAAAAAACTTGGAGGAGTTCACCCTCCTCCAAATTCATCTAAACTTTTAAGTCGGCGAGAAACGGATAATCTGTATAACCGTTTTCAGCATCCTTCGCACCTTGACCATAAAAAGTCCGAGGGTTTGCTTCATTTAAAACAGCATTCACTTGAAAGCGTTTCACTAAATCAGGATTCGCTAAAAATAACTGACCAAAGGATACCGCTTCCGCCATATTTTCAGCTAACACTGCATTACCGCTTTCTTGAGTATAACCGCCATTCGTGACAATTGTTCCCGAGTAAATTGAACGAAAAATCGGCAAAACCGGATGCAAAACCTCACGAGTTGCTAAATCCTGTTCATTCGGTTCCATCANCATATTTTCAGCTAACACTGCATTACCGCTTTCTTGAGTATAACCGCCATTCGTGACAATTGTTCCCGAGTAAATTGAACGAAAAATCGGCAAAACCGGATGCAAAACCTCACGAGTTGCTAAATCCTGTTCATTCGGTTCCATCAAATGCAAATACGCTAAATTAAAAGGATTCAACATCTCAATCACATAACTAAACGTCGCTTTCGGATCAGAATCTTTCATCCCATAAAACGTATTACTCGGAGACAACTTAATCCCGACGCGATCGCCGCCCCAAACCTGCGTTACTGCCTCAACCACCTCCAATAAAAACCGGGCGCGATTTTCTACCAAACCGCCATATTTGTCGTTACGTTGGTTAGAACCATCTTGCAAAAATTGATCAATTAAATAACCAAACGCCCCATGCAATTCAACCCCATCAAAACCTGCTGACCTTGCATTTTTTGCCCCTTGATGAAACTGTTCAATAATCTCTGAAATTTCATCAATTTCTAAAGCGCGAGGCGTTTCTAACGCCACCTTCCCAACAGGTGTATGTAGCTGTCCTTCGCCTGCGATCGCACTCGGGGCGATAGGCGTTTCCCCATCCAACAACGACGAATGCGCCACCCGTCCACTATGCCACAATTGCAGAAAAATCCGCCCTCCTGCATCGTGAACCGCTTCCGTCACCTGTTTCCAGCCCTCCACTTGTTCCGACGAATAAATTCCCGGACAATTCATGTAACCCTTACTCAACGGCGAAACCATCGTACATTCAGTTACAATTAATCCAGCATCAGCCCGTTGAGCATAGTAAGTTCCCATCAGTGCCGTTGGAACGGTGTCATCCGCCCTTAGACGGGTCATCGGTGCCATAATGATACGGTTAGGCAGGGTATAAGCGCCCAGTTGAACCGGGGAAAAAAGATTCAATTGAGTATTCATCAGCAATTTTGTAAAATTAACCTGAGTATTCAACAGATCTAAAAGCTTTGTCTTGCTGATTTTTGCGAAATATTTTATATTTTTGCTAAACTTCGATGGCAATTATCACCAATCCTAAATCTGTGGCTTATGAAACACCCGCCCAGATGATTCAACTTTATCGGTGTGACAATAATAGTAGTGAAGATCCGGGACAAACAATATTAACTCGCCACATGATCGGCTTAACCATCAAGCATCCCTATCGCCTCGCCCTTCGTCATAATAGCGATCGCACACAGGATTTATGTTATTCTCCTGGTGAGTTTTTTATCTTTCCAACGGGGGCGTCTCATTGGGCGGCGTGGAAAAATTGTCATGGGTTAATTGCATCGATTGATCATCAATTATTCAACCACTATGCTGAACGTTTTTTAGAGGGAAAACGCTTTGAGTTAAACTCTGTCTTGAAACAACAAGATCCCTTACTTGAACAGCTTTTACTCACGTTAGCAAAAGTTAGTGAAAATGCCGATATTTCTTCAAGTTTATATAAAGAAAGCCTTTGTATGACGTTTGTATTGCGCTTAATAGAGTGTCATTCTCACGAAAAACACTCCATTCCTCGCGTTAAAAGTGGGCTTTCAAGGCATAGTTTACAACAGGTCATCGATTATATTGAAATCTACTACAGCGAAGCGATTACCATTACCACTTTAGCCCAGCTTGTTGGCTTGAGTGAATATCATTTTTTACGTTGTTTTAAACAGAGTATGGGTTTAACGCCCTATCAATATATTATCAAGAAACGCCTAGAAATGGCTGAAAAATTGTTAATAAAAACTCAACAATCTCTCGCTGAAATTGCGGTAAACTGTGGTTTTTCTTCCCAAAGTCACATGACCAACCTATTCAAGCAACGTTTGGGAAAAACACCTTTACAAATTCGTCAGACTGTGAGCTAATTTTGAGAAGAATTAGCCAGAGAAGCGCGTAACTGTCCGCAAGCCGCATCGGCTTCTAAACCCCGAGAATAACGAACACTCACCGCAATATGTCGATCTTTCAACGCTTTCATAAAGTTATTGATTTGCAGTGGCGTCGGACGTTGATAATCAACTTCAGAAATCGGGTTATAAGGAATTAAGTTCACATGACTTTGAAAGCCGCGTAAATGGGTAGCAAGTTCAACTGCGTTTTCTGTTTTATCATTGAAACCCGCTAAAAGAACATATTCAAAACTGACTCGTCTGCTGGTTTGATTGACATATTCCCGACAATCTGCTAAAAGTTTTTCTAGGGGATAATGTTCGGCACTGGGAATCAGTTTTTTTCGTAACATTTGGTTAGAAGCGTGTAAACTCACCGCCAGAGTCACTTGCAGTTGATAATCAGAAAATTGACGAATTTGTTGGGGAATTCCCACCGTTGAAACCGTGATCATTCGCTGTCCGATACCAACATCTTGATTAAGAGATTTGATCCCTTTGACGACATTTTTCGTATTGAGAAGGGGTTCTCCCATTCCCATAAACACAATATGGCTGACTCGTCGCCCAAAATCTTCTTGAACTGTTAATACTTGATCAATGATTTCGTGGGTTTCTAAATTGCGAACAAATCCCCCTTTCCCCGTCGCACAAAAATCACAAGCCATCGGACAACCGACTTGAGACGAAACACATACCGTTAGGCGTTTTTCGGTAGGAATTCCGACTGTTTCAATAATATTATTATCCGCAAACTTTAACAGATATTTGACCGTTTTATCCGGCGCAACCGCACGATAATGAATAGTAGAACGACCAATAGAAAAATCGGTAACAGTTTCTCGCCATTGTTTTGGAAAAACTGTAATTTCTGATAGAGATTTACTTCCCTTTTGATAAATCCATTGATAAAGTTGTTTACCGCGATAGGCAGGTTGTCCTTGTTGTTGAACCCAAGCGGTTAATTCGTCTACAGACAACCCTAAAAGGGGTTTTGCACCAGATTGAACCGTTACCATAGAAAGTTAGAATAAAGATGTAATTCCTAGAAATTATAACATAAAATACCAACAATATTCAAAAAATGCGATCGCCCCTAACAAATATACAATCAAACCGTAGGGGCGGGTTCCGCCACAATTTGGGTTTCCCAGAGATGATCTCAATAAACCCGCCCAACCCCACAATTAACATGATAATTAACCTGTAGGGGCGGGGGGCGCCACAATTTTTAATTCCAACAAATAACCTGAATAAACCCGCCCAACACCACAATTAACATGATAATTAACCTGTAGGGGCGGGTTACGCCAAA
>NZ_LATL02000244.1 GCF_000972705.2 Limnoraphis robusta CS-951 | reverse complement strand
GGGTTTATCTCAATCTCGAAGTAGTAGTAAAGATATTGGCAGACCCCGCCCCTACGGTCATTTATTTTTTGGCTGGGGAATGAGTCATCCCTTTCCTCAGAAACAAAAATTGCATAATTTTCGGTAAAATTACTGATATTACATCGATCACCAGTCTGCAAGTGAAGCTTCCTCTGAGATAGCATGAGTGAGGGTTTGATGAGCGATCGCTTGAATGGTGGACAGAGGAACTTCACAGAAATACTGGCGGCGAAATCTTTCTTCTTGAATAGCCGCAAAAAATTTATCAATAAAATCTGAGAATTTTGCTAATTTTTCCGCTTCAGTTGTTTCTTGACTTTCCATTTGACTCATATAAAATTCGCGATTATGATGTTCGATTTTAAATCCTAATTGTCTTAAACTCTCAAAACCCCACATCAACGTTGGATCACCAATGGTTAACATTTTATGCAATTTTTTTCGGGTGACTGATTCTCCGGTTCTACTTAAATATTTGGCAATTCCGATTAGTTTTTCCCAAATTTCCATCGGTGAAATAGCAGGTTCAGTCTGATAAGCCAAAATTAACTGATGTTGAGGATGAACTAAACGCCTAAAGCACACCCGCAAATCATCCCAACTCGTCGGACAATCTTCTATGATTAAAGGTTTTCTATCCTCAAAAACTTCCGCTTCCCAGAGATTTTGATTGCCATTTCGCCAGTCAATAATATAATCAATTCTCCGAGAAACAGGCTTTAAATTTGCATTTTCAACGGGACGAACCTCTAATAAACGCACCTCATAACGTTTTTTAAACATATTATAATCGAGTTCAACCACCGCATCACATCGCCCTGGGGGAACTTCATCTTTGTAGTGACCCCACCAAACACCGGGAAATCCTATTTCTACAGATTCATCCCACAGTTCAAAGGTGGTTTTAATATAAGAAATCTTCTGACCTTTAAAATCTTTTTCATTTTGATGCCAGGGATTGTTAAACCAACAATTTTCTATTAAAATATGAGGAACAGGATTTCCCATTCCACAAGGTTCTAATAGTTTCAACTCTTGAAATAAATCGACTCCCAATTCCGACACTGTACAAACTAAATCGATTTGGATAATTGGTTCTAATCCCCCACCGGGAATCTGTTCAATTTGTTCTCGCAGTTGACGGTTAATCGCCTCTGTAAACATCGGAATATTTTCCACAGGTATACTTAACCCAGCCGCAAACGGATGACCGCCAAACCGATGTAATAAATGCGCCTGACCTCGGACTAATTCATACAAATCTATTTGATTAACGGATCGCGCCGAACCTCTGGCTAAGGGTTGATTGTTGTCTTCTTTTCCTTCAATATCCGTACTTAATAAAATAGTCGGTCGTCCATATTCTTGCGCCACTTGACCCGCGACTAACCCCAAAACTCCAATCGGCCATTGAGGATCAGTTAACACAATCACACAAGTGGTTGATAAGTCTAATTGACTGAGTTTTTTCGTTACATCTTTTGTCACTTCTCGTTGCAGTGACTTGCGGCGAGTATTGGCTAATTCCGTTTCTAAAGCCAATTGATCACAGCGTTTTTCATCTCGACTGGTGAGTAATTCCACACAAAAACTCGCGTCTCCTTGAATGCGACTCACCGCGTTAATTCGAGGGCCTAAACCAAAGGAAATATCCGTCGGACGATCGCCTGTCCGTTTACACAAATTCAATAATTTTGCCACACCCGGACGAGTCGAAGTTGTTTGTTGTTGTTTGAGTTTTTCGATTCCCCGTTGGGCGAGATAACGACAATCTCCGGTAAGCTGAACTAAATCCGCAATTAACCCAATTGCCACTAAATCTAACAAATCTTCTAGGGGACGTTCGGGAATATCTGGTAAAGTTTTGTAGAGGGCTTCGACTAATTTATAAGCCACCGCTACCCCAGAGAGATGATACATCGGATGCTGCGGGGGCAAATTGCGGGGATTAATAATCGAAACAACAGGCGGACGTGTCGGCGGCAAGGTATGATGATCGGTGACAATCACATCAATTCCTAACTGTTTGGCGTATTTAATTTCAGTAATATTGGTACTGCCTGTATCGCAAGTCACAATCACTTTTACACCCCGTTGGGCTAATGTTTCAATCCCGGTAATATTCAGGCCGTGAGAGTCCGTTAAACGATTGGGAATGTAGTAACATAAATAGGCTGATGCGTCTTCTGTTGTTTCTGCTATGCTTCCAATTTGGTTAAAAAACTGACCTAATCCATCCCATAATACAGATGTTGCAGTAATTCCATCCGCATCAAAATCTCCCCAAATCGCGATCGCTTCATCGCAGTTCCGGGCAATCACTAATCGATTTACTGCCCATTTCATCTCTTGCCCAAACTCAAAAGGATTTGCAGGTTTGTAGAGGTTTGCATCGAGAAATACTGCTAATTGTTCAGGAGTTTGAATACCACGAGACAGGAGTAACTGGGCGGCAAAACGTCCATCAACCTGGGGGGCATGATGACGAATTGCAGGAATTATCCAGTCGGGAATCTCAACAGTCGGCTGAATTTGCCACATTTGAATTTAAGATTTTGGAGAGAAAATATCTTTGAGATTTAGATGGGAATTTCTTCTATTTTAGCGAGATTTGGCAGTTTGTTAACGTTGAATTCCCAAAAATGATCATCCGTTTCCTGAATTCGCTGACAACGCAAGGCAAAAGAACAAGATTTACACTCTCCTTTTGAAAGGTTAACTTGAGGAAAGGGTTCTGCTTGTTCGTAGCGTTGGAGATTATAATCAAGTTGGGTGATCAGTTGGGTGAGATCCTGTTGGGTTTGTTGATGCTGTTGACTATTGTAGGAGAATTTGATAAATTCCGGCTCTGAATTTTCGTTTCCTTTGACAAACCAATAGGTCATCGAAACTTGTTCGGGTAAATAATCGCTCGTTTCCACTAAAAGATAAGGATAAAGCCTCGTTTGCCAATTTTTGATCAGATGACCATAATTTTGAGGACGAGGATAGGTTTTCCAATCAATAATTAGAGCGGTTTTATTGTCGGCGATTAATAGATCATAAACCCCGATCAGCAGATGATCTTGAAAGTTGAGAATGCGTTGATGTTCCGCTTCTCGAAAAGTTTGAACGTCAGGATTAAAATTAAAATTAGAATTAAAAATCTCAGGGGCGGCTTGAATTAATGCAGTTAAATTGTCACCGAGTGAGGGATCTTCAGCTACTAAACTTTCTATGGGTAAGCCTAATTCTCGCTGCTGCATTAACAGGTGAAAGCGGTTTCCCCATGCAAGTCTTTCTTCTTGTTCGGGGGAAAGCGGGGAAATCAGTTGCTCTAAGTAGGTGTATTGAAACCGACGCGGACAAGTGGATAATGTATTGAGTTGTTGCTGCGAGAGTTTCATGTTCCATCCTAAATTTTAGCTTTTTTCATTAGATATGATTTTTACCTTGTGTCAATTGTAATCTTTGGGGTGTCATTTGTGAAGCGATCGCCAAATTGAAGTGAATTTTTTTCAGCAAAAACTTACAGCTAGTGACGACATCATTCTATTAGACTCTGTTTGAACTAGAATTTATTCGTCACTCAATGATATTTTTATCGTCGTAGTTAATTGTGACCATAGGGATCACGACAGCCCGTATACACCACTTGCAGTTCTTCTCCCGCTTCATCCGCTAAACGTTGCTCTCGTTGAAGAATCTGTCTAGTAAAGCGTCTAGCACCTGCAAGTGTTGTTGCTCCTGCGCTATCGAGTACCCAAGCATTATCACCATTTTTGTACTTAAAATAACAGACGATGTCTTGTTGGGTGACTCGAACAGCTTGGGCGGGTAAACTTAGGTTCAATCCCACAAAAGCCAATGTAATACAACCGATTAACTTTCTCATGGTGTTTTTCCTCAAAGGATTAACTTCTTTTACTTACATCATCATACATTAACCTTAAGTTAACCTGAGAATTGACTTAATTTTTTGAGAGATTTAAGTTTTTATTTCTTTTGATGAAAAGTAGGGATAATGACTTATTTCTTTTGATGGATTTAATTAACATTACGTTATTCATTCGAGACGGGGCAATCAAGAACTTGAATCAAAATTAAACGAAAGAGCCAAAAAATACGACTCAGTATATGTCTATACGAACGATCAGTAAACTCGACTGCTAGTATAGAAACAATCTAGCAATACCGAGCGTAATATTCCACGTAGCTCACCCCCAAGGTGGGCTTTTAATCTGACTGGGGAGCTTGTCTGATAAAATAAAGTTGGTAAAATTCGGACTCAAGCTTGAGTTTTCTTGAATAGGTCTCATAAAAATGAAATCAGATACTCCAAGTACCCAAGGCGCAGATGCAGTCGATCAAGCGATCGCAGAGGGAATTGATTTAGACGGAACTCCCATTCCTCAAGATAAATTAGATCTCTACAATAAAGTGATGGCTTTAGAAGCTGGACGACAGCGCAGTGGTGTATCGAATTCAATGCGATCGCGTATTGTCCGCATCGGTGCGAAACATATTCCCCAAGAAGAACTCAATCAAATGTTAGCTGATGCGAAGTTTGAACCGCTCAAACCCAAAGAAATTGCGTTTTATTATGGCGGGAAATAGCAACAGAAACAGTCTGAAATAATTGAGGGCGCAAACCGAGTGCGCCCAAAAAATTCTCAATCTCAGACTCATTCTCTATCTTAACGGGGGGACTGGGGGGCTATAGCACTGCCTCCATAATCTTTGATTTGGGGGTAGGTACATGGACACCCCAGGTAAAAAGCGAGGCATTCGACCTGTCCGCTTTTTACAATCTCCGTATCAATTGTTAAACTTAATGACATAGAGTCAAAACAGCCATGTTGGTATTTGAGGCCAAATTACGAGGAACAAACGAGCAGTACGTCATCTTGGATGAGATGATTCGTACCGCCCTTTTTGTTCGCAATAGTTGCCTGAGGTACTGGATGGAGAACAAAGGGGTCAATAGATATGACCTCAATAAATACTGCAAAATACTCAGAGAACAATTTGAATGGTGCAAAAAACTTTCAGCGCAAGCCTGTCAAGCTAGTGCAGAAAGAGCTTGGAGTGCTATTGCTAGATTCTTTGATAATTGCAAGAAAAAGGTTCCGGGTAAGAAAGGTTTTCCTAAGTTTAAGAAGCATCAAACTCATGGCTCAGTCGAGTACAAAGTTGATGGATGGGTGTTATCGGATGATCGATTAACCATTACATTTAGGGATGGTTTCAAAGCTGGAACCTTTAAGATGTGGGGAACTCGCGATTTACATTTTTACCAGAAAAAGCAGATTAAACGAGTGAGTGTTGTGCGTCGAGCCGATGGATATTATGTTCAGTTTTCCATCGACCAAGAGCGAAATGAACAACATAAACCCACTAATCGGATGGTAGGAATAGATGTTGGTTTAAATCATTTCTACACTGACTCTGATGGTAACAAAGTAGAAAACCCAAGGTTTTTGAGGAAAGCCGAGAAGTCTTTAAAACGCGCACAAAAACGTGTTTCTCGTAGAACTAAAGGGTCAAAAAATCGACTTAAAGCCATTAAAAAGTTGGGTAGAACGCACCTCAAGGTATCAAGGCGGCGTAAAGACTTTGCGGTAAAAACTGCTTGGGCGCTTATCCTGTCGGCAGATTTGGTAGCCATTGAAGACCTAAAAGTGCGAAACATGGTTAAGAACCATCATCTAGCTAAATCAATATCTGATGCTAGTTGGACATTGTTTAGACAGTGGTTGGAATATTTCGGAAAAGTGTTTGATGTGCCAGTGATTGCTGTTGCACCTCATTACACATCTCAAAACTGTTCCAATTGCGGACAAGAAGTTAAGAAAACTTTGTCCACTCGCACACATAAATGCCCACATTGCGGTTATTTAGATGACCGGGATACGAACGCCGCCATTAATATTTTGATGAAAGCATTGCAAGGGTTAGCACAACTACCGAGGGGCACTCGGAAAGTAACGCCTGGGGATGAGATGATCCACTGCTTAGAGGGAGAAATCCCAAAAAGTAAGGTTGCTCGTAGAGCCAGGAAACCCCGTCAGTGATGATGGGAATCCACCTCCATAATCTGCGTGATTTGGAGGTGGAGGATGTCAAGCGGGTATTGTTTGGCATGGGACTTATCTGAGTTGGATGGAAGAGTTGCGGGTGGAGAGTTTACGCTGGCTTGGCGTTGAATATAGCGACTTAGTGGCCGAGGGTTGCGATCTTCCCGTCGTCGAGTTGATGTTGCGCTATCATCAATCGGTGACAATGGGGATGACGATTTTGATCAAAGGACGACTCGTCCCGACAAAAGGCCTGCGGATGATTTGGGAATACCAAATTGTCTCCGAAGATAGTCAACAAAATTATGTTAGCGGACAAGTGACTTTGGTTCCTCTGAGTCGAGAAACAGGTAAAATTATGCGTCGCCTTCCTCCTAGATTACAAGAGGCTTTGGAAAAAATCAAAATGCTATCGATTTAAAAGCCTCTATAATTGCCAACTTATTGTAAATAGTCTTGGGTTAATTCATTGTCTAACAAAACATCCGTATCATACTCAATATTATCGAGCATAATCGAAAAATTAGTCCGGTCGTATTCTCCTTCAAAAAATGTCTCTAAAATCAGATCATCGTCTTCATCTAGATAAGCTTTCAGAAAAGTAAAATACAGATTTAACTCATTCACATATTCTAAAAGGTCTAACCGATCCAAATCTGGTTCAAAAGAATAAACAATGCTAACCAAAACTCCCCGATCCGAAATGGGATTTAAAATCAAGTTAGACTTGCGAGAATGACGACAGTAGAGCCTATCTTCTATTTCCTCTACTCGATAGCCGTTAAATTCGAGGTGGTTGCGATACTTCGCTAACGGATGAGAAGTCGCCTCATTCAAATCTAGATCACTCATCGTTCTCAACCTTTCACATTGCCCTACACTATTCTATCATAATCGGATTTTCATCCAACCTATCTTCCGAAAAAAATTCTCAAAAAAACAGGGAAATCACACCCTAAATTCATCTCCACACCCAAGAGGTCTGATGTCTTGAAATCCAACTCGCACTCAAAACACCAGTCGATTTGAGTCTCTTTGTCACGAATCCTTGAAACTCAAAAGTTATGATCAAACAATGGACTCAATCGGTAGAAAAAGCTTGGCTCATTCTCGGTACAATATGGCATCTCAAATTCAACCCTTACCTGAAGATATCATCTATTTAATCGCCGCAGGAGAAGTCATTGACTCTCTGGGGGCCGTTGTGCGAGAATTGGTGGAAAATGCCCTAGATGCCGGGGCGACTCGCATCACGATTTCCGTTTGGCCAGACCAATGGCGCGTGCAAGTGGCAGATAACGGCATCGGCATGGATCTGACGAACCTCAAACAAGCCGCCACCGCCCACAGTACCAGCAAAATTCGCACCATTGCCGATCTCTCCAATATTACCAGTTTAGGATTTCGCGGAGAAGCCCTCCACAGTTTAGCCCAGTTAGCCCAACTGGAAATTCTCAGCCGCCCAGTGGGGGAGATGGGATGGCGAGTCGTCTACAACCGCCAAGGAGAACCCCTCGAACCGGAAGCGGTGGCGATCGCACCGGGAACCATTGTCACCGTTTCGGACCTATTTGACAACTGGCTTGGCCGCCGTCAAGCCTTACCCTCAGCCGCCCAACAACTGCGAAGCATTCATCAGATCGTCGGTCAAATTGCCCTCTGTCATCCTCACGTCAACTGGCAGGTACGCCAAGGTTCGACTTCTGGGTTACAAATTAGTTCCGGTGTCGGGGCTAATTCTATTTTGCCTCAAATTGTCCGGGGTGTGCGTATCGATGACTTACAACCTCTTGAGGTTCAACTGGCTAGCCCTGACGGCGATACAACGTCAATTTCTTCAATTCAAGGGGTTTTGGGTTTACCCGATCGCTGTCATCGTCATCGCCCCGACTGGGTTAAAATTGCCCTGAATGGTCGAATGGTGCGATCGCCTGAACTTGAACAAACGATTTTATCTGCTTTTAGTCGTACTGTGCCACGCGATCGCTTTCCGGTGTGTTTTATTCATCTACAAATAGATGCGTCTTACATCGACTGGAACCGCCATCCAGCTAAAGAAGAAGTTTATTTGCATCATTTGAATTATTGGCAAGAACAAATTCAGGCTTGTATTGATCATACATTGCGTTTGAACCCGGAAACAGCATCCGCTAAATTGCATCGTGTTGATCAATTACTGAAAGTCTCTGAAGAAAAAGGACGTTATCAAATTCGTCCTTCTATTCAACCTGCAAAAGAGCAAACAACTTCTGAAGAATTTAGCTTAATAGAACTGCAAGCGATCGCCCAAGTTCATCATACCTATATTGTGGCAGAACACCCCAATGGTTTATGGTTGGTTGAACAACATATTGCCCATGAACGAGTCTTGTATGAACAACTCTGCCAGGCGTGGAAACTGATCAACGTTGAACCCCCTATCCTGCTACAACACCTTTCACCCCCTCAGATCGAACAATTACAGCATCTCGGTTTACAAGTTGATCCCTTTGGGTTGGAGTTGTCAGCCGTGCGTACCATCCCCGAAATGTTAGCACAACGAGAGGACTGTCGCGAAGCGTTAATAGAACTGAGTTTGGGGAAAGACTTGCAAGCAGCCCAAGTCGCAACCGCTTGTCGGAGTGCTATTCGCAATGGTACACCATTGAGTTTACGGGAAATGCAAACTTTACTTGAACAATGGGTAAGAACTCGCAACCCTCGGACTTGTCCCCACGGACGACCGATTTTTTTGCGTCTAGATGAATCTTCCTTATCGCGATTTTTTCGCCGTCATTGGGTGATTGGAAAAAGTCATGGAATTTAACAAGGTTTGGTAAAATTTAACTATAAATTCATTGAGGATATTTCTGTGAATTCTCAGCCACAGTATCCCCCAGTTCCGAGTTCTTCTGAGGACTCATCCAAAGCTTCTCAGTCTCCTTCTGTTCAGGGAAGTTACACGGAAAAAACCGCTCGAATTTTAGCTTGGGTTCAGGTGATTCGTTCGATTTCTCCTTTGATTTGGGCGATAGTCATTTTTGTCGTTATTGTTCCTTTAGTTGGTCAACTTTTTATTAATCAAGCGTTTGATTCTGCTTCAGTCAACAGCAACTCTCAGCCTCCTCAAACGATTGTTGTTCAGCCAAGTATTAATTGGCAGAAAGTTGATGAAGTCGTCGCTCAAGCTTTAACAACCGCTCACGAACAAGCTGAACAGTTTGCTTCTGAAAAACTCGATCTTTGGATAGATGACTTGATCGGCCGAGTGGATGATAATTTTATAGACTGGTACTTTGGTTATTTTAATCAAAAACAGATTGAATTTAAAAGCGTTTTTGTGCAATTAAGTTCAGGTGTGGCGAATTTAGTTAATCCTGAGTTACCGAGTCCATCAGAGAAAGTTGCTGAAGTGATTACCCGAGATTTTCAAGAAGAATTTGCCAAGCGAGTTCTTCGTCCTCAAATTGCTCAACTTCAGCTTGAACGACTGACTCAACAAACCGTTAAACAGTATTTGCAGGAGTTATCGGGAAATCTCAATCAAATCCCTTTATCCTATCAAATTCCACAAGCTGATTGGAATCGTTATTTGAGTGATATTGCCCTGAGCATTTTTGATACAGAGGGGGAAGTTTCTACCTTGTCTCTCAAAGTTTTAGTCGGAGGAAGTGCTTATTTAGCAGTCAAACCGTTAGTTGCGCCTTTGGTGTTGAAAGTCGGGAGTAAAGTTGCAGCCAATTTCGCCGGAAAAGCAGGTGCAAAAATTGCCTTAAAAACGGGAGCAAGTTTAACCGGAAAAATGGCAGCCGGATTATTAGATTGTACAGTGGGAGTCGGAATTTTACTCTGGGATATTTGGGATACTTACCACACAGCGAATATTGAGAAGCCCATTTTACGAGCGACAATTCTTGAATATTTAGAGGAGGTAAAAGCTTCAATTTTAGACAATCCCGAAACGGGAATAATGACGGCAATTGAGCAAATAGAATCGAAAATCATTGAATCTCTTGATTTCTCCGACCCGATCAGTTATTCGTTAGATGACCTAAAAGGATAAAGGCGGTATAATGAGGAATAAAAAGTTAATTTCCTCTATCAAAAATATGAATTTTTCACAAGCCAGACAAAGATTTTCTCAAGAAACCCATCAGCCAGATGAACAGATCGATCTGGCGAAAGCGGCTCTCTATATGGCTCAAGAAGAGTTTCGGGATCTAGACGTTGAAGAATATCTCAATGCTCTTGATGAAATGGCGGCGGAGGTATTAGAAAGACTCGATGAACCGCGATATCCTTTGCGGGTGATTAAAACATTAAATCAATATTTGTTTGAGGATTTAGGATTTGTCGGAAATACAACGAATTATTACGATCCCAATAATAGCTTTTTAAATCAAGTGATTGAGCGACGGACTGGAATTCCGATTACTTTATCTGTCGTCTATTTAGAAATTGCCAAACGCATTAATTTTCCGATGGTTGGGATTGGAATGCCGGGACATTTTGTCGTTCGCCCTGATTTTTCAGGATCGGGAATTTATGTCGATGTTTTCAACCAGGGAGAGATTTTATTTGCCGAAGATTGTCAGGCTAAATTAGCAGAAGTCTATGGTCAACAGGTGAAACTGCGTCCCCAATTTCTCGACCCGGTGAACCCTAGACAAATCTTAGCGAGAATCTTAACAAATCTCAAAGTAATTTATATGAATGCCGGAGAGATTGTCAAGGCGGTTGCTGCAATAGAAAGGATTTTGCTGCTCTTTCCCGAGGCGCCGAATGAACGTCGGGATCGAGGGATTCTGTACTATCAGCTTGAACGTTGGACAGAAGCTCGTCAAGATTTAGAAAACTATTTAAAAAATCAGCCCCAGGCTCAAGATGCGGTGATTATCCGACAACTGTTGGCTCGGATGAATTCCAACAGATGACCGATAAAAAATTAAGATTTGGGGAACTTTAACAAAGTTTGAGGAGACAGATTAAGGGTATGATCAAGACGACTATTACAAGGTCAAAAAATTTGTGAGGAAGGAATGATGAATTTTAAATTTGGGTGGCAGTTTGCGGGAATTAACAGTCCCAATAAATTTTTCAATCGAGGAATTTCCAAGTTTATCAGTTGGGGATTAGCATTGCTACTCGGCATTCTGGCTAGTTTAGCAATCTTTACACAATCTGCTCCGGCTGTGGAAGAATTTCAACTCAGATACGGGGCGGCGAATCTTCCCTTATCCTTTACAGAGTTACAAACCTTTGCAAAAACAGGCGAACAGTCCAACCAATTGCGATCGCTGTTTGTCCTAGCTGAATTGACTCCAGAACAAATCAAAAACTTTCAGGCTGCCCTCAATTATGGGGTAAACGTACCCCCGGGTATTGTAGACAGCTTGTTGGGTTCTAGCTATGGTCGATTGATGGTGGGAGCGTTAAATCTGTTTATTGCTCCCGATAGCGAGATTAGTAATATTGTCGATGGTTTGGTTAATGGGTTGAAAACAGCAGCCAGAGATGGCAAGATCACCTTAGTCGAAGCGATAGTCAGCTACCAAGGACTAGAGGTGATCACCGTTGATGTGGAAGATCTCATCGGGCTTTACAATGATATGGCAGGTCTGGGAGAACAAGCAATCGCATTTCTCAGAGCGCAACCAGAAGTTCAAGAATTACTCTGTAAGTAATAACAACTGTTCAGCCTTTTCATCGATTTTGTAGCCTATTGCAAGCCCCGATATTGTTCTTCCGCCACTCGTTTGAGACGGCGGAGTTGGGCTTGCATATCTGCTTTTGTCCAGTGAGCCGCAAATTGATTAAACCCAAACGCCACTAGAGGGTTAGGAATCTGGAATTCAAAACGATTGACTAACAAAGTCCCCTCAAATTGAGGCTGACATTCCCAGCGATCGCTTCCCCGAAAAAATCCGTTAAATCCCCAGACGATAGTCCCCGGTTCCCGCTCGATCACCACAGCCTCTAGGGTGGGTTCCAATAGGGGAATTTTGAGAAAAAAGCGAAATTTGCCGCCGACATCGGTATTCCAAGCTTCAACTGAATCACAGCGCAGAGCAGGATTAAGCCAACGGTGCATCAAATCGCGATCAATGATGCAGCGTTCAACCGTCGTGGCGCTGGCCGAAATTTTAATTGATTGTTCAAAGACTTGACGAGATTGCATTTACCCTGCAAGCTATAGGCAGATTATGACTCATATAACGGATTATAAACCGTTACACCGATGAGGCGTAGAAAAGGACAACAGAAAGCGATGGATTCGCCTCTGAAATCCTGATTTTTCAAAGAATGTGAGGATTTTTCCCAATTCTGAGGGATTTGAGTTGCTGAAGTTGAGATGGCAACTTTGGCTCGGGGGTTTGAATCATCCCCCTCCACCTTAAACATCTCAGATAAAAGAGCCAACAATCCTCAACATTTCTGTCCAAAGCCAGATGTGAAGGGATCACTTTCCCTTTCACAATTCTAGACTTCAAGATTATCTCAAAGAACCATGAATGGAACTTGGCACGAAATGATATCAGTCTTCGGGACAACCATACCCACTCTTTCTCATCTGACATTGGCTCAGGATGCGACAGCTAACCCCTTTAATCTGGGGAACTACACCTTGGGTTCAATCAACCTCATTGATATCGGAATATCCCTATTGATCCTGCTGGTGGGCTATCTGATCGCCCTATTTGCCCAGTCTTTGGTCAAGAGTCTGTTAAAGAAAACCGATTTCGACAACAAAATTGCCTCCTGGGTAACAGGGCGTTCGGATGGTGGGGAGAACATTCCGGTTGAAAACTGGGTGGGAACAGCAGTATTTTGGATCATCTTCCTATTTGCGATTATTGGTTTTCTCGAAAGACTGCAACTGACTGCTGCATCTACCCCTCTGACGACTTTACTCAATGAGATCACGATCTTCTTCCCGAGAATTCTAGCGGCTCTAATTTTATTGGGAATTGCTTGGGTCGTTGCAACCGTGTGTAAAGCGGTGACGGTGCGAATCTTAAATGGGTTTAGAGTCGATGAACGCCTAAACCAGCAGGTCAATGATGGCACAACTCAAGCTGACTTTTCTCTGAGTGAAACCTTTGGAAATGCTATCTATTGGTTTATTTTCCTGCTGTTCTTACTGCCGGTTCTTGACACTCTGAGTTTACAGGGATTATTAGCGCCTGTGCAGCAAATGCTCAATCAGGTGCTGTTCATCCTGCCCAACATCTTAGCTGCTATTCTGATTGCGGCAGCAGGATGGGTGATTGCTCAAATTGTGCGTCGTATTGTTACCAATTTGCTGATTGCAGTCGGTACCGATCGCTTAGGCAGACGTTTTGGTTTGGGCGACGCCGCGAATGGTCAGAGTTTATCCTCGATTATCGGAACGGTTGTTTACGTTCTGATTTTGATTCCCATTGCGATTGCGGCTCTCAATTCCCTGAAAATTGAAGCCATTTCAGTTCCGGCGATTGAAATGCTCAGTCGCATTCTGAATATTATTCCTCAATTGTTTGCAGCAGCCGTAATTTTGGCGGTTGCCTATGTGATTGGACGCTTTGTTAGTGATCTGGTGACTAGCGTTTTAACCAGCTTTGGATTTAATAGATTATTCTATTGGCTGGGCTTGCAATCGACTCCTCCCCATGAGGAAACTGTTCTCGGAACAGATCCTCAAGTCAGAGTCGTTGATACGACTTCCCCATCAACCACTCGTACCCCTTCAGAAATTGTCGGGATTATTGCCTTTGTCGGGATTATGCTGTTTGCTATTGTCACAGCAACCGATATCCTACAGTTGACCTCGCTGACGTTGATCCTTGAGCAGATTATTCTGATTGCAGGTCGGGTTTTAATTGGTGTCGTTATCTTTGCCGTTGGCTTGTATTTTGCTAACTTAGCTCATCGCTTAGTGCTGAGTTCGGGTACGGGCAATTCTAAACTTTTAGCTCAAGCTGCTCGTGTTGCGATTATTATCTTTGTTGGTGCGATGGCTCTCCAACAAATGGGCATTGGTAGCGATATTGTTAATTTAGCTTTTGGACTTCTCTTAGGAGCAATTGCGGTTGCAGTCGCTATTTCCTTTGGTTTAGGAGGACGAGATATCGCGGCTGAAAAAATCCGTGAAACTCTCTCCAAAGTTCAACAGAAATAGGCATTTACGTCCTTTTTAGGTTCGTAATCCTTGGGCCGTGATTTGATCTCTCAGAAGTCGCTGGTTTTCTAACTTAGATAAATTAGCTTAAGCAACCAGCGACTTTTGAGTTTTGAGTCGGTTTTCAGTCAACTTAACTGTTGTAGATACTTTCTGAAGTCGATGAGGGTTCGCTAGATCCTTTAACCCGAGATTTTGCTTTGGCAGCACTGCGTTTCAACGCCTGGAGTCGCGCCTCATAACGAGCGCGTTGTCGCTTTTTAGGGGTTTGCTCGATTAACGTTTTTAAAGCACTTCCTAAGCTCTTATAGGCGTTGGGTAGCGTATAACCAAATCGAGAAGCAATCGCGATCGCTTTTTCATCTGCATCAATCGATTCTTGTAAGGTTTTCTCGCCACTATTTTTCTGGTAAAGGCGATAACCTGAAACCCCACACAATGCTAAAGCCAGGAGCAACAAGAGTCCATCTTGAACCCAAAGTTCACCGACTGCTCCCCCCAAACCAATCGCTAAAGCCGCCATTTCCCATCCATCTCGGGGAATCGTATCATTTTGAATCCGAGCCACTTCATGCCAAAATAGCAGGTTACGCTGATCCATTGCCAATTGTTCCCAGCGAACTAAGTCTATTTGTATTTCAACTTGATCTTTGCCAATTTCTTCGCTACGGATTAATAAGGGGTTGACTTCTATGGTTTTCTCAACCGTCACCCAACTCTGTAACTCAGGTGGTAATAAGCCTTTGAGTCGCCGCAGTTCGCTCATCTCGGCTCGGGCTGTGGAGGTTGCATACGATGTCATAGTTTCGGCTCAATAAAATTTGTTATACAAACACAGTAAGCTTACCCCCGACTCAAGTCGAGGGGCATTCGCACTAACCGGTGTATACTGTCTAGTAGAGAACAAGACAGAGGGTTGCGCGTTACAGGCAGGCTTACAGACTGCCCCACAATTGAAATCATCTTCGCGCCATTGAGATCTGCATCTCCCTTCCATCCACAATTACCACATTTAAAGTTCTTTCCACTGCGGTAGGACTTTCCTTGTTCTGGGTGGATGTGCAAACATTTGTGGCAAGTTTGACTGGTGTATCTAGGAGAAATAGCAACAACTTCAACACCAACTTTAATTCCTTTGTATTCGAGGAAAGTTCTTAACTGATAAAACGCCCAACTATTGGAACGTCTACGTTCTATTTGGCTTCTAGGTTGAGTGTTGGTTCTATTTCTAATACCCGTCAAATCTTCAACAGCCACACTAGCTTCAGTCTCTATAGCACGAGAAATGATCTGTTTACTTATGTTGTGGTTTACCCAGGTCTGATATCGCTTCTCTCTACCGGATAGCCGTTTCAGGAGTCGCTTTGCGCCCTTTGTACCTTTCTTTTGAACAGAAGCCCTAACCCTAGAAAACCTATCTCTGACCTTTGTAATATTTTCGCCGCTCCAGTTAACCCCATCAGAAGTAACAGCAAGATCTCGACGACCCAAATCGACTCCTAAACATTTGTCTGTATTTTTGGGAGACGGAGGCTGATCTTTTATCTGAATATGGATGTACAGTTTACCGTCTCTATGTTTAGACAGGGTTGCTGATGTTGGTGTTTTTCCTTTCAGCTTCCCTGTCTGATAGTTCCCTAAAATCAATTGAACTCGCTCTCGACCCGCAACTGTAGACAGACTAACCGTTTGATCTTTTTCCCGATAAGAAAAGATTTTCGCGTCATAGTCTGCTGAAGTTGGCTTGAAAGCTTTAACTGGGCGTTTCTTTAAAGCGGCGGTTTTGCGATTAGATGCCACTCTAGCACAAGCCCTAACAGCGAGGTTAGCCGACAACTTAAATCGCTCTCTAACAGTTTTGTAAACCTCGGCTTGAATCCGATTCTTGTTCTTGATCTTAGGATTGACGGTTGTATTGATATAGTTGCAGCTCATCGCAAATGCCCCTAAAGTTGAGTCAAGTTTTTTCGCCTGTTCAGGGGTGGGTTGAATTTTGCAAACTATAGTCAATAGTTGTTCCATCCCTTGATTATATCAACGCGACGGAAAAATGTGGGCAAAGGCGACTAAAGTCGCTCGTGTCGCGACGGGTGCCCGTAATGAATTACGGGGCTTCCGCTAACCCCGGACTATTCCCGTGAAGGATCGCGAGATTTTGTTGAAATCAGCTAGAACATTTATCAAGTTCTAACTCTTTTGGATGTCTACAGGACATGACACACCTCTGAGGCCAGAACGTCTAGCTAATTAGGGGTCGAGGGGGGCTTTACCGAAGTTGAGCGGAAAGCCCCAGCCTTTAGGCATGGGGATGGATAGCGAACAATTAATATTGTTATTCGGGGAGCTGTGTGGTAAAATTATACCATGATTGTACGAGAAGCAAAGTTATTAAACGGTTCCAAGTCTCAATACTCAAGACTTGATGATGCCATAAGAACTGCTCAATTCATCAGAGTGCGACGTGAAAAGTCGCGTGTAAGGCGCATCAGCGCTAAGTAATTGAGGAACCGCTCCTCTAGAGGATTCCTTCCCTCT
>NZ_LATL02000243.1 GCF_000972705.2 Limnoraphis robusta CS-951 | reverse complement strand
CTATCGCTACTGCAAACTGCTGTCAGACAATCCTAGTTTTCCTTGGGTGAACAAACTCAATTCTATGGCTCGACAAGCACAGGCAGAGAGAGCATGGGCATCAATTTAAAAACGGATAGAGAAGCGGAAGAACGGATTAACTTAACTGTAAAACCCATATATCTTGGCATCTCACAGATAGCTTAATCCGTTAAATCCTTATCCTATCTGTTTTAAATTGAGCGATTTTATCAAAATTGTCGGCAAAAAATACCAGGTAAAAAAGGATTCCCAAAGTTTAAAAAGTACCAAGTTCGAGCATCTGTTGAATACAAAACATCGGGATGGAAACTTTCAGAGGATAGACGTTATTTAACGTTTTCTGATAAGTTTCAAGCAGGTACATTTAAACTTTGGGGTAGCCGAGATTTACACTTCTATCAACTCCAACAAATTAAACGAGTTAGAGTGATTAGAAGACACGATGGGTATTATGCTCAATTTTTAATCGATTATACCAGAGAGGAAAACAAAGAACTCAGTAACAAACAAACAGGTTTGGATGTCGGTTTAAACCATTTCTACACCGATTCTTTTGGCTCACAGATAGACAACCCCCGCTTTTTAAGAAAAGACGAGCGACGAATTAAAAAGCTGCAACGTCGCTTATCTCGAACAAAAAAGGGAAGTCAAAACCGTAAAAAAGCCAGGAATCGGTTAGGAAGGGCGCATCTCAAGGTTTCACGCAGGCGTAATGATTGGGTTTGTAAACAGGCCCAACAGGTCATACAGTCTAACGATTTGGTAGCGATTGAAAACCTACGGATACGGAACATGGTTAAAAACCATCATCTAGCCAAATCAATTAATGATGCTGCTTGGTACAGATTTAGAGAATGGTTAGAATATTTTGGGAGGATTTATGGGGTTCCGGTGATTGCCGTTGAACCTGCATATACTTCTCAAAACTGCTCAAATTGTGGTGAAAAGGTTGTCAAAACTCTCAGTACGAGAACTCATAAATGTCCTCACTGCGGATACACATCCAACCGAGACGAAAATGCCGCCAAAAACATTCTAAAATCTGCACTTAAACAACTATCAAATACCGTCGGGCAGACGGAAATTAACGCCTCCCGAGAGACTGATCTCTGCTTAAGTGGGGAAACCCAGTTGAGTAAGTCAACTCATAGAAAGAGGAAACCCAAACAGTGATGTTTGGAATCTCCGTCGTTTACGGCGGAGAGGATGTCAACCAACCTAACTGTTGATTCAAGTTGATTATCGACCAATTCGAGCCGTAAACCCAGAGGCTTTGAACTGTTTTAAGCTTAAAGGCGGTTTGAGATTGGTTGGCACAGAAATTCTAATCTCAAAATCAGTTACCACACCCGGAGGAACTTCAGGAATACTTCCGAGGCGAGTCCTGTTTTCCATGACTCTATTTCCATTGGCATCATAGATGCGACCAAACACATCCGCATCCACGACATATTTTCCCGTAGTATTCTTCGCTTTTCCTGTGATCATATAACAGTTAGCAGCTTGGGAAGAAAAACTGGAAGTCATTCCTTCTGCGAATTCAGCCGGGCAGTCTTTTAAACCTAAATCATAAATTTCTACAGGAATCAAGGCTAAAGCAGGCGGAGTCCAAAACCAAGTCAAAAGACTGATCAAACCTGCCAATAAAACACTGGGAAAGATTCGCGATCGCATAAATCTGACCTTTTCGATTTAAACTCTAGCTTACCGCAAATCAGCACTGAAACACCATTAACTTCCTGCGAGCAGCATCTCCTTAGCGTTTGGGTTGACGAAAGTGCTTTTGATTTCCCTTAACCCAAATATAAAACATTACCCCAGCAAACATCATACTCCCTCCTATTCCGATAATCCCACAGAAAACAATATAAAGATGTTCTGCTGTGTCTGCTTTGATTAAAGATTGTTTTGCAAGTTCAATCATCTCTGCTAGGATAATCCCACAAACAAACAAAGAGGGAAACCCTAAAAATAGCCAACTACTCCACATCACCCACCGAGGAGCATTCCCCTTAGAAAGATTACGATAGGCGGAACCTTCTAAACCAATTGACTCTAGGGGTTCAAAGCCCGAATAAATCTTTTCTGGATTTTGATACGGGTGGGAAGGCGGAATTTCAATAAACTGCTTTGAGTATTCATTCGACGGCTTGGGGAATTGAAAATCATCATTGTCGTTAGAATTCATGGGAGTTTTTCCTAATCTCTTGAATCGGAGTCAAGAGATATTTCAAATATAACCACCAGACGGGTCTACTGTCTGTAATCAAATTGTGTAGAAATACTTAGAAAAGAGTGACTCATTCTAACAAATTGTAAACAATGTAAAATTACAATAACCCTAACTGTTGTTGGAGAGACTGACGCATCACATCAATAGGAACCTCTTGTTGTAGCCAAAGCTGTAAAGCCGCAGCACCTTGTTGTACTAACATTTCCAAGCCATCAATAATAATCGCACCTTTCCCTTTAGCGAGGGTTAAAAATTGAGTGGGGTGAGGCGTATAAATCAAATCATAAGCAATTAGATCTGATTTTATTCGATTCATCACCTCTTCTTCTAGGGGAGAATCTTCGACATGAGGATACATCCCAACTGGCGTCGTATTCACTAATAAATCAGCTTGATGAATGATCTCCGATAAACTCTCCCAAGTCTGAACGTTTAGCGATAAAGCCAAAGGAGAATTTAACCAACTCTGCTGAAATGCTTCTAACTTTTGTAGATTTCTTCCAACGACATAAATATTGGTAATTCCTAACTCCACACATCCAGCGACAACCGCCCGAGAAGCACCGCCATTCCCTAAAATAACGGCAGTTTTTTCAGACCAAGAAATGTTAAAATCCTGTAGAGGAGCAAGAAAACCAATAACATCAGTATTGGTTCCTTCCCAACCTTTGGAAGTTCGCCAAACCGTATTCACTGCACCCACCGCTTCCGCTACTTTAGAGACTTGAGAGAGTCGAGAAAGAATCGCCTGTTTATGGGGAATCGTCACATTAAATCCCTCAACTCCTATGGCTGCAAATCCCGCTAAAGCCACATCTAAATCAGTAGATTTAATCGGAAAAGGAAGATAAATGTAATCGACTCCCATCTCAGTAATCGCAGCATTGTGCATAACAGGAGAGAGAGAATGTTCAATCGGATCACCAATCACACCCAGGAGTTTTGTTGTCCCTTTAATCATAAATTTCTTCAGGCTCAGTCCTTCATTATTATTGCATGAATTGAGAACCGTCTAATATCCGTTACTCAAAACCTCAACAACCCCAAATCAATCTATCCATTACAATGTCCGTTACAAGTTAAACTCTGGGGCTTCAATTAAAATGGGATTAACATCAAACCAAAGGTCTTTACGGTAATGATATTCAAAGACCCACAAACTCCGCAGCAGCGTTTGATAATCTGTTAAACCACTTAATTTTTTAGTTTTCCCAACCAGACGCAACATTTCCCATTCATTGGATTCAATCGCTAATAATAACTGATGACGACGTTGCAAAATCACATCTTCCAAAGCCTCCCTCGACAGAGGTGGATCTTGTTTTTGCAAACAGCTATATAATAAAACAAGCAACGTCCTAACATGACCCCCACTCATAATACACAAGCGATCTAATGTTTCCGATGTGTCAAAAACTTGAGTGATCAAAGCAGAATATTGATCCGGTTGAATGTCAGGAAAAGATCGCGCCATTACCATTTGTCGCAATAATTCTATCCCTTCTTCGCAGGGAGTTTCATCTTGAAAACGCACCGGAACCATCGGTAATGTTTTCGGATCACCTCCAAATCGATTAGTGAGTCGTCCTAAATCATTCGAGAAAATTAAACCCAACGGAATCGTATAAACAACATGACAACTTAACTGATTTAATTGATCACCGCGATCAATAAATAGATATTCCGGTTGAGGTCTTCCGGTGGCGGTTCTCGAACTCATAATTCGATCCAGATTATCAACAATCACCACCAATCCTTGTTTACCTTGCTGTTTGAGTTGTTCAATCGACGGTTCCAGCAATTCTTGATTAATCGCTTGTAAAATCGTGTTGGTACGCGGTTCTAAATATTGACGTAAACGAGTTCGTAAGTCGCGACTATCTCTGGCTTTAGCAGTAATTTTACCAATTCCCAAAGAGAGAGAAAATTCTCCGTCTGTATTCGCACTGACGCTTCCCAACGCCGGGAGATCCGCTTGAATATCAATCTGGGCTTGCAGAACATTGGCTAAACCCTGAAGTAAGGCTTGAAAACCTGTAGGTTGCAATTGAATATTCAGTTGCTCTATACTTTCACTCACCTGACGAGCGATCGCCAGCAAAATATCAGTAATGTCTACATCCGCCATATCGAGATCTTTACTCGATTCAAAGTAGACCACATGAAAATCTTGTTCTTCTAACTCCGCCTTCAGTCGTAACAACTCCGTTGACTTTCCCGAACCAATATGTCCGGTAAAAAGCTGACAAGTGGGATTATCAGGAGAAAGGCGAGTAATCGTCCGGGCGATTTGTTCAATCAGTTTCCCACCCCGAACTTCTGAGAAATCAATGTAATATTGTCGATCTTCTATTGTACCAAAATTTAGCGTTTTTGCGGGATTAGAAGCCCGAAAAAATCTGCGTAAATTGAGTTCCATTGTTGTCCACCCAAGCCAAACCAGTGTCCGTAAACTCTCATTCTTGCGGTTATTCTTTGAATCAGTAGGGAACAGCAAAATCAACCTCTATTTGCTAGCCAGTATCCCAGTGATAATCCTAAGCCAGAAGTTGTAGCGAGAATTATAAAAGTATAAAACTCATTGAATGACTCGAGCAATTTTTCACCAGAAACCATTTGCGCGATCACTCCAGAGATCACCGTAATTGCACCCCAAGTTCCAAAAATCACTTCTAAGCCCGTTTTCTCAATCGCTCGGATAACGGCGTTTTGTCCTGCACCCGCCCATGCGCCTAACCAAGCACCGAACCCAAATCCAAAGACGCTTCCTGCACCTATTTTGCTCCGGGTTTTAGCTTCAGAGAAAGCTTTATCAGAAACCATTCCCATCGTCGTCCCTATGAGCGCCCCTAGCATACCCCCCAACAGCGCTCCCCGCCAATCTCCCGTTTTGCTTCCCGCCACTAATCCGGCGATCGCCGAAATTCCTGCAATCGTCAGTATCCATAAAATCGCTTGAATTTTGGCTTCTGAACCCGCGATCGCCCCTAATACAACACCAATCACAGCCCAAACCGTCCCTGTGACAATCCCTCCAGCTTGATTTCCCGCCACCCATCCAGCGATCCCCCCGGCAACCATCAAAGCCATAAACCAGGAATGTTCAAAGCGTTTCCCACTGCTGGCGGAAATAGCGCTCGTTAGCCACAGGATGAGGGCGAGAATTTCATTCCACAACGGGATGGATAACATTGTTAAAATCCAACCGATCAGGGTGTAACCCAAAAAAGTACCTGTTAGCCATCCCCAAGGAATTAAAGGCGTATCTGGAGAGGAAACCGGAGAATCAACAGGGGTCGGGGAATCCCGAGCAACTCTGGCGGTCTGAAAATTGAAATCCGTCGCTTCAGGTGAACTCGACGGGGCGGGTTGTGGGGTTCGTTGAACATAAACAGAAACTTGCGGATCACTCAATCGCGATCGCAAATAAACATAAGCATAATTTATTTCTTTAAATTTTTGTTCAGCCTCAGCCTGTAAGCGAGAATCGTGGGGGTAACGATCAGGATGCCAAATCAATGCCAAATTTCGATAAGCCTGCTTTACGTCGTCGAGAGAAGCGCCAGGCTGAAGATTTAAGATTCGGTAGTAGTATTCTATCTCATCCACGTTTTAGACTAATAGCGAAATCTGACTAGCAGTGGCGAATCGTTTGAGTCAGTATTTGATAACAATTGGTCATCACCTCAAACGGCAATATTGTTGTATTTTTGATGACCACTCAAACAGACCCTGATTAAATTTAGGGTTCAATTCCATGATAGTTCAAAAGTCCCAGAGAACGATGAAAGACGTAAAACTTGGAAAATATCTCACACTAGAAGCCTTTTGTACCTGCACTCAGACTTATCAAAAATATGCCAACCAGATTAATCCCTATCCCGATTCCACCGAAAGTATTGTCGCCATTCAAGCATTAAATCAATTCCTGATTGATCCCATTATTGACTATTTTGGTATCGAACGATTTCAACTCACCTATGGGTTTTGTTCAAAAGATTTAAAACGGTTTCTTGAAAAAAAAGATCCGATAACCGGACTCAAAAATGGTCGAGTTGCACCCAACCTCGATCAACACATGGCACATGAAGTCAAAAAAAATGGTCAATATTATTGTGATCGACTGGGTGCGGCTTGTGATTGTCTAATTAAAAATTTAGAGAGTGATCAATTTATTGATTGGATTTTAGCAACAAATTTGCCTTTTGATTCCCTTTATTTTTATGGTCAAAACAGACCCATTCATCTCAGTTATGGGCCGCAACAAAAACGCGATATCTGGACGTTTAACACAGCAGGTTTACCCACAAAAAAAGGCACAGAACGTTGGAGCAAAGACCGTTAACAGTTAACAGTTATCACGGGTCACTGATAACTGTTTAATAACGACATAAAGCGGCTTTTCGACTATCAAATAACTTCACAATTCCATCTGTTACCGTCTTTTTCACATGAGCATCACAACCGGCTAAAAATTCCTCTGAAGAAATCACATTTTGAAAGAATTCTTGAGCGCGGTTTCGTTGGTGTCGAATCTCATCAAACCCCATAGATTTAACCATGTAAGTCGCTAGAGGAGAGTTTTTAATATCATAGGATGCGTTTTGAGTGCGTCCTTTATCTAACAGCGTTAAAACCTGTTGTTCTAACTGATGTTTAGGTTCATAAGGATGGGAAATTTCCGGTAAAAAATCAACCAAAGAAGCCGCCACAAAGTTTTCAGTGGGCATTTCTCCCATCAAAGTCGAAACCGGAATGACTCGGCCAAAGCGGAGAGAAAGGGCTTCTAGAAAAGCAATTGTAAACAGTTTACTACCGAGATAGAGTTGTCCAACTGCAATATTTTTGCGAGCGCTCTCGACTAAATGTTGATAAACTTCATCTTCCGGATATCCCTGAAACTGATGAAAAATCACTTCCGGCTTAATAAAATTGAGAAAGCCTTCCATCTTTTGTAAGGCGGTACGATATTGATTAATTGTATAAGAACTGGAATATTTTAGATGATGATTAGTTTCCGGGAGTAAATTCCAAGTATTATCTAAAAATCGAGCCGGATTCGGATGAGCAAAACTGCCGACATCTCGATTAGAAAGGCGCACGGAGCGGATAATATTAGCCTTCAATTCCTGATCTGTTAGCTTCAGATTCAACTGTTGAGTAATCGCTTGTAAACGGCGATATAAAATATCACTATTGTTGAGTCCTTCTGCATTATGAGTTCGGAAAGGAATCGTGGCTTCAATACAAGCAACAATTTGAAGAATCAATTCTGGCGGAATAAATGAATCCAGAACCTTCGCCGCCACCAAGGCACTCAAAAACTCATTTTGTCCCTCCAAAGGAGAAAGTGTCTGACTGGGGGCAAAATAAAAAACCCGCATCACCATCTCAAAACTCTGGTCAGGGGGCAATTGAGAACTATCGCGAATGATCAGACGCTCTCCGACCTGTCGGATAAACGGAACAATGTAATAACTTAAATTAAAATTAACACTTTGATCGACCTGTACATAAACAACATCGTGAAATAAAGCGGCCAGAACCTCAATAGCATCCTCCGACCCACCCACTTCAAAAATGTGTTCTGGCGTGTGAAAATAACGCCAAGGCCCTGTCATCGTCTGGACGATGAGTTCTGTAATTTTAGCTAACTCCTGGCGTTCTACAGCAATATCAAGCTGACTCATCGCCCAAACTAACTTATCAAGGCACTGTTGGTTGTAATCCGGTTCAACACTCATCCGACCTTCGCACATTACGTTTGTCATTGTTTCAATCACCGAACGCGGCGAAAAACGCTTTTGACCTAGCCGAAGCTATAGGTTTTCCTGCAATGATTGATTCAGACCAGTATGGATTCTTGATTAGCTACCAGTGACTCGTCTGATTCCCCGAATTGGTGCCCTTGTACAAACTGGATACCCAAAGGGTAGTTTACACGTTAGTCGGGTGGGTGATCGACTAACGAACATTTTAGCATTTATTATCGGTTACAAAGGCTTCTGTCTGGCTGATTTAAAAGGCATGGGAATTCCCCCTCAGTCTTCAAATTTAATGATCCCTCTGTGTTTCGACAGTTCTAACAATCACCCCCCTAAAAACAACTGCGGTGTCAAAGCATAAAACGGGTTAAGCCGATAGAGAGAAAAATGAACGGATCTTTCTGAAACTCTTCGATACGATGCAAGGTATGCGAAAGTTTGACAGATAACTCCCTGCCTTGAGGTATGAGATGAGCAAAAGTTCTTCCCTAAGCCAGAATATTCAGGTAATGGTGAATTGCCCGAATTGTGGCATTTTAAATTCAGAAGGTGCGAAATTCTGTGCCGAATGTGGCACATCTCTGTATAAAACTTGTTCCAACTGTAAACATAAAAATTCACCCCAAGCGAAATATTGTACAGAATGCGGTACATCCTTAAAAAGCGAGGGTAAGCCCAAAACGGTCAGCCCCATCAGACCCGTAGAAGCAACTCCCATGCGACCGGCTGAACGACGTCAGCTTACGGTGATGTTTTGTGACTTGGTGGGTTCGACAGCCTTATCGGAAGAACTCGACCCCGAAGAACTCCGAGAGTTAATTCAAAAATACCAAGAAACCTGTGCCGAAGTCGTACTCAAATATGAAGGACACATTGCCCAATATCTCGGAGATGGCATTTTAGTCTACTTTGGGTATCCCATTGCCCATGAAGACGATGCCGGACGAGCGCTGCGGGCTGCTTTAGGGATTATTCAAGCCATTGCCACACTCAAACTCGGTTGTATTGCTAACCGTTGTCTGCAACTGTCAGTCCGCTTAGGTATCCATACAGGCTTAGTCGTGGTTGGAGAAGTCGGGGCGGGAAATAAACGGGAAGAATTAGCCATCGGCCAAACGCCCAATCTTGCTGCCCGACTGCAAGGGTTCGCTCAACCCAGTACCGCCGTTGTCAGTCCCACAACCTATCGACTGGTACAGGGTATCTTTGAATTTCAGTCATTAGGTCAACATTCACTCAAAGGCATCTCAACTCCGGTTGAAATTTACCAAGTGTTGCAAGAAGCCTCCTCCTGCAAGCGTCAGAAAGTCGCCGAAAGCAGTTGGACTCCCTATGTCGGCCGAGAAGCCGAACTCGAACAGCTACAAGGCATCTGGGAACGAGTTAAATCCGGGCGGGGAGAAGTAGTATTATTAATGGCAGAAGCCGGATTAGGGAAATCCCGCCTCGTTCAAGCTTTCCGAGAACGCATTGCCAACGATACCTACACCCTGCGAGAAGTTTTCTGTTCTCCCTACTATCAAAATACGCCTTTCCATCCCATTATCGAACTAATCGCCGAACGAGTCTTAAAACTAACTCGTGAAGACTCACCCGAAGAGCAACTTGACAAACTTGAACAGTTCCTCGACTCTCATCAAATTCCCCGTCAAGAAGCGGTTCCTTTGTTCGCTCAGTTGCTATCCCTATCTGTCGATCAACAGGATTATCCGACCCTTAACCTGTCGCCCCAAGCCACTAAACAAAAGCTGTTAGAAGTCATGCTGGCGATGATCCACAAGAGCGCTAGTCAGCAACCGCTTTTAGTTCTCGTTGAAGACCTGCACTGGATTGATCCTTCTACCCTAGAACTAGCCGACCGTCTGATCCGCGAAGAAACCAATTATCCCATTTTGCGGATTTATACCATGCGACCCGGTTTTCAATCCCATTGGCTGCGTCTCCCTCATGTCACTCAGATTAACCTCAACCATCTTCCGGCCAATCAAATTGAACAAATCATTCACGGTGTTACAGGCGGTAAACGCTTACCCTTTGCGGTGTCTAAACTTATCGTTGAAAAAAGTGATGGTATTCCCCTGTTTATTGAGGAGATGACCAAAATGGTGATTGAGTCGGGGCCATTTGAGGAAACCGAAGACAGCTACGAACTCACAGGCCCTCTACCGACTCTTAGTATTCCCGACACTCTTAAGGGATTGTTGATGGAACGACTCGATCGCCTCGATGGAGCTAAAGAAGTCGCCCAACTCGGCGCTACCATTGGTCGAGAGTTCAGTTATGAATTATTGCGATCGCTGGCTCTGTACGAAGAACCCAGCCCGACTCCGACCAATGGCCGTCAAGCTTTACCCGCAATTGCTCTCGATCAAGCCAGTATTATTCGAGGTTTAGAAAAGTTGGTTGAGACACGGCTCCTGTTTGTTAACGGAGAACTCCCGAAAGCCACCTACAGCTTTAAAAACGTTCTCATTCAAGATGCCGCCTATGAATCCTTACTCAGAAGCACCCGAGCGCAATATCATCGTCGGATTGCTCGCGTCCTGGAAGCTGAATTTCCGATTGTGGCGGGGCGTGAACCGGAATTACTCGCCTATCATTATACCAAAGCTGGATTGCCCTTTTCTGCGATTAACTATTGGCAAAAAGCAGGAGAAAAAGCGTTTCTGGCTTCAGCCAATGAAGAAGCCATTGCTCATCTCAAATCAGGACTTGATTTGATTGACACCCTCAAAGCTGAACAAGGTCGAACCATTTCTTTATTAGGAGGCGCTTCGAGTGTTGATTTCTTAAAGCAAGAACTGGATTTACAAACGACTCTTGGAAAGGCTTTGATTGCAACCAAGGGTTACGCTTCTCTAGAAGTCGAACAAATCTACAAACGCAGTCGAGAAATCTGTCAGGAATTGGGAACGACACCGCAATTATTTTCAGTATTTTGGGGATTATGGGGATATCACGCGGCTCGTTGTGAACATAAAATCGCCCTCGATTTTGGCAGTCGGTTAATGGGTTTAGCTCGACGTCACAATGATCCGATTTTGGAGATGGAAGCCCGTTTTACCCTGGGATTTGCCTTATTTTATCTCGGACGTTTGCAGGCGGCTCACGAACATTGGAAAACCAGCTATGAACTTTATCAAAAAACCAATCGTACTTGTCAAACTCGTCTGACTGGGCAAGATGTCGGAGTGGCGAGTTTATCCTATATGTCGTTGAGTGCTTGGTTACTCGGACAAAGCGAAGCCTCAGTACAGTACAGTGAAGATGCGATTCATTTGGCGTTGGAGTTGTCTCATCCTTACAGTACCGGGTTTGCGCTTTGTATGAAGGCGATGTTTCATCAACTGCGCCAAGAACCGGAAGCTGTTGAACAACAAGCAGAAGCCGCTATTGCATTAGCCAGTGAACAACGCTTTGAGTTTTGGTTAGCCACAGGTGTGATTATGCAAGGCTGGGCGTTAGTCGAACTCGGACAAACTGACTTAGGAATTAATCAACTCCGCCGAGGAATTGCGGCTCATGCGGCAACAGGCGCTAAAATTTCTTGGACTTATTTTTTGGGATTGTTAGCTCAAGCTCATGCGAAAGCGGGACAATTTGAAGCGGGGTTAGCAGTGTTGAAAGAGGCTTTGTCTACGGTAGAAAGAACCGGAGAACGCTTTTGGGAAGCTGAACTTTTCCGCCTGAGAGGAGAGTTAATGTATGCCAAAGGTGGAGGCGGACAAAGTTTGCATCCGGAACAAGTGGCGATGTTGGTGGCTCAAAGTCAAGCGTCTGCTCCTCATTCCCAATCTGTGGAATATTATCTCAATAAAGCCATTGAAATTGCTCATGCTCAGGGCGGAAAGCTGTTAGAACTCCGAGCAGCTATTAGTTTAGCGCAGATGTGGCATCAACAGGGTAATCTGAAGCTAGCACAACACTTGTTAGCAAGGGTTTATAGTCAATGGCCTCAAGGCTCTGAAACGGTTGATGCCGAAGAATTTAAACTGTTGTTACCTGTAGAATAGCCGCATTTTTAACGTTTGATTCTGTGGTCGTCAGGAGTGTTTTTTTGTGGTGTTTTTGCGGGAAAAATGGAATTGAAAAAATCAATTTTTTGTTAAAATAGCAACTGCCAAGGCGATCGGGACGGGACTAAGAGCCGGAACCTGATTTTGAAAGCTTTTCCCTTTTCCCTTGTTTTTCTTATTCGGCTTCCTCACTCTCGTTGGCTTCATCCTCTTCAGAGTTTGATGCACTGCCTAAAATTCGCTGACGATCGCCTGGATTGGTAATCCCATACAAATCTAATACCTTTTCGTCAATCTCTGCGTCGATCTGGGCAACTTCATCAAGCAAGGTTTGAATCTCGGAACGGCGTTGTTGTTCAGTCGCAAAAAAGGTGTTGAGGTCATTGGCTTCATAGGGTAGAGTAACCTGGTTTTTAATTTCATCCCAGGTTTTGCCTTTCCATTGGGGCAATTTTAAGTAACCGAGGAGATAACGGCGAATATTATCATCTTCAACCACAAGCCAAAGCTTGTTATGGCGCAATACAACACTCGTAGGGTAGCGATCGGGTGTATAGACATTGCTGCTAATCGAAACTTGTAAATCGCAGCGATCGGGAATGGTGAATAGGCCTGCGGCTTTCGCATCAAACAGAGTCAATGTTGAAAAGTTGGAGTTTCTTTGTTGAACTTTGGCTAAAAGGCGATCGTAGGGAATCTCAATTACAGTATTGCCATCACGTTGTTTACGAATGACATAGCCCTGCTCTCGAAATTCATTGAGTTGAGCATTTTTGGAGAGGATGCGATCGACTTTTTCAACTAACTCTGCTTGAGTTTCAGCATCAGCAGGATAGATAGGAAGTTGCCGAAAATAAGATGGATTAATATTAACATTATCAAAACGGCTACGATACCATGAATTGAGTAATGACGAATTAAATAAAGCAAGAATGTATTTTAAATCATAATCTTGCTGATCCTTAGAGATAATATTGATAAAATTCTTTCGATTAAAGAACCCTTGTGAGTCGAAAGAAGCAACCAATCTTCTCTTTAAGGCACGATTCCTTATGGATTGGACAAGCAGCTTTGGAGATTCAAAATATTTTGGCTCACGCATTCTCCATAACCACCCTCCATATTTAATGTATGGTTTTTGGTCACCCCATCTAAGTTCATATCGCCCCACAAAGCTTGTGCTATCTAAAAGCGGCTTCCAATCTGTTTCACCTTCAGGTACTTCTCTACGTGTTTTAATATATCGATTTACCTTGCCTTCAGCTTTTGTTCTATAAGGTTCAATTGCTGGACTACTATCGGTTACATCTTCCAGTCTTAGGATCTTTGTTAAATGACCATTACCATTCGTTTGAATGCGGCAAGCGTTTTCAATTTGCTGCATTAAGCTATCATATCGAATGCTAATCTCGTGCTTTGGATCGCTTATCCAAAGCATTTGTTGTTGAACAAGAGTCTCATCCCAATTTCTAGATATCAATTTCTCAAGAGAATCACGCAGCCCTAAAATGTTGATTTGTGGCTGATGCGCGTTTCTAGCACTTTCATCATCTTCTTTAGCCAGAAAAAGTAAAACACAATCTACATTGGCATCTGACCAAATACCCTGAGGTAAATCTACAATTTGTTCTACTTTTCCTGTAGCCAAGATTTGATCGCGTAAGGCAACAGTATTAGTACCCATCAGATATGTACTTGGTGTGATGAAACCTAGCTTTCCTTGCTGGGCTAAAAGCTCAAGTCCAAGTTTTAAGAAAAAAGTATAGGTGTCAGGGACTCCGTAAAAAATATCTGCATAATCAGAACGTAGTACAAGCTTATATTCGTCGCTTAAACTTGCACCATAAGGCGGATTGGCTACAACGAATGCGAAGCCATTTGCATAGGGGGTGTTTTTCGATCTGCTTTTAATTTGATCAACCTGATCGCTTTCTTCTGCAATCAGCGTGTTAAACATCAGAGAACGGTAGGTTCCCGTTGGTCGTGCCAGGGCATCAACGTTGTAGATATGGAAGCGTTGGATTTTGGGGCGTTGTCCTTTGTCATGTGCTAGCTTGACCAGATCTAAGACCTGAATCAGCAAATTGACTTCCGATAAGTAGCAAGCGAATGGATTGAGATCAAAGCCATAGAGGTTATTTTGCACGCGATCCAATACCGATGACGGATCATCAATTTGGTTGGCATTGCCTTTGTAGGTTTCGACTAATCGTTTTGCGGCTGCCACCAAAAACGAACCACTTCCACAAGCCGGATCAATCAGGCGTTTATTGGCTCCAATAATACCTGTTCCTGTTCGATAGCCCACCTCATCCAAAATATAATTGACGATTTCTGGAGGGGTGTAATATTGTCCCTTCTCCTTCTTCTCCTTGCGGTTGACATAGGTGCTGTAAACTGTTCCAACAATATCCGAATCGACCCCAGCAAAGTTGAAGCGACTGAGTTGGTGCAACGTCATCACTAACTGTTGTTGATCCAACAAGAACCAGTTGAATAGTTCTCGCCCCGTAAAAAAGTGGGCATAGATATTTTGGGCATTGTTGTATGCCATATCCATCAAGGGATTGTAGGGATTCCCTGTGGCAAATTGCCAATACCGTTCGATGTTTTCCTGCCATCGTTTCACCCCACCATCTGACACAAACCGATGCGGAAAAACGCCTTTATCCTCACAGACTCGAATCAACAACAGCCGAATAAAAACAACATACGCTGCTTGCAGAGCAAATTCATCCTGGCGTTGAGCTTCTTCTAACTCTCCCAACATGGTTTCCTGCACCAAAGCAGTCCAAACCGTGTAATCATCATGTACCCGAATATCTATTTGGTAGCCTTGCCGGAGGGTAGCCTGTCGTTGATGCCAGGTAAACACCTTCTCAACGTAGGGCTTGAGCGCATCATTTACCGGAGTGTATCCTCCCTCTAATGTTGATGGTGCCCTGGGTGATTTTGGCTGGTTTGCATATTTCTGTTGAAATGCCCGAGTCAAAATTGTCAGAATATTAGCAAAGACATCTTTAGGACTGATATAAGCTCTGGCATCCTGTTCTAACCGCAAGAAGATTGCGTCGATCGCTGCTCGATCATCCGAACTCAAATCAACCAAGCTCTGAATTTGATTCAGGCTAGTTAAAACCCGCTCTCGTAATCGCTGAATTTCTTGAGTTGCCGTCTCTACGGCATCATCAGCAATCCGATTTGCCTTATCCTGATAGTCTGCATAACGAGTTAAATGATTCGTCAGCAATCGTCTAGCATTGCGCTGAAGTTCCAACACAAGCGACTGCAACGCTTCTACCAATAGGGGTTCATTGCCACTGCCATTTCCCAGAGGTAACGCCTGCCGTTGCCATGCTTCCTCATCCAATGCCAAATCTGCTTCTAGTCGTTGCAGACTGGTGAATGCTTCTTTGCGAAACAAGTCAAACAGATCATGGAGTGCCTGGTTGGTTGCATCCGACAGGGTGGATGCTTCTCCCTGATTCCACTCTTGAATTGCCGCTGGAATTTCCAGATCAATGAGACGCTGGGGGTTATCAGGATCATCAAAGCGCCATGCTGTGAACTGCTTACCATTCATCAACCAGCCCAAACGCACACCTTTCATGTATCCTCTAAGCTGAGAAAGATGGCTATTGGGATCATTTAAATCGAAAGTCAGCGACAGGGATGTACTCTTGTCCTCCACAATGAAGCAAGTTCCATACACCGGATCACTGGGGGCAAAGTCAGGGCGATCGCCCAAGTGTTGCTGGTTATAAACTCGTTCTCCAGCCTCAAAGCCCAATAAGCCTAACAAGGGACTGGCGATCGCCGTATCAACAATTGATGCCTCGTCTCCACTTCGTTGAGCATCTGAGCGATTCAAATAACTTAAAAAATCAGCACCACGAAAACTTCTTTGGGTAAAAATGCCAAAGAAAGCAGTCAAAAATTCGTTAAAGTTCATCGGATGAGTCATAAGCTGTTCAGCTTCCCCGTTCCCGATCACAAGATCCATTCTGAAGCCCGTTCTCCTAAGTCTAGAGGAATACTCACCGCTTTACCCAGGCGGGGTTTTTCTCGGGTATTTTGAATGTAGTTTTTCACCAACTCTACACTGCCCCATCCGTTAAGATATTGAGCGATCGCGTTCAAATGAGCAATGTAGTCCGCCTCACTCAACGGAAAAGACATCTGTTCGAGGTATTTCCACATGATCTGCAAGAAAACCCTGCCTCGGGTTCGCCGCAACTGAACGTCATAGGATACCCCCCACTTGTCCAACAGTAGCTGATGTAATTCTCTGCCCGTCATGGCTCGCTCCTGAATGAACCCGTTTACATTTTGTAATAATAAAAGAGCTTGTTTAAAAAATGTAATAATACTCTGATGATGGGAAAAGCCTGATAGAACCATTCTGTCTAGTCTTGATCCATAGCAGACTTGGTGCAATAGTTCAAGCTAATCTGCAATACATTTTTTGTTTTTGGCTGCAAAGCTCTCAAAAACTAACATACACAAGATAGAATCAACTGCGTCAATTATGACTCAAATTTCTGAAACGCCAGAAGCTCCTAGTATGGGGCGTCGCCAGTTTATGAACCTTTTAACGTTTGGGTCAGCCACAGGTGTAGCTCTGGGTGCGCTTTACCCTTTCGTTAAATATTTTATCCCCCGCTCAAGCGGTGCTGCGGGTGGGGGTGTGATCGCCAAAGATGCCGTTGGGAGTGATATCCTTGCCAGTCAATTTTTAGCCAGCCATAACCCAGGCGATCGCACCTTAGCCCAAGGCTTAAAAGGTGATCCGACTTACTTAGTGGTGGAAACAGACGGCACATTGTCGGACTATGGCATTAACGCCGTCTGCACTCACTTAGGCTGTGTTGTCCCTTGGAACGGCAGTGAAGACAAATTTATCTGTCCTTGTCACGGTTCACAGTATAATGCCCAAGGTAAAGTTGTTCGGGGGCCTGCTCCTTTATCTCTCGCCTTGGCTCATGCCAATGTGGAAAACGACAAAGTAACCTTTACCCCCTGGACAGAAACCGATTTCCGTACAGGTGAAAACCCCTGGTGGGCTTAATAAATTTGCATAAAATTTGAGATTGGGGAAATTAAACCCTAAAATTCCTAATCTCAAGTAGAATCCCTTGACTTTGAGCGAGTAAAAACATTTCTAATGTCAAAATCTGACCAAACTGCAATGCTGCATCGTAGCATTCGGGCAACTTGGAAGATGATGCTGGTTGCGATCGCATCCGTCACTTTCTTCCTAACAAGCGATATTGCCCTCCCTCAAGCGGCGGCTGCCTATCCCTTCTGGGCGCAGGAAACAGCCCCACAAACTCCCCGCGAACCCACTGGACGAATTGTTTGTGCGAACTGTCACCTGGGCGCAAAACCGACAAAAGTTGAACTTCCTCAGTCTGTTCTGCCGGATACTGTTTTTAAAGCAGTTGTTAAAATTCCCTATGACACCAGCGCCCAGCAAGTTTTAGGCGATGGTAGCAAAGGTGGTTTAAACGTCGGTGCGGTTTTAATGCTTCCTGAAGGCTTTAAAATTGCCCCGCCTGAACGGATTTCCGAAGAATTACAAGAAGAAATCGGCGATCTCTATTTCCAACCTTATAGCGAAGATCAAGACAATGTGGTTTTGGTTGGGCCGTTACCCGGTGAACAATACCAAGAAATTGTCTTCCCGGTTCTCTCTCCTGATCCGAGAACAGATTCTTCTGTAACTTACGGTAAATACGCTGTTCATGTCGGTGGAAACCGAGGTCGTGGACAGGTTTATCCGGCTGGAAACCAAAGTAACAACGCGGTTTATAAAGCCTCTGCTGCCGGTATCATTACTCAAATTACCTCTGAAGAAGACCTTGGCTACCAAGTCAGTATTAAAACGGCTGAGGGTAAAACCGTTGTTGATACCGTTCCTCCTGGCCCTGAACTGATCGTTTCAGAAGGTCAAGAGGTAGCCGCAAGTCAACCCCTAAACCGTGATCCAAACGTCGGTGGTTTTGGTCAAGCGGATACTGAAATTGTCTTGCAAAGTGCAGGTCGCATTCAGTGGTTGTTGGCTTTCTTTGCCTTAGTCATGTTGACTCAAATTATGCTGGTTCTGAAGAAGAAACAGGTTGAAAAGGTTCAAGCTGCTGAAATGAACTTCTAGAATTGGTACAGGTTCATTGACATCCTCCCTCTCTAAATCAGAGATTATAGAGAGGGATTCCCAAACATCGCTATTTGGGTTTACCAAAAATTGCCGCACACGCCCCTACCTTCAGGTATGGGGATATAAGGCTCTTTCTAATGCTATAATAACTCTACTGGCAGGGTATTCAACCAGTTGAAAAACCCAGCATCTAATCGATGCAATTAACCTTGAAAACTTAAGGTATGGGGTTCTTGCAAGAAATGCTTTGGCCATATAAAACCTTAAAGCACCAAGTACAGAGAACAAAGCATTTTTTTCTCAAGTACGGTAGGGCATACCGAAACTATCTCTGAAATGGGA
>NZ_LATL02000242.1 GCF_000972705.2 Limnoraphis robusta CS-951 | reverse complement strand
ATAATAACTCAACTGGCAGGGTATTCAACCAGTTGAAAAACCCAGCATCTAATCGATGCAATGAACCTTGAAAACTTAAGGTATGGGGTTCTTGCAAGAAATGCTTTGGCCATATAAAACCTTAAAGCACCAAGTACAGAGAATCAAGCATTTTTTTCTCAAGTACGGTAGGGCATACCGAAACTATCTCTGAAATGGGATGAACGACTGGGGAGACTCACCCCTCTGGAGTAGGTTAGGAAACTAGCTTGCTGTAAGGGTTGTCAATGAATCAGTAATCCAAAGCCGTGAGGCTTGGAGAATCCCCTTTCTTTAGAAATGGGGAGTATGTCAAAATGTCACCTGTCTGAAAACCCTTGATCAACTTGAATTGGGGAACATATCTAGACGGGAAGCCAAATTTGTCAGTACGGCACATTTGTCTTGAGCCATGCCCTGTTGCTTTGATTAATAACGGCTGATTAGCTAATACAAAAAGTTCAAGAGTGTCACCTACGCAGGCGGCATCGAAATAATCAGTTTTAGGTAGTTGTAACCTCGTTCTATTGAATTTTGTTAAACCACCTGAACCTGTCGTAACGTCTAACCCTGTATCTTTTAATCCATTCAATAACGCCCAACGAGTAGAATTAACCGATGCTGCATCCTTTAATGGTCGTTTGGCTTGAGCTAGAATTTTTTTCAGAACATCAGGTTTTTTTGAAAGGAATTGCTCGATTGATTTTGTTCCTTTCTTGATGTTGCATGGCTCACAGGCTAGACACAGGTTGGAAATTCGGTTTGTACCACCTTTAGCTTTAGGATGAATATGCTCAACTTGTAATGGAACATTTTCAGCACCGCAATAAGTGCATTTTCTATCCCATTTGTTGAGTAAATACTCGCGAACCTCGTATCCAACCAGTTCACCTTGTTGATATTCAACCCCAGAGATTTCTGGGTTTTCTATCTGCTGTAAATCAAACCTGACAAGTTCTTGAAAAATGAATCGAATAGGTACAAGCCTTGATAACTTGTTTACCCAAGTCAATGTTGTTTCTACACGATGCTGAAGACTAGGAGCTAACCAACCTTTGGTACGGGTTCTATTTAGAAATTTTGGCTTCCTATAGCGGGTATGTCGATTTCTACGACTACGACGCAAGGAACGTCTTGATTCTAAAGCAGCTTTAATCGTTTGACCCCGATGAATTAGTTCAGCTACCCACAGAAGTTTAGAGCATGAGAGTATAGCTAGCCCAGTAACTTTTGAACCCGGGTCAATTTTCAACGTTAATGACTCTGAACTATCAGCTACCTCCTTATTTAAAATTATCGTAAATGGATACAATCTGAAAACTTTAGCCTTTCTAGCATTCAATAACTTCCGCGCTACTGACGGCTTACAAGGAGTCAAAGGTTGGCGTTTGGTATCAAGAACAAAAACGTAATTTGGTTTTTTAGACATTGTTGTGTCTTTCCTTTTCAGTAACGTTAGCTTCGCCAATGTTATCGGTCGGTAACTATCCAAAAAGCACTGTTTCAGTGACCTTAAAACTGTTTAACTTTTTGGTTCTAGAGCAAGGGACTAGCTACGCATCCCTTGGTAGGAACTTCAACACTTGCCGATAACGTAGACAACTAAGTCTTAGGCTGGTAAGCACGGCTTCGACTAATTTCTTAGCTGAAGCCCCGTCTCTTCAGAGCGGGGTTGCTTACATCCTTTTTAGGGCGAGATTCCATCCATCAACGTCATATTAAACCCAAGCCGATTTGACAAGGACTAAACGAAAGTCGGTGTTGCAAACAAGGGCCATAGCGTTGTAATGCTTGTTGGTGTTTTTTCGTTCCATATCCTTTATTGTTAATCAAGTCATATTCGGGATATTTGTTGGCTAAACGCACGATTAATTCATCTCGCCAGACCTTAGCCACAATACTCGCAGAAGCAATTACCGTTGAAGTTTGATCGCCTTTGATCACAGTTTGTTGGGGAATCAATAATCCAGGAATGGGTTGATTCCCATCAATTAAACACAAGTCAGGAGGCGGTTTCAACTTCAAAATTGATCGCTTCATCGCCAACAACGTCGCCTGGAGAATATTAAGGCGATCAATTTCTCGCACCGATGCAATGCCAATTTTACAGTCTAAGGCGATCGCTCTAATCTGATATGCGAGTCGTTTCCGAGCCTTGGGCTGTAACTGTTTGCTATCTCGCACACCAGAAGCCGCTAATTGAGCGATCGCTTCATCCGACAAGATCACCGCCGCCGCGACAACCGGGCCAAACAAAGCCCCCCGTCCGACTTCATCAACACCAGCAATGAATTGAGGCATAGAATTCTTTGATTACGAGGACTTGCTAACCCGGTTTCGTTCTCCACTGTTTCTGCAAAGTCAGAGTCAGGGCGAGTTCTTGACAGTGAACAGTTTGTAAGGGTAATTCATGAATTACCCCTATCAGTGAGCAGTGTTTACCTAGTCAGGTACCGCAGAGGAACGCCGACGCCGACGCCGACGACTTGAGGAGTCTGAATCATCCTCTAAATCGAGAGAATCTTCTAAATCCTCTGCAACAGCTAAGGACGGAGAAGGGGAAAACTCCTCAACAGCAATTTCCTCTGGAGGCTCAATAGAAAAAGAATCCATGCTCACCGTTGACTCAAAGGGTTCAGGTGAAGGTACTTCTATGGGTTCTTCCTCACTTTCCTCTAAAAGATCCTTGGGTGAGGGCGGTTCTTCTCCGGGTAAACGGACAGTCACAATTACATTTCTGGTATTTTTTAGGGTTTGATGAGAAAGCAGCAACGGTGAGATGCCCATCATGGCATACATCTGTTGTTCATCAGAAGTCATTTCAACAGAAATAACTTCCGGCTGTTCTGTAGGCGGTTTCAGGGTTTCGGACTTAACCGTGCGGCTTCTTTCTGCTAAGGTGCTTCGGGTGGGTAATCCTTCCGATAACTGAAGTTCTGGACGATTTTCATTGTATCCACTGGTAGGGGCGAGTCGCAAATGATTGCGGCTCGGTTCCGAATCACGAACCAAAGAATCCAACTCCCCAATTCGCCGACGCCGACGCCGACGAGCATTACCGGCTGTACTAATATCTTGATAGCTGGGATGGTTAATTAGCTCTAAATCTTGCAAATTGCTAGAAGAATCAAGCTCTACAGTTTCGGGTTCTTCTCGGGGTTGCGGTGCATCCAAAACCATCGTTTTCTCAGGAAGAAGCCGTTCTGTAATCTCCGGTAGACTACTGACAGACAATCCACTGCGAGGTGTTAATACCACCCGTTCCCCTGTCGTCGTGCTTTCAGTCAGTTCGACTTCAGATTCACCCGGAAGATGAACTAAATGCCCTAATCCGTTACAAGTCTGACAAGGACGCCCAAACAACTCATAGATATTTTGTCCCTGACGCTTGCGGGTTAACTCTACTAACCCCAACTCCGACAATTGAGCAATTTGGGGTCGTGCTTTGTCAGCTTTGAGAACCTTATTAAAGTGTTCCAGCACTTGCAATTGATCACGACGGGAATCCATATCGATAAAATCGACAATGATCACCCCGGCAATATTGCGTAAGCGCAACTGACGGGCAATTTCCGTTGCCGCTTCACAGTTTGTCCACAAAACAGTTTCTCGCGAGGTTGCTGAACGGGTAAACGAACCGGAGTTGACATCAATCACCGTTAAAGCCTCTGTTGGCTCAATCACAACATACCCTCCCGAGGGTAGATCAACTCTAGGTCGCAGGGCTTCACGAATCGCCGCATTTACCCGAAAATATTCCAGAATCGGAATGCGTTCTCGGTGGTGATCAATCAAAACTCCCTGGGGTGCTTTACCTGCACTCCAGTTCATCAAATGTTGCTTAACGCGCTTAATCCCGGAGTGAGAATCTACGACAATGCGATTGACATCGCCACTATACATATCGCGCAACACCCGTTGAATAAAGTCATTGTCGCGATTGAGTAAAGCCGGAGGTCGAGTTGAACTGCCTTCTTGTTGAACGTTTTCCCATTGTTTTTGTAGACTTTCCAAGTCTTCCAAAATGGCATCTTCTGCCATCCCTTCCGCTTCTGTTCGCACTAACAATCCCATCCCCGAGGGTTTAATTAAAATGGCAAGTGCTTTCAGGCGATTTCGTTCCGTTTCCGAACGAATCCGACGGGATAAATTGACACCCCGTCCGTAAGGCATCAGGACTAAGTAGCGACCCGGTAAGGTAATATTTCCTGTGAGTCGCGGGCCTTTCGTCCCGGTGGGTTCTTTCATCACCTGCACCAACACTTTTTGTTGAGGTGCTAATAATTCGGTGATCGAACCGGAAGACTTTTTCAACCGTAAAGGGCCGAGATCAGAAACATGGATAAATCCGTTCCGTTCTGCGTCCCCAATATTCACAAACGCTGCATCAATTCCAGGCAGGACATTTTCAACAACTCCTAAATAAATATCACTAACTTGGTGATTTCCGGTTGCAACAACGAGTTCTTGAATTTGATCTTCGGAAAAAACAGCTGCAATTCGATGCTGTTCGGCAATGATAATTTGTTTTGACATCTAATTTCCTCAAAACTTAGCAACACAGGAGGCAGCTACGCTGCGTGTACCTCTGATGTTGACTTGAATTGTTCGCGGAGCTTCTCCGGAGGAGCATCGTTGATCAATGATGTTTCTTCTAACGATTTGAGTTGGAACGGGAGAATAAACCCTGCGATCTGCGGCTCACAGAGAATTTCTAGAATAATAAACTGAAACAGATATTTATTAAGAAAGAACGGATTTTAGACCGGGTACTGGGCAATGGGTACATTAATTAAAAACTTCAGAAGTTCAGGAGTTCATAAGTTCAATAAAAAACAGTCACCTGTCATCTATAAACTCTCACCTAAACAGTCCCCTATCACCTTTCACCTGTTACCTAAATCATCCGTTTTTCTGCTGACTATCCGTTGTCACTTAACAAGCAAATTTTCGCAACTTGGGTAATTCCTTGAGAACTAGATTAGCCTGTTAACATTGAGTAAACTGTAATCATTTTTAGTCAAGCAATTCTTCTCTGACTAGAGATTTTGTTGACGTTTTACCGTCCTCAATACCCGCTCAAATACTCGTTCACCGTAGAAGAAAATCACCCGATCAATGGTCGTTGGTCTTTGGGATGAACGAGGGCTGATTAACATTAAATCATTCCACTGTTCGGCTAACTCACCGTTTGACTGACTGTTGATCATCCCTTCTAGCCTGAGTGGAGTTGGTTTGCTCAGTTTGGGGGTTGCTCAACAGATGCCTGGCTGAATATACTGCCTACCCTACAAGAAAACTTTGCCCAGATCAAGAGCAAGTTCGCCGATCATTTGGGCAATTCTCAAGCAAGGGTTCGCTTGGGTTCGCTAGCCCCTTATTCCCCCAATTTAGAATAAAGGTTGCTTCATTTACCATTGACACCACGATTTGCAATTAACTCCTTTAGCTATCTGTTTTGGTCACGAACGATCTGCGGCTCACCTCTGCTGCAAAAAAGCAAGTCCGGAATTTTTCAACGCTCCAAGATCAACGAAGAAATCTTACAAGTGTTGAGAAGTTCCACAGTGATCAACCGAATCCTTCGACTGGAATTTTATACCGATCTGTCGGTTCAATCCTCCAAATCTTGATGAATCGCTCCTAACAGAACAGCTTTGCTGGATTCTCACCCCAAACTCTATGCAATTATCCCATCAGAGGTTGTTTGGATAAAACGGTTTAAAATTTTTCCGAGGTGAAATACCTATTATGCTCACCCAATGTCAGCAAGAGGGCAGCTTTTTTTCCGGAACCTTCCCAGTTGAGTTCTTCTCAGTCTCGGTTGTCTCACCGATCTCAATAAGCGACTCTAGCTAAAGATTTTTAGGCTTGTAGCCTTAGCCCTAGATTTTATAATAACACCTATTTTAATACAACAAAAGGTACGAAATCTCCCGAATCGGAGTAAGACTCGGGCAAACAACCCCAAAGATCGCCATTCACTATCAATCTCGGGGTTGTTGTCTACCTGTCTATTGCAGGATAAGCCGTTGGCGATGAATACGCAACAGTTCCAACTCCTGCTGACTGACCTGCTCTAACATATAGAGAACCTGTTCAGGACGAAGTTGAGTTCCATCGTTGTGACACCCTCCGACATAGCGTAAAGTCACCGTATCAGCTTGTTCGGTGTCCGGCATCCCCATCTGTTGGCTAGGCTCCACGAACTCTAACTCAAACAATTGTTCACGTAGATTAAGATACCGAATCTTTCTCGACTTCGTGGTTTTCTCCCAGATGATCTCCTGAGAATCTAAAACGGCTGTAATCCACTCTAACCATTGTTGTTGTTTGAACCCAGACTCCCTCCCTGTGATCGTTAACCCATATTCCGCTTTGTCAAGTAACTGAGCCGCAGTTGGTGATTTCACATCCATCCGTTCAACATGATAGATGGGTAAATCCGCAGGTAAATGAGTCTCTAACATCTCCCTAAACCGCTCAACCTCCATCGACTCGGTGAGATCAAATTCCACAATTTCACCGCTACTGGTTGCCCCCAACGGTAGCGCATTCGCCGCCGAAATCCGAGGACTGGGATGATATCCTCCACTAAAGGCGATCGGCAAAGAAGCCCGCCGAGTCATGCGATCCAACACTTTCATTAAATCTAAATGCCCCACTAACGCCAGATCACCCTGTTTGCCGATAATCACCCGCATTCGTTCAACTCGTTGAGAGTCGGGGACAAAATGACCAGAAAATTGGGGAATGGGGGGCGGTTCAATCACAATATTGTGACCAAAATCAACCCCACAAACCCCACAGTGAGAACAGCCTTCAAAAGAACAATCCGGTACTGTCGCCGCTTCTAACGCCCGTTGTAAATCTTCCTTTAACCAACTTTTGTCAATTCCGGTGTCAAGATGATCCCAAGGCAAAGGCTGATCAAGTAACTGTTGAGTTGTTATTTCCGAGTCTCCCAACTCCATGACATTCCATTCGCCATTCTCGACTTGACGATATTTCCAACTTAAACCCGCTTCGGCGATCGCCTCTGTCCAAGCCGCAAACGCCCGATCTTGGCTTTCCCACCAAGCATCCATCCCGGCTCCGAGTTCCCAAGCCCGACGTAAAACCGGGGCTAAACGGCGATCGCTGCGTCCCACAAAATCTTCCATCGCCGAAATACGAACATCGGTAAAATTCACCTTAATGCCTTTCATCCGCCGAAATTCAGCTTTGAGTAAGTCTTGCTTGCGTTTAAACTCTGTCGTTGAAACGGAGTGCCACTGAAAGGGTGTATGAGGTTTCGGCGTAAAATTAGAAATTGTTAGATTAAAATTCAACCGTCGTTGCTTAGGTACATAACATTCCCGTTGTAACCATCTGACTGTTTCCGCGATTCCCAAAATATCCACATCAGTTTCGCCCGGTAAACCGATCATAAAATAGAGTTTGATCTTATCCCAACCTTGTTCGTAGGCGGTTTTAACGCCCCGTAGCAGTTCTTCGTTGGTTAACCCTTTATTGACAATATCGCGCATTCGTTGGGTGCCTGCTTCTGGGGCAAAAGTCAGGCTACTTTGACGCATCCCGCCAATAATATTGGCAATATTTTCATCAAAGCGATCAACCCGTTGACTGGGTAAAGATAGAGAAACATTTTGATCTTTGAGGCGGTTTTTGATTTCTAACCCTAAAGCGGGTAAAGCCAAATAGTCTGAACAACTGAGCGATAGTAAGGAAAACTCATTATATCCGGTGGCTTTCATGCCTTTTTCAATGGCATCAACCACTTGTTCCGGTTCGACATCTCGGGCGGGGCGAGTTAACATTCCCGGTTGACAGAAGCGACAGCCTCTTGTACAGCCCCGTCTCACTTCGATTACTAAGCGATCATGGACGGTTTGGACATAGGGTACCATCCTAATGGAATAAGCAGGCATGGGGGTCGCGACGCGCCGCAGAATGCGTTGGGGAACATCGGGGCGGTTGGGATGCACGGAACCGTCTGCTGCCATGTCGTAGAATTGAGGCACATAAACGCCGGGAACTTGGGCTAAGTCGAGGAGAAGTTGTTCACGGGTTAAATTGTTGGTTTTGCCTTCTTCGAGAATTAAGCCAATTTCTGGTAATAATTCTTCACCATCTCCCAGGGCGATAAAGTCGAAAAAGTCGGCGTAGGGTTCGGGGTTGGAGGTGGCCGTTTGTCCCCCGGCAAATATTAGGGGATATTGTCCCTGGGGTGTATTTCCGTCTGGGTTTTGGCGTTCTTTCCAAGTTAGGGGAATTTGAGCCAAGTCCAACATTTCTAGGATATTGGTGACGCCGAGTTCATAACTGAGGCTAAAACCGAGAATATCAAACTCGGGTAAGGCACGACGCGACTCTACAGCAAATAAAGGGGTTTGGGTTTGGCGGAGTTTAGCGGCGAGATCGGGAGCGGGGAGATAGGCGCGATCGCAAAGCTGACGAGGTTGAGTATTGAGGATATTGTAAAGAATGATATGTCCTAAGTTTGAAGCGCCGACTTCGTAGATTTCTGGATAGGTCAAGGCCCAATGAACTTGGGCGGAGTCCCAGGGTTTATGTTTTGCGCCTAGCTCGTTGCCTAAATAGCGAGCAGGTTGATTAATATCGGGGGTAATGAGTTTCTCTACTGCTACTATCACTGTTAACCTCGCTTTGCATGACGGTTTTCCTCAGTTGAGGAACTTTAAATCATTGAGTTCCCCCTCAGCTTACCAATCCTTTGAGTTTAACAGTTCTTGATTATCTTATCGGAAATTTAACGTTTTTGTTTGATTAAATACTGACAAAAATGGTATTTTAGTGTATAGCAGTTTGGGTACCAACAAGTTTGGAACAAATTGCTCCATCTGATAATCTAAGTGGATGAGATGCAGCAGAGTTTGATGATGTGGGGGGAGTGGAATTTCAACTCGGCAACGATTAGCGATCGGGTGAGTTGTTTTGGTGATACAGATCACCCAAAAGTTTACCTTAAGATCACAAGCGTTGAGCCGTATTCATTAGAGAATTAACATAAGCAGAGTTACCCAAATAGCAATCATGGCAGCTACCAATGTAATTCACCAACTTGTTTCCAAGGCTTTGTACTTCAAACGCCTAACACCGGAAATCGAAAACGAGATTAATTGCGAATTAACTCGACTTGGCTATATTTCTGATACAGACTATGAAGCCTTAGAACTGTTGATGGAAGAAATGGATGCAGGTCGTGTCCAACTTGTCCCGAGTTCTTAACAACAATGGAGGTCAGCTCAAGTTAGACCCATTGGTGCATCTATATTGAGCAAGCAATATTACCATTGTTTTTGAGCTGTTTTTAAACTCAAATTTTAGGTGGAATTTCTCTCAGTATAAATGAATTGAATTTCAACAGGTTTCACCCAAAAAAAAACACGAAAAACTTGAAGGTTATCTGATGTTTTAATGAAAATTACTCAAACTGATATTATACTCAAATGGCTCTGAATAGCCTTTCCGTTTGAGATGTAGATTTTTTCTAATATTTCTGAAGGTTCTGGTCAAACCTTTAGCACTTAACTTTTTTTGGTATGATCTCTAGGCTATGCCATTCGACTGTTATTTGCGCTCATGCAATTTGCTAAACGTCTAGAGAAGATTCCCCCCTACTTGTTCGCTGCAATCAATCGCAAACGAGAAGAATTACTCGCCCAAGGAATAGATCTGATTAACTTGGGAGTGGGTGATCCGGACTTACCGACTCTAACTCCAGTGCTGCAAGCCATGCACGCAGCCTTAGAAGATCCTCAAACTCATAATTATCCTCCCTACCAAGGTTTGAGTGAGTATCGCCAAGCAACGGTTAGCTGGATGGAACGTCGGTTCGGGGTTATCGGACTTGATCCGCAAACAGAAGTGATTTCTTCCATCGGTTCCAAAGAAGCCATTCACAACACGGCTTTGGCTTTTGTTGAACCGGGAGATTTTACGTTAGTTCCTGATCCGGGTTATCCCGTATATCGCACTTCAACGCTGTTTGCAGACGGGGAACCCTACCCGTTCCCCCTGAAAGCTGAAAATCGCTTTCTCCCCGACTTGAGCGCTATTCCTGAAGCCGTCGCCCGCAAAGCTAAGTTACTTTGGATTAATTATCCCAATAACCCGACAGGTGCAATAGCTTCACTAGAAGATTTAGCACAAATGGTTGCTTTTTGTCAAGAGTACGATATACTTTTATGCCACGATCACGCTTATTCAGAAATTGCTTTTGATAGCTATCAACCGCCGAGTGTTTTGCAAGTTGCGGGGGCGAAAGAAATAGCAATTGAGTTTCATAGCTTATCGAAAACGTATAATATGACGGGCTGGCGAATTGGGTTTGTGGTGGGAAATGCTAAGGCAATTCAAGGGTTAACTCAAGTTAAGAGTAATGTAGATTCGGGTGTGTTTAAAGCCATTCAAAAATCAGCGATTACGGCTTATTCTATTTTACCAGAAGAACGTCAAGATTTAATTTCAATTTATCAAAAACGGCGAGATTTGTTAATTGCGGGGTTACAGTCAATGGGATGGTTAATTGAACCTCCGAAAGCAACACTGTATATCTGGGTTCCGGTACCGTCTGGTTATAGTTCTACAGAATTTGTGACGTTACTGTTAGAAAAATGTGGGATTATTGTAGCGCCGGGGAATGGTTATGGTTTGGCGGGAGAAGGGTTTGTTAGAATGGCAATTACGATTACAGAAGCCCGAATTCTAGAAGCCATTGAACGGATGAAAAAGGCGGGAATTCGTTATGTTTAAAACCTCTCCCTAACCTTTTCTTACAGGGGGAACAGAATAACCTCTCCCTAACCTTTTCTATCCCCCCTGCCCCCCTTTGAAAGGGGGGGTTAGGAGAGGGAACAGAATAACCTCTCCCTAACCCTCTCCTACAAGGCGAGGGAAAAGGATAACCTCTCCCTAACCCTCTCCTACAAGGCGAGGGAAAAGGATAACCTCTCCCTAACCCTCTCCTACAGGGGGAACAGAATAACCTCTCCCTAGCCCTCTGTTACAGAGGGAACAGAATAACCTCTCCCTAACCCTCTCCTACAAGGCGAGGGAACAGAATAACCTCTCCCTAACCCTCTGTTACAGAGGGAACAGAATAACCTCTCCCTAACCCTCTCCTACAAGGCGAGGGAACAGAATAACCTCTCCCTAACCCTCTCCTACAAGGCGAGGGAACAGGATAACCTCTCCCTAACCCTCTCCTACAAGGCGAGGGAAAAGGATAACCTCTCCCTAGCCCTCTCCTACAAGGCGAGGGAAAAGGATGATCAAGATTATTACTAATATGAGCAGGGAGTTCAATTTCAGAACTAACAAAAATAATTGTACCATCAGGCGATCGCTGACTTTCAACGATTGAGGTATTTTTAGTAATTAAAGCCTGTTGAGCGATTTGTAATGCTGCGGTGAGCGCTGTATCCTTGTTGTAGGGAATTATAAAAGACATTCATCAATACTTGAGTCCCCCCATCAGAAACTTTCCACAACGATACCATCACAGCCCTCGCCAAGGATAGAACTTTAGGACTTGGGGAAAAGTTATTAAAATCGGCTTTAACTTCTGTCAAAAACCGATCCAAATAGGAGTATTTTTAGGGGTAGATCTTTTTTCTATTTAATAGATGTCTTGGGTTGAGTGACTTATGCAACTCAGAGTGTATCCGGATCAATATTTAATTCCCGCAGTTTTGCGGCTAACTTTTCCCTTTGTTGGCGTTCAAATTCTAGTTGCTGTTGTGCAGTTTCTAATTGCTGTTGTGTAGCCTCTCGTTGTTGTTTTTCGGTTTGGGCTAATTCTTCAGCAGTTTTGGCTGATTCTTCTGGAGTTGGAACTAACATCCCCTCGGCTGTAAAAAATCTCAATTTCTGTTCATAAACTCCTAGAAAGAGTTGTAACTGTTTACTCCAAAGTCTACCCTGTTCATTGGGTAGAATTGGCTCATATTCTCCTCGCAGTAACTCAAAGCCTTGAAATTCTAATGTATGGGGAGAAAACCAAAAGTATTCAGGGGTTCGGAAGATATCTTGATAAATCTTTTTTTTCGTTGTTCGATCTACGTTGGCTGTTGATTTTGATAACAGTTCGATAATAAAATTGGGGTATTTTCCGCCTTCTTCCCAAACGACCCAACTTTGACGAGGTTTGCGTTCTGTGTCTAATACTACGAAGAAATCCGGCCCTCGAAAGTTTTGAGTTTTCTGTTGTTCTGGGCTATAATAAATGGTTAAATTTCCGGCAGCAAAATAATCATTTCTGTCTTTCCACAGCCAATCCAAACAGGTCATTAACAGCAAGAGTTGTTGTAGATGTAAATAACTTTCCAAGGGTGGCTCCTGACTTTCTAAATCACCAGAGGGGTATTCAATATCTTCAAATTCAGGTTCATGTTGGAGTGTTTCTAGATCTTGAGCAATTGTCATTGTATCCTCCAGAATATTGCTAATCGTATAATTCATCAACCTTAAAGTCTAATTTTTATTCGGACTTGGAGTTAATACAAATTGGTTATAAAGTCTCATCTTAGCACATAATAGAGAGTTAGAAAGAGTTGAGCAGGATTGTGGAGGTCAAAGAAATGGTCTTAACAGCCCAACAATTAGACGCTTGAATGCCAGATGCGTCTCAACTTGAGAGCGATGAACCGAAAGCCGAACAATTAGCCCAACAATAGCGATCGCAATTGTATTGAACCGGAATAGATTTTATCCGGTGAAAACATCAGGATAAGCTTGCCAAACTTGACGAATAAAGACTTGGAGTTTTTGATGTCCTGTAGAAGTTATTGTATTTTTTCCATCGGTGGAGTCTAACTGAACTAACAAAGGAATCACTTCGGTATCTAAAGCAGGTTGAAATAATTTTTGCGGCCAAATCAGGTCGGAACTGTCTCGTAAATCGTATAACGTTTGAGGTGGGTCATTAGAATGGTGTTCCGGTGAAAATTCGGCTAACATTAATGGACGTACCCAACAAACGTCACGGATTTTGACGACTTGAATGACTTCTGCATAGAGATGATGAGGGTGATGATCGAGTCTGACAATTTGACCCGATTGAAAGGGAGAACTAGAGTCCATTGTTACTCAGGGAAACAAGATCTACAGGATCAATTTTGAATAATAATCTTACCGTTGATCAAGATCGGTTAAAGCAGTTGTTAAGTCGGTAATTAGATGTTTTGCATTTTGTTTAGCCGACGAACCCTGACAATAGTTTGCCACCGCTAAAGGAGAACCGATATTAACCCTCGCCCGACACCGCCAGCGAGGAACCAGAGGCGTGTAATGAATGGAAATCGGTACAATTTGAACGTTGAGGTTCGGTTGACTGGCTTCGGCTTGTAGGGCTAAACGGGCTAATCCGGGCTTGAGACAATGAACTTGATCATCTTGGAAAATATTGCCTTCTGGGAAAATCACCATCATTTCGCCGTGACGCAGCAATTCTACCCCGTGCCGAAATGTTGCTAAACCGGGTTGTCGAGGGTTAACAGCAAATCCTCCTAAGCGACGGATAAACCACCCCTGTAGGCCTTTTATTTCGTCTTCTGTTACCATAAATCGTAAATCCCGTCCTGAAACACAACGGCCCGTTGCGTAAGGCATAATTAAAGCATCCCAACGCGAACGATGGGTGGGTGCGAGAATTACTGGCCCGGTTCTGGGAAGATTTTCTTGGCCGATGACTTCTATTTTTCGGAAGTAAGAGGGCAGAATCAAGGCACGACCAAGGGGATAAGCCAGACTCGCTAACCAGGGGGAGACGCGAGAGATTGTGAATTTTCCCTTTGGAGAGATTGGCATTTCGAGGCGTGATTCTTTTAAGTCAAGTGTCATCATAAGTGCTTCAGTATTGGATCGACTTCTAGACTCTAAGGTATAATTTTTACCCCTTGCTGTCGTTCATCTGAATGACACTTCTCACACTGTCTTTTGTTAGAAGATGGGGTGGCAGCTACAAGTACAGCTTTGAGAGTTGAGCCTTTGATTAATCTTTTTTTAACCTTTTACCGTGAAATGATACTAACGGCGTTGGGCGAACCACGATTGTAATTGTTGCCGACAAGCAGACTCCAAAATGCCCCCTAACACCAGCAGACGGTGGAAGGAATAGGCACTGTCAGGAATATTGGCAACTGTGCGAATTGTACCAGTCTTTGGATCGTCTACTCCATAGACGAGTAGGTGAATTCGGGCTTGCACAATGGCTCCGGCACACATTGGGCAAGGCTCCAGGGTAACATAGAGAGTACATTGGTTGAGATGCCAATTTTTTAACGTTTGGCCTGCCCTTCGCAATGCTAAAATCTCTGCATGAGCGGTCGGATCACAGTCGCGTTCTCGTCGATTTTCTGCTTCTGCGAGGAACTGACCTTGAGGATCAATGATCACGGCACCGACGGGGACTTCCCCTGCAACTCCTGCGGCTTCAGCGAGTTCTAAGGCTCGTCTCATCCAGTGGCAATGAGTTTTATAGCAATCCATAGAAATTCTACAGTGGAATGAAAAGGACGGTTTTTAGAATTATTGATCTAACTGTTCACCTCGTTTTTAAAATAGAAATAGATAGGCTGTTGTTGATCGAGTTGTGAGTGAGAACTTAGATTTAAAAACAGCCTAAGTGTTTATCTCTATCAAATCTGAGCGGATGATTGGGTGAGGAAGTGAGTATAAATCTTCACTTCTGGGTGTTTGAGGCATGACTTTCCTGTATTTATTCGGAAGCATTCGCTATATTCCAGAAAATCCATAGAACTTCCCCATTAACGAGTTAGGATAATCTCATGTTTAATTTCCTCGAAGATGGCTTTGTTTTAGAAGACAGAGCCAATCCATTGATGGTTTCTTCTGATTTATATTCTGATGATTCTCATCGGTTCGCGAGTTCAACGGTTCTAGAGTTTCAACAGAGTAATACGGGAAATGATAACCTGTTTGGGAGTGATTTTAATGAGACGTTGCTGGGTGGAGAAGGAGAGGATCTTCTCAGTGGGAATGGGGGAAATGATCAACTTTCGGGTGATTCGGGTAATGATACATTAATCGGGGGTTTAGGGGATGATTTTATCGTTGGGCAAGAAGGAAATGATTTATTAGAGGGGGGTGTGGGGATAGATTTTCTGCTGGGGGGTTTAGGAGAAGATACTCTGGTTTTAATGGATGAAACTGCTGCTAATTTAAGGGTTTTTGCGGATTTGATTGTCGATTTTGATCCGGTATCCGATTGGATTAAATTACCGGATGATTTACCCGAATCTAATCTTCTTCTTGAACCTGTTTTTACGGAAACTGGGGAAATTAATACTTTGATTATCAATCGCCAATCTAATATCACATTGGCTTCTGTTTTGGGCGTTATACCGACACAATTAAATGCTCGTTTTATTGCCACTGCTACCGCCTCAGATTCTCCTTTAAGTTTAGCCACTGACTTAGGAACATTAGGAAGCGTTACCGTCAGTGAATTTGTGGGAGATTTAGCACCGCAGGATATTTATCGTTTTCATCTTGATGTTGATAGCGATATTAATATTGTTCTTGAGGGTTTGAGTGCCGATGCAGATGTGGCACTTTTGCAAGATATTAATAACAATCAAGAGGTTGATATTACGGATATTATTAATAGCTCTCAACAGCCTTATGATTTTCCTGAATCTATCTCGAATAATGCTTTACCTGCGGGAACTTATTACGTTGTTGTTTATCAATATGAGGGCGAGACGGGTTATAATCTAAACATCTCAGCAACCGCCAATCAACAATTAAAAAATTCGGTGATCCTTGAAAGTTATGATAGCCGTTTTGGCTATGGTTTAGTGGATGCTTCTGCGGCGGTTTCTCAGAGTATTGGAGTGCCTGAATTTCCAGAGATTCCAGACTTAGGCGGAAATGACTGGGGACGTGATTTAATTGATGCGCCGGAAGTTTGGACGCAGGGAATAACGGGAGAAAATGTGGTTGTTGCGGTGATTGATAGTGGGGTTGATTACAATCATCCTGATCTGTTTGCTAATATTTGGAGTAATCAGGATGAAATTGCGAATAATGGTATTGATGATGATAATAATGGCTATGTAGATGATAGTCGAGGTTGGGATTTTGTCAATCAAGATAATCAGCCGATGGATTTTAATAATCATGGGACTCATGTGGCTGGAATTATCGCCGCAACGATTGATGGAGTGGGAATTACAGGGGTTGCTCCGAACGCTGAAATTATGCCTGTACGGGTGTTAGATGAGAATGGGTTTGGTAAGGTTAGTGAAGCTTTAGCAGGGATTCGTTATGCGGTTGAAAATGGGGCAGATGTGATTAATCTTAGTTTAGGCGGAAATGATTATGTCAGTGAGGTTTTAGATACGATTAGTTGGGCGGTTCAACAGGGGGTTGTGGTGGTGGTTGCGGCGGGAAATGAAAGTCTAACTTTTCCTTCCTATCCCGCACGTTTTGCGAATCAATTTGGCATTGCAGTCGGATCTGTTGATGACAATAATCGACTTTCAAATTTCTCAAATAGGGCTGGAATTTTACCGCTTGATTATGTGGTTGCACCGGGAGGAGATGGCGGTTTTTCAGATGTTGGGGATATTTATTCAACGGTACCGCTAGCATCCTCTACAATTCCCTATCGATTCTTTTCAGGAACCTCTATGGCGACGCCACACGTTTCGGGAGTGGTGGCGTTGATGTTGCAAGGGAACCCAAATTTGACACCGACTCAAGTGGAAGAGATTCTCATTCAAACTGCGGATCATTCGACAACGGTGGCCTAATCTAAATAAAACTCCCCCAGTACGAATACCAGGGGATCATAGGGGGAACTCAATCAACCTTTGATCGTATTTTGAACTAAAGAAGCCCTTTATGTCTTCATCCAAAAGGATTAGATTTCAGTTAAATTTCATCCCAACCGCCTACTCCGGAAGACATGACATAACTGGTGACACTGGCTTCAAAGAAGTTAGCTTTGGTATGGGCTTCTTTTTTGGTATCTGAAAATCGTTCGAGATGACTGTAGGGACTTTTGTTGTATCGAGGTTCAGTATAGAGGGGTTTTAAACCAATTGAACGTAATCGAGCATTGGCGAGATATTTGGTGTATTGTTCGGTGCTGGTATCGGTAATTCCTAATATATTATTACCGACAATGTGATTTGTCCAGCGACATTCATGTTGTACTGCGGTGTCAAACATTTCATAAATTTGTTCGACGGAATGGGAAAAGATTTGTCTGGCTTCGGGAATTAATTTTTGGAACAAACGCACATGAGAAAGTTCATCCCGGTTGATCATTTTGAAAATATCTGCTGATCCTGGCATTAACATTCGGGAAGCTAAGTTATAGAAATAGATAAACCCATTATAAAAGTAGAGTCCTTCGAGTAAAAAGTCGGCGAGTAAAGCGACAAAATAGTTCTCAGAGGTGGGATTATCGATGTAGTTTTGATAGAATCGGGCAATGAATTCACAGCGATCGCGTAAGACGGCATCTGTGCGCCAAAATTCATAAACAAAAGTTCGGCGATCTGGGGGAATAATCGTTTCGATCATGTATTGATAGCTTTGGTTGTGCATGGCTTCTTGAGACACTTGTTCAGCCATACACAAACTAATTTCGGGCGCAGTTACACTACTTTTGAGGTGTGGAATATTGCAGGTTTGAATGGAATCTAAAAACGTCAAGTAAGATAAAATTCCATCAAATGCCCGACGTTCATCTGTGGTTAAATTCCCATAATCAACCACATCTTGAGTAATGTCTAATTTTTCGGGTCATTGTGTTCGGTAAAGTTCGCTTTTGCTTTACCCGCTTTATTCAAGCTGCTGTATGTCACCATACAGATCGGACTATATCATCATCTAAATATTTAGATGTCCCCCGCTTCGACTGTCAATCGCTTACAGCCTACACCCAATTCGGGTTAGTCTCTACACCTTCTCGTTTTTTGCGAGCTTGGCACGGTATTGTCTGTGGTGCAGAATTCTATGGCAGTTAGAACACAAAAGAACGCACTTGTCTAATTCCTCAAAAACTTTCTTTTTCTTTAACATCAACATATCGGATGGAGTGTACTCCTTTTCCTCTGGATTGATGTGATGGAAGTCAAAAGCTGCTATGGTTTCTTCTGATGCTACAAATCCGCATTCCACACAGCGCCCTCCTTTATAAAGACAAAACTCAAGTTTTCTTTTATTTTTAAACTGAGCATCCCTATATTGTTGAAGGTATTGCCTATTATAAGCGGATATTTTTTCTTGGTTTCTTTCAACATAAGCTTTGACTGTTGCTTTGCCTCGACTTGATGCGTAGTATTCTTTTTTGTACTTACAAGTACAGGTTTTGCATCTTGCCGCTCTTCCGCTTTTCAGTCTGCCATCTTTATGAAACTCAGAAATCGGTTTAGTAACACTACATTTTGTGCAAGTCTTGACTTCCATTTGCTACATATTGCAATAGCTTTTCCCAATTATAACAAGTTTTATTTCGGAATAGACCTACAGAGTTCCACCGTTTTCAAGGGATTTAGTCTGGGCTGCCCTTTAATTAACCCAGAAGTTTTCGCGCATTTGTTTGTACAAACCAACTGCCCAAGGGTATCGGACATCATTTAATTGCATGAGGTTGGTTGTGTCTCCAAACCAAATCGAACGGTTTTCGACATGATCATTCCCATCCGGGTTAAAGATCGGATTAATGGGCATTTTTGAGGTGGATTTGCTGTTGAAAGCGTCTAGGGTTGTTGTCATGGTTTGTGAGTAAATTTGAGTGATGTTCGAGTTGATAGGTTTGAGTGAATCGCCGTTAGCTGTTTGAGTTGAAATAACCTGTTTTACAACTAACGACTAATCTTGTGACTAATTTGCACAAGCGGCGCAGGTTTCATCGGCTTCTTTGAAGCTGTCACGCTGTACCGTTCTAATATAATAGATCGCTTTACAGCCTTCTTGCCACGCCAGAACTAAAGTTTCAAAAATATCTTTAGCTTTGATGCAACGTTCGGGTTCATCAGGAAAATAAACCCCTTGATTTAAGTTAAAAATCAACTCCATTGAAATTCCCGTATCAATCCATTTTTGAATGGTGGCGACGGCTTTCACAACAGTTTGTTGGTTAAGGGTTTTATTCTCGGGGTAAAACCAGAAATAATCTCGGATAAAGGGCGGTGCGATTGGGACAGTTCCTTTTGCCCATTTGTCATAGAAAAAGCGACTATAACAGGGTAAAATACTGGCGGTACAGCCTTGAACTAAGGATGAGGAAGTATTGGGGGCAATGGCGGTAATATGAGAGTTTCTAATGCCGTATTTTTGGATATCTAAACTCAATTGTTGCCAACGTTCTTTTCTGTGGGCATTCTCCAAAAACCATTCTACAGGTTTCGCCCCGATTAACTTTCCTTCACTCCAAGAACTGCCTGCAAAAGCAGGATAAGCACCCCTTTCTTTTGCTAATTCCATTGAGGTTTTTGTGCAGTAATAGCCAATATCTTCAAACAGATGACTAATGGTGTCTAAATCTTGATAAGAACGTTTGTTTTTGGCTAACCAATCGGCTAATCCCATCGCCCCTACACCGATGGTTCGGTATTTGATATTGTGAATTTTGCTGTCTTCAAAGGGAGGACAAGTTAACTCAATGGTGTTATCTAGTAAACGCACCGCAATTTCACAAATTTCTGCTAATTCTTCCTCCTCCAGATAGGCTAAGTTTAAACTATTTAAGTTGCAAGTATGGGCTTCTTTTCCTGGAGAAACATTTGACCAACTTTCCTGACATAAATTACCCCCTGGAATATACCCTTCATGGGAATTAGGATTAGCGCGATTTGAAGTATCTTTAAACCAGAGATAGGGCATCCCGGTTTCAACTTGCGATCGCATCATGGTTTTAAACAGTTCTCTAGCATTGATTTTCTTGTAGAGTGTTAAGGTTTTGTCTAAGTTTTCTTCAATTTCTTGATAAGCAAACTCAAACTTTTCACCCCACAATTCTGCCAGTTCTATTCCTAATTTTGTTCGCACTTCATAAGGGTCAACCAGCGTCCATTCTTCTTTAGCAATCACCCGACGCATAAACTCATCAGGTATCACTAATTGGGGAAAAATATCATAAGCTTTACGACGTTGATCCGTTAATGTTCATCTTGATTCGCGACATCAAGACTGTCTTCCCAGTAACTCCAAATGTAGCCGTATGCTTTTTGTCTTTGACCTTTACAACACATACAAATTTTTGAAGCTGAAGCAGCTTTAACAAATTTTGCGGCTTGAGTCATGCTTTCAAAAATATCTAGCACTTTATGGGTTTCCAGACAAATCATTGCGACTTGTTTCTTGTTTAGATTTTGGCTAGAAGCACCTTTAGCAATTTCCAAAATTTTATACATTGATAGACCCGTTTTTTCTTGGGCTTCTGTCCGAGAACTGTATAAAACTCCGTCAATTTCTATGGGTTTTCTACCAATTCTAAAACGCAAAACTTCTTCTAGAGTTACATGATCTCTTCCTAACTTATTCCTGGTATTTAAAAGTTCATCTCTGGTAAGATTATACTTTTTGCAGGCTTGTTTATAGGAAGAAAATGTCTCATTATTAAAGTGAACTACCTTGGGATTCCTAACCAAATTTTTTCTTTCTGTTTCACCTTGACCTTTGTTTGAAGGTTGTTCAACCCATTGATAATCAATAAGATTTAATTTAACTCTTCGATCAAGTTTATTTCTCGTGTACCCTAAACAGATAGCTGCTTCAGAAATTGAGGAATAAATGATTCCGTTAATCTCTATAGCTTTAGCACGAGGTTTTATTTTAGGAGGTTTACCACCGCCCAGACAAAGATTGTAAGTGTTTTTACTTTTTACAAACTCTTTGTCAACTATTTTGGCTTCAGCTTTTAAAGCATCTTCCTCGGAGTCAAAGGCTTGGAGAATTTCAAATTGTACATTTTCCTTGCCATATTTTTGAATTGCAGCACCGATAGCACTTCTATATTTTGAAGATGGATTACAATGATGACTCCATCTTTCTTGAGGGTTATCGGTAACTCCAATGTAAATTTTTTGGTTAGGAGTCGTAATTTTGTAAAGGTAGAACTGAGACATTGAAGACAACTTACACTTTCATGTAAGACCAGACTATATCTTTATCCTGTAAGAATTTTGAGATTTTACTACAGGATACCTCCTACTTCCACTCGCTTGAGTGTACTTCCGTTTGGAATAGTCGTTGAACCCGATCCATTTAACAGAATCTCGGCTGCTGATTGCCCATTGTTTCATCTGTTTTATTTTTAAACGTTCACACTGACTATTTCTAGTTATGTTGTCGTTAAAACAGCTTTAGGGTTTCCCAGCAATTCAGGAGGTGCATTTATATCATTACTGATATAAAGGGCTAATATTAACCATTTTCCGTTTGCATTTCTAGAAATTCTGGCACATCTAAATGCCAAACATCTAAGCTAATTGTAATAGCCCCGGCTCGACGTCCGCCTTGATTCACTGCGATCGCGGTATCATTTAATAATTTAATCCAAGGAATCACCCCTCCCGAAGTATTTGCTTTACCCATTACCCAACTTCCAGTCGCACGAACTCGGCTGACATTTGTACCAACACCACCACCATTTTTAGAGATTCTAGCGGCATCTTTGATGGTATCAAAAATACTCTCTAAGTTATCATCCATGCTGGTAATAAAACAGCTACTGAGAGAACCTTTAGGAATTCTGAGATTGCCTAAAATTGGCGTAGCTAAGGAAATTTTCCGCTTGGCGATCGCTTCATAAAATTGTCTCGCCCAAAATAATCGCTTTTCTGGTTTTTCTACGACAGCTAACAGCAACGCACAGGTTAATAAGGCTTCTTGCGGCAATTCGTCCGTCAACAAATAGCGCTTTGTCAACAACACCGCCCCGGCATAATCATAATCTTTATCCCATTCTGGATCGATCCAAGTTCCGGCTTGTTGCAGTTCTTCTTTGGTGTAAGTTAATATTCTTGAATCATATTCGTGATGCTTGACTTTTGATTCAACGGTGCGGGCATAGTCTTCGTAGCGATAGCCTCGGTGGGCGAGTGTATCTTTCCACAAACTCCAGATGTGCAACCTCCCCGCTACATAACGCCAGTCGGGTTCTGAGGGGCTACACAACTCTAACGCACAGTTGATCAGGTTGTCTTGAATTTCTCGGGTTGTCACCCCATCTCGCAGACGAGTGGTTAACCCGGCTTCTAGGGTGATCGGGTTGGCGTCTAAGCTCTCACAAGCCCAATTCACGACTTTACGGATTTTTGAGATGTCCAAGTCGGCTCGTGATCCATCTCGCCGGATCACTTGAATTTCGCTCTTTGTTGAGGGAATGGCCGTTGGGTATAGGGTCTGCATACTCAAACTTCTTCAATTTAATGACATTTTTCCAATGTACTGCATAATCCATATTTAGTGATAGTCGTTGACAAACTAAAATTTTTGCGCTATATTTGGTGTAACTAAAAGTATAACTAAAGGTAGATTTTTTTTAAATTCTGTATACCTGTATACGCAAAAAACCTTGACTGATGAATCAAGGTACGTGATTCGTGTATTCTAGCGATCGCAAACGGTTTAAATTACGGTTTTAGAATTGACAGACTGATTTGGGTGTAACTGGACATTCTTTCTTTTCGATGGGATTTTCTTGTAAACCCAAATAAGTGAGATTTTTTAAGGGAGAAAGTGATTCTATATTTTTAATTTGATTGTTCCAGAGGTTGAGTTCAGTTAAACTGGTTAAATTAGCTAAGGGTTTGACATCGGTAATCTTATTTTCATCTAAATACAATATCACCAGTTTTGTTAAATCAGAAAGGGGTTTGAGATCGCTAATTTCGTTTTTACTTAAGCCGATTCGAGTGATATTTTCGAGATCAGATAGAGGTTTTATATCACTAATTTGATTATCAATTAAGTTCAAATCTTCTGTTAAGTTTGTGAGTGAACTTAACGGTTTTATATCCGAGACTTGATTACTTCTCAGTTGTAAGGTTTGCAAGTCTTTTAAACTAGAAAGGGGTTGAATATTAGTGATTTGGTTTTCACTCACACTTAAGACTTCGAGTTGGGTGAGTGAGGATAAATCCGTTAAATCAATCAGTTTATTGCTATCGAGGTTGAGTTCTTTTAAATTGCTGAGATTAGACAAATAATTTAGATCTTCAATTTGGTTGGCTTTTAAATTTAATTGCGTTAAATTATGAAGTTCGGATAAATCAGTTAGATTACTAATTTTATTTCCATTTAAACTGAGTTGAGTTAAATTATCGAGATTAGCAATCACACTTAAATCTTTAATTTGATTTTCACTGAGACTCAAAATCGTTAACTTATTGAGTTCAGAAAGGGGGCTAATATCGCTAATTTGATTACTATCTAAACTGAGTTCAGTTAATCCTGATAGGTTAGAAAGAGGACTGATATCTTCAATCTGATTTTTGTAAAGAAGTAAAATTTGAAGATTCGGTAAGTCAGTCAGAGGACTTAAATCTTGAATGAGATTACTACTAAGATTAAGTCGTGTTAAATTGGTTAAAGTCGATACATGAGTTAAGTCTGTGATTTGATTTTCACTGAGGTTAAGACGGGTAATATGAGATAATGTGATTAACGGAGAAAGATCACTAATTTTGCTCCGACTGAGATCAAGTTCTGTGACTTCCAAGAGACTTTTTTGAGCTAATTTACAATCCGTTACCCCAGCAACTTGTAACAAAATATTAACCGTTTGTTGAGCCTCTAAAGCCAAACTTTCACGACTCGAACACCAATCCGCAAAGGTACGATAATCTTTAACTTGCGGTGAGGAAGTCGGTTGGGGGAGGGACTCAGAAACCGGAGGTAGCATCGTTTCAAGTACCGAACAATTAGAGACTCCTAAACCCAAAGCAAACACCACAGACAATCGAGTTCCAACTTCAAGAGGTTTAAATTTAAACACATTTACCTCCACACTAACTTATTCTGATTCATCATTTTATCAAATCTCCTGACTCAACAGATTGCTGTTTTGATCATTATTCCATATTTTTGACATATAGTGTATTCTTTCCATCAGTTCTTGGTTGAGATCAACTGTAGAGCTTGATGATGTCATCTCTACTCATTTCTTCTCGTTCATTAACAATAGCCAGTGAACCTATGTCACTTTTGAGGAGGAGTTCCTTCAGTGTGAGAATTTCTTCCATAACTCAGATTATACTTGATCAGGTTGATTCTAGCTTATCAGATATTTTCTCAAAAATACCATCAGATAAAATTCCTAATATTTTGTTAACATTACTGACGAAATATTCTACTAAATCAATTTCTACTGTATGATTTTGGAGTCGAATAAACTTCCAAGCACTTCCTGTTGTGACGGCTCCAAAAATCGTTTTAATCTGATTTTCTTCTTTTTCATTAAAAAATTGAGCTGCAACCATTTCAGCAATACATTGACCTAAACCTGCATTCAAATTTTCTTTTTTAGCTTCCACGATCAGAATAACCGGAGCCTTAATCATCAAAAGTTCAGGAGAACGACTCATTAAAAAAGCACAGATTCCTTTTAAACCTTGTTCTTCATCAACATTAAATTCTATTCCTGAAAATAAGCTAATTTGAGAATTTAACTGTTTTCTCAGTTCAATGATAACTGGAGCAATAATCATCTCTGAACGGGCTTTTTCGCTGTTACTCGCTAGGGCTAACGGAATATTATATTCTAAAGTGTCTCTCAAGTATTGACTAGATTCTAACTCAGGAGTATTGCTGAATAAATGTAACTGTTCGGAGAGTTGCAAGTTAAACTGTTTAATCACTGTGTTGAGTGTAAAATCGCTGTAAGCCATATTGTAATCCTTTCCTGTTGAGATTTAACCGGGTTTATACTATCATAGACAATAACAAAAATCTCCTGAAATATCCACCAATAAATTCTCAGTAATGATGCACAACTTTATTCCGCCTGAACGTTTTTTCCCCTACTTAACCTGGACAGAAATAAACGAAATGTCCGATCAAGAAAATGTAGTGATTATTCAACCAATTGGTTCGATAGAACAACATGGCCCCCATTTACCTTTAATCGTTGATTCTGCCATTGCAACGGCGGTAACAGGTCAAGCTTTAGCCAAACTTAATCCTAATATTCCCGCCTATGCCCTGCCCACATTATATTATGGCAAATCGAACGAACATTGGCATTTTCCCGGTACAATCACCCTGAGCAGTAACACCCTTTCTCTGGTATTAATCGAAATGGCAGAAAGTATTTATCGAGCCGGATTTAGGAAATTAGTGTTTATTAATGCTCACGGAGGACAACCGCAAATTTTAGAGATGGTGGCGCGAGATTTGCATCAAAAGTATGAAGATTTTATGATTTTTCCCTTATTTGTCTGGCGAGTTCCGAATGCAGCAACCGAATTATTAACCCCAAAAGAGTTAGAATATGGAATACACGCCGGAGATGCAGAAACCAGTGTCATGCTGTCAATTTTTCCCGAACAAGTAAGAACAAATAAAGTCGTTTGTGAATATCCTCACGATTTACCAGAAAATAGTATGCTGAGTATGGAGGGAAAATTGCCGTTTGCTTGGGTAACACGAGATTTAAGCAAAAGCGGGGTTTTAGGAGATGCAACCGTTGCAACACCAGAAAAAGGTGAACAGATTTTAGACTCTTTGAGCGAGAGTTGGGTACAAGTCATTGCAGATATTTACAACTTTCGTCAACCGAGGCGTTATCATTTCAAAGAATAAATCGAGAAGCTAACCCCGTTAACTCCATCAAAAATTTCTCTGTATCACAAATATCTGTTGTGAGCCGAAACTATGTAACAATGAATTCTACGAAAGTTTAGGCTGAGGTATCAATATGCTCAACAATTCTACAGTGAAACAAGCTCTCAACCAAGGTAAAGCCCTGAAGGTGATTAGCGGCTTGATGAACTTTGATATCCAACGGGTTGCAGCTACAGTGAAAGCAGCGACTCAAGGGGGTGCAACCTTTGTTGATATCGCGGCGGATGTCAATTTGGTACGGATGGTGCGGAATTTAACTCATCTCCCCATCTGCGTTTCAGCCGTTGAAGCCGCTAAATTTGTTCCCTGCGTGGAGGCGGGTGCTGATTTAATTGAAATTGGGAACTTTGATGCGTTTTACGCCCAAGGACTGCGGTTTGAGGCTGAAGACGTGTTAAGACTCACCGAACAAACCAGACAGCTTCTCCCCCATATTACCCTGTCTGTAACCGTTCCCCACATTCTCTCACTCGATCAACAAGTTCAACTCGCCCTAGACTTAGTGGAAGCGGGCGCTGACATCATCCAAACCGAAGGCGGTACCAGTTCCCAACCCGTTCATCCGGGTACCTTGGGTTTAATTGAAAAAGCGTCTCCCACGCTAGCCGCAGCCTATGAAATTTCTCGGGTGGTATCCGTCCCCCTGTTGTGTGCGTCTGGACTTTCTAACGTCACCGCACCCCTAGCTATTGCAGCCGGGGCTTCCGGTATTGGTGTCGGTTCGGCTATCAACCGCCTGAATGATGAAGTTGCAATGGTTGCGGCGGTTCGGAGTTTAGTCGAAGCCTTAGCAACCGTTAACCCTGCGGGTGTTCCAGCTTAGAGAAGAAAAACCATCGAGACACAAAGAAAACGCAAGAATTAATCTTCGTGTCTTTGTGTCGATCGTGGTTAGTTTACCCCATCAAAAAGTCGTGCATCTCTACCTATTTACATATAGTTCAAGAACCACATCAAATAATCTTCCACCAGTTCATAGTTGGGAGAATTTTCATCCGTGACTTCTAAATCAGCCAACGGCAGAATAAATGTTTTTTGATCACTAACCCGTTGAACTTCCACTAACAAACCATCGACTTCTGAAAACTTCTCTCCAAATTTACCCAACATAAAAACATCGGTGTAAGACGGTTGAGTTTTTTTGAGTTTTTCATACTTCGTTTGAGAACCTTCTCCAAATAGATAATCTTCTTCCCACAAAAATTCTTCAGTTCCCGTCAAATAACAAGGCTTTTGAAGATGTTTTTTGAGATATTTTAGATATCGACTCAAGTTGGCTTCATCTACATCAAGTTCTTTAGTTCCTAGAATCTTTTCGACTCTCGCTTCAAATTCTTCTCGATCAACCTCTCCGAATTCTTGCATCAATTTGTCAGGATCGAGTAATCCTAACGTCTCCATTTGTTCGAGAACGTTTTCCATTGACAACATTAAATGTTGTTGCGAGTTTCCTTTACTTCTATTGTTCGATCCTGTTAAAATGGTCTCATCTATTTGAATCGGTTGCATTTCTTCGGGTTCAAGCGGTAGCTGAAGTTTTCTATTTTTCTGATAAGATTTAGACATTATATTCTCACCTGACACAAATTGAGTGACTGAGTATATTGTGATATGACGACTGGAACCATTAACCAGTAGGAGACAACGATGACACAACAACTGCACTCATTAAAACCAGAAGTCTATCAAGGGCAGTTCGGCGAATTTACCATTACCGATCGCGATCGTATCGGTGTCATTATTTACCGTACTGGCTTAATGATAGCAGCCCTATGCTTTGCTGTAGGCACAGGGTTAATATTATGGCAACCTACTAACCCCCTTGTCCTACAAGCCTTAACCCCGCTTTATTTTTGTTTTTGGTTAAGCCTGGGTGTCAGCTTATTCACGATTCATATCTATCTCGCCATTTTACACCGAGTTTTACAACTTTTTTGGTTGATTGGTGGGGTAACGGCTGCTGTTTTAGCTTTCCAAAGTCCTGAACCCTTAGCCCTAACCGTTTACCATCAACCTTTAAGTTTACTGGGAATTGGCTTTACCTTCGCGGCTGTCACCGGAATTTACTTCAAAGAAGCATTTTGTTTTAACCGTTTAGAAACTAAGCTATTAACCCCTTTAGTGCCATTACTTTTGTTAGGATTTATTGCGGGAATTTGGTCGGTGATGAATCAAAAGTTTTTACTGTTTTTCTGGGCCATTCAATTTATTATTTTTGCCCTGCGTAAAGCTTTTCAAGCCATCCCCGACGATATCGGAGATAAAAGTGTATTTGACTATCTCCACGCCCAACGTGCTAAAGCCTAAACTCCTCTCGCTGAATTGAGTAGAATGTTCTCTCTGTTTAACTGCAAAAAACTTCAGAAATTACACCTAGTTCAGCGTCAAGAAATTTGGACACTCACCCTCAAAGGGTGGGTTCTTACCTTGTTGTTTTTGATGACAATGACTCTGATTTCATTTTTCAATCTCTATCCTTTTCTCGCCGTTAACGCTGCCATCCAAGCTGATGCTTTAGTGATTGAAGGATGGATGCCGGATTATGCCATAAAAGCGGCTTTAGTCGAATTTGAAAAAGGCTCTTATCAAAAAATTATCACGACGGGAGTTCCTCTGTCAAAAGGATACTATTTAGCCGAATACAAAGACTTTGCTAACCTCACCGCAGCCACTTTTATTAAACTGGGTTTAGATGAAACTCAAGTGATTGCCGTTCCCGCCTCTAAAACCCTTCGCAACCGTACAGATACCACCGCTATGGCGCTGCGAGACTGGCTACAAACTTCGGATTTAAACATTAAATCTATTAATCTTTTCTCATTAGGGCCTCATGCCCGTCGCAGTTGGATGATTTTTAAAAAATCTCTTTATCCTGAGATTGAAGTTGGGATTGTTTCTATTAAATCTGAAGACTATAATGCTGAAAAATGGTGGCTTTCTAGTGAGGGATTTCGGACTGTAATTTCAGAATTTATTGCTTATTTTTATGTCTTGTTCGTTCAATAATGATAACATAACTAAGATGTATGATATCATTGGGTTGATGGGGAAATTCACCACCAAGACACCAAGACACAAAGCTTGTTGATGGGGAAATTCACCACCAAGACACTAAGACACAAAGTAAGTCACCAGTCAGCGTAGGGGCGGGTTCTATGCCAATATATGTCTGTTATCAATAACCTATATGAACC
>NZ_LATL02000241.1 GCF_000972705.2 Limnoraphis robusta CS-951 | reverse complement strand
CTGTTAGATTTAACAATTTTTTCGGAACCCGCCCCTACTCTCCCTGGTTGCTGATTTCAGCATTTTCTTAAATGTAGGGGCGGGTTCGTCACGATGTTGGTTAACCTAAAATAAACATTAATAAACCCGCCCGTCACCAACCTAAAATCATAAAAACACCCTTTTATTTTGGGTGAAATTGAAAAGGTTCATGGATAATCGACTAGGCTAAGATGAGTGATCAGCCATCTGGTTAGTTCATCGGTCAGACAGAAAAGACAAAAAAGCGCATACAATTAAAAGGAGAAAGCAGAACCTAATTTGACTATCCAAAATGTTAAAAAGATTTTGCTCAACGCGGTTGTTCGTCGTTTGTGACAAATGACAACAGACCCTTGATAATATTAACAACTGAACGTCAACTCTGAAAAATCAACCTAACCCAAGATGACAAAAACCTATACAAACACAACTTCTACTCCATCCTCCCTTGATGAAGCCGCTATCGTAGCAACAGACGTTCACAAATGGTATGGAAACCATTTTCATGCGTTACGAGGAGTCAGTCTCACCGTTAAACGGGGGGAAGTCGTCGTGATCATGGGGCCAAGTGGTTCAGGGAAATCAACCTTTATTCGCACGTTTAACGCCCTCGAAGAATTTCAGCAGGGAAGTATTATCATCGATGGAATTAGCCTCTCTCACGACTTGAAGAATATTGAAGAAATTCGCCGAGAAGTGGGGATGGTGTTTCAACAGTTTAACTTATTTCCCCATCTGAGTATTTTACAAAATGTCACCCTTGCACCGATCTGGGTGCGTCGCTGGCCGAAAGCAAAAGCCGAAGAAGTTGCTTTACAATTATTAGAACGGGTAGGTATTCTAGAACAGGCGAAAAAGTTTCCCGGACAGTTATCAGGCGGTCAACAGCAACGGGTAGCGATCGCACGAGCGTTAGCGATGCAGCCGAAAATTATGTTATTTGATGAACCGACATCCGCTTTAGATCCGGAAATGGTGCGAGAAGTTTTGGATGTCATGCGAACCCTAGCGAGTGAGGGAATGACGATGGTTTGTGTCACCCATGAAGTTGGGTTTGCGCGGGAAGTTGCCGATCGAGTTGTGTTAATGTCAGATGGGGTGTTGGTTGAAGAAGGAACTCCAGAAGCCTTTTTCAGCAATCCGAAAGAGGAACGCACGAAAAAATTCTTATCTCAAATTCTCTAAAAGCGAGAAACTGAGAATACAAGGTCTTGATGCGGAAAAGTGGCGTTCAAGCTTGTAAAAAAGGGAAGTGAATTCTAGCGACATCTTGAAAGAGTTGAGAGTTTTGATGTGTCAAACTGCACAAAATGGCGGCATGGTTCGTCTATCATCAATGGGGTGTAAGTGTTAGTGTATGGGCATACCTTAACCCAGGTGAAGCTGAAATCTGATGGTTCATGTCATCGTACCAAATGGGGTGTAAGTGTTAGTGTATGGGCATACCTTAACCCAGGTGAAGCTGAAATCTGATGGTTCATGTCATCGTACCATTGACAGGCGTACATTCAACTCTAATTTTCGGTTGAGTTGTACATTGTTATCCCTAAGCTCACAGTCAATTAACCCTTGTTGAATAGGAGTCACCCCATTATGGATGAGAAAAAGCAGCGAGATTTACGCCGTCATGCGGCTGAGAACTTTTTGAACTCGCTGGAACAACAACTGCTAGAAGCCTTTAAAGAGCCTGTTCCTGAACCTCCCGCTCCCCCGCCTGTCTCCCGTTTAGAGAAGTTGAAAAAAGCTCAACCTCAACCGTCTGAACCCATTGATCTGTCTGCATTAGAGGATGCGATCGCAGATATTGATCAGTATTTGCAAAACAAATCTCCTCAATCCCCAGATTCTTAACAACAAGCGGATCTCAAGTTCGGTTGTGGTGCTGTCGTTGAGCTTCGTACAACATCAAAGCCGCACAAATCCCCACGTTTAATGATTCGACTCCTCGAGATAAAGGAATTTGAACGTGCTGATCCGCCTGTGCAATCAAAGCTTCTGATAAACCTGCGCCTTCGTTTCCCAGTACAATCAAAGTGGGTTGTTGAAAGTCGAGTTCCCAGTAGCTTAAATCTGCATCGGGTAAAGTCGCGACGATCTGAACGCCCTGTTGTTGAGCGCTAGACAGTTGAGTGCTTAAATCTGAACAAACTGCCATCGGTAGTCGAAACCAGGCACCTGCTGAGGCTCGTAACACCTTCGGATGATCGAGATCAACACTATCATCACTCAACCACAACCCATCTGCTCCCGCCGCCGCCGCCGTGCGAATCATTGTTCCCAAATTACCCGGATCTTGTACTGTTTCTAGTGCGAGTCCAATCTGCTGAATGGCTACCGTATTTTGTTGAGGGCGAGGAGCGCTAGCAATAATCCCATCCGGGTTAACAGTTGTGGCGATCGCTTGTAAGACTCGTTCGTTGACTTGTTCGATGCGAGTTGCTGTTTTACAAACACTCTGCAAAACAAGAGGATAGCGATCTTGCCATTGGGGAGTATAACAAACCGTTTCTAGGGGATATTGCGTCGCTACTGCTTCTTCGATTAAATGCGTTCCTTCTAACAAAAATAATTGTTGATCTCGTCGTCCCTTTGTTCGCTGCAATTGACGAAGCGCTTTTACCAAAGGATTTTGAACACTGCTCAACATATCAGCAATTTTCAGACTCAGAACAAAAAAGACAGTTAAATGCGGAACCCGGGACTTGAACCCGGAAGTCCTTGCGAACACTAGAACCTGAATCTAGCGCGTCTACCAATTCCGCCAGTTCCGCTTTATTCAATTGCACAATGTTCTATTGTTATATGATTTTCTCGTTTTGTCAACCCCGTGACGGAAGAATTTTCTCAACCCTTCAAGGCAGAGGGACAAAATCGTAGCCAACTCCTGAACGAGTTCCGGGTTGCACCTGGATTAATTGTACCGCTTGATTGCGATCGCCAGAAGGCAAGAACTTGATCGTACCCGTTGCGCCTTCTGCGGAGAACCCAGACTCCGACAGTGCAAGTTGTACTCCTGTACGGTCCGGTTGCTGTTGGATAGCCACAATTAACGCTTGTGTCGCATCAAAAGCCATTGCTGTCCGCCAGTTGACATCGCCTCTCCAAAGCTGAGTCGCTTCTTGTCTAAAAGCCGAATCGGGATTAGCAAGAATATGCCAAGCTACTGCAACGATTACCCCTTCACTATCGCCTCCAACTTTCAAGGTGTCAAGTTGATAAAGATCATCTCCCGCTAAAATTGGCAGTTGTTTACGGTTGACTCGCACGACTTGTAATGCTTTTTCCAGGGTAGCAGAATCAGGAAAGAGTACAATGACTTCTACTCCCTGTTGAGAAGCTGCATCTATACTTTTGAACGCATTAAAGTTAGAATCAGAGAGATCAAATACATCCACAACTTCTCCGCCATCGCCATAAAGAGCTGTTGTAAATTCTTCTTTCAATGACTGACTATATTCACTCTGACTGTTATCAAAAACCACTGCTTTTTGACGGTTAAGTTTTTGTCGCAAATATTGAGCTAATCGATTTCCTGCAAAGCGATCACTGGGTACGGTACGAAATAGATAATCTCCAGCCGTTGACAGGCGAACAGAGGTACTCGTTGGCGAGATCAAAACCAATTTACCCTGTTCATAAATTGGTGCTGTTGCTAAAGTCACACCACTCGAAAAGTGACCGACAACGCCTATAATATCATTATTTTTAACCAATTCTTCAGCTATTTTTTGAGCGGTTTCTGAGTTGTTTTGATCATCGGCTATGATCACCTTGAGAGGAACTCCATTGATTCCTCCTGTTTGATTAACTTTATTTTGGACTTGAGCGACACCTCGCAAAATCTCTTGAGCAACATTCTCTACATTTTCGATGGGAACCGCTACTGCAATTGTATGCGCTTTTGCATTGCCAATCCGAGCATTATTCAAATAAATTAATGTTTCTGGATCGTTAGAATTTTTTTGAAGTGAGGCTTCTAACTGTGCAATCGCATCATCATATTTTCCACTCGAAAAAGCTGTTAATCCCGCTTGTTTTTCTGGGGAAGAATTAGTCATCAAACTTCGTTCACCCTGACTGATTAAATTCTGAACGGATTGACTAGAGGTAGAATTTTGAGAGGAATTATCAACAGAATTTGGAGAAGGACTGAGGTTTTCCGAAGGAGATTGAGGTCTAAGGAATACCCAATAACCCGCACCCAGCAAGCCTCCTGTAATTAATAAAGCTAGAATTAAAATAGCGGTTTCATTTTTCTGAGACATAAGATCATCACCAAAATAGTATTTTCGAGAGTTAGGGTTATAAGAAACGATAAAGAATCAGATAGATTAAACGAAATAAAGCCGTTATAGCTACACAAGCCAAAGCTGTTAACGTAGGAATAATAATAATAGCTGATAAGGGAATACCTTTTCCAAGCGTGGGAATAAATAGAACCAATGCTAGTGAGAGGACTGCTAAAATAATTTGCTCTTTTGTTTCGATCCAACGGCGATATTGAGCAAAAATCAATCCGGATAATGTACCGCCAAGAATTAAAACCAGAAGATGAAGTGAGCCACCTAATAAACCATTCACAGCAATTCGTAACAAAGCGATTTCAAATCCTGTAAAAGCCGCTCCTGTTAGCAATTTTATCGTTGAAAACTTAGGGGGAGAAGCCGTAGATTGAAGTTGAGTTGAGGGTTGAATGGGCAGTGTTTGAGGAATAGAAGAAACGGAAGTTGTTGTTAGTGAAGGATTTAACGCTTTGAGAACTTGTTCAGCCGAAGCATAGCGATCGCTTGGCGTAGATTGTAACATTCGATCTAAAATATCCGCAAGAGAGTCAGAAACTTGAACCTGATTTCTCCAATTCCAGCGATCATTATGACTATCATAAAGTTCTTGAGGGTCTTTTCCCGTTAACAGTACAATACAAGTCACAGCCAAAGCATATAAATCCGTTGAAGGGAAAACATTATGACCCCGCATCTGTTCGGGGGGAGCATATCCCATCGAATAAATTCCAGTCGATTTCCCCAAATTATTAGCTTGCTGAGTCACTTGTTTAACCGCACCAAAATCGATTAAATAAAGACGACGATTGAAATCGCGGATAATATTAGAAGGTTTAATATCTCGATGAATGACATCTTGTTCGTGAATAAATTGCAGAACGTTCAAAATTTCTTGTAAAATTTCTCGCACATTTTCCTCAGAAAATGAACCTTTATTGACCAGTTCAGCTTCTAAATCTTGACCCTTGATATAGTCTTGAACAATATAGAAAAATTGCTGAGATTTTAAGGATTGCCAAATCGGGGCTTCTAGGGGAAAATAGGCAAGAAGATTCGGAATTTGCGGATGTTGATTACCCAAACGATCCAAAACAATCGCTTCTCGTTCAAAGAGTTGCTGTGCTAATTCGAGTTGAGGGGGAGTAAAATCACTTGGAGGTTGAAATTGTTTAACGACACAGCTTCTTAAGGCGGGAGAACGGCGATCATAGGCTAAAAAAGCGGCTCCAAATCCACCTTGACCGAGTAAGGATTGAGGGAGATAGCGACCATCTAAAATCAAAGGCATTCCGCAAGTTGTACAATATTTTTGTTGTACAGTTTTGAGAGTAGTCTTCTCATCAAGGTCAGCAAAAATATTTTCGGGACGGGGACAACCTGGACGAGTACAATGAATTTTCATAGAGGTAATGATGCTTTTTGAGCATCGCTCATTGTCACTTTTAACAGTAACATCTACAATTTCATCTCCATGTTAACCTGACATTTTACGATGGAAGGTTGGAAATCATGGTTTTGAGGAGCGTTTGGAGTATCCATTTCTCAATCATTTTTAAGAAAAATTTAACTTTACCGATGTCTAAAATGTTGTAATAGTCCTTGGGATATTTACTCTGTCGAGACCGATTCTTTTGGGGTGAAATTCAAGTTCTGAGTTGAAAACCGAGGTAAAATATCTCGAATAAAAGCTTCTGCTGCCTTCGATTGATAGCGATTAGGATTGATAATAACCGAAAGCATTCGTCGAACAACCACATCTTCTATTTTAGCTTGATGAAGAACCCCCATTTGCAATTCCTTTTCAATCGCAGACGTCGAGACAAACGCCGCACCCAAGCCAGCCTGAACCGTATTTTTAATCGCTTCTATGGAGTTAAGTTCCATCTCAACTTGCAGACGACGGGGATCAATATTAGAGCGAGTTAGAACTTGATCAATAACTTTCCGAATCGTTGATTGAGAGTCTAGGGCAATAAACTGCAACTTGTAAAGATCTTCTTTGTAAATCGTTTCTTGTTTAGCAAACCGATGAAAAACAGGTAAAATCAAAGCCAGTTCATCTTCAATATAGGGCTGAATCATCAAAGAATCATGAAGTTCTGTTGGTACCTCGCCCCCAATAATTGCCAAATCAATTTGACCATTAGCAACACTCCAAGCCGTGCGTCGAGTCGAATGAACGTGTAACTGCACCGCCACATCGGGATATTGTTTACGAAACAGTCCAATCATTCGGGGTAGAAGGTAAGTTCCCGTCGTTTGAGACGCCCCAACAATTAGCGTCCCCCCTTGTAAGTTTTGCAGATCTTCAATGGCCCGACAAGTTTCTTGGCACAAACTGAGGATTTTTTCACCATAACTGAGAAGGAGATGTCCAGCTTCGGTTAATTTTGCCCGACGTCCCCCGCGATCAAAAAGAGGTACATCTAATTGACGTTCTAGGTTTTGAATTTGCAAACTGATAGCAGGTTGGGAAACATACAAACTATCAGCCGCCCGCTTAAAGCTTCCCTCAGCCGCGATCGCTTTCAGAATGCGTAATTGGTCTAAGGTGAACGGAACATCTGACATAATTTTTTAGAGCTAATGGTTTAATCTTCAAATTCAACAATACCCAAATTACTGCTCATGTACAATGAGAAACGAACCACTGCAAGTTCACGTTTGGAGTTGATTTTTTTCAATTTCATGCCAATAGCTTGTAAGCCTTTGTGAATAGGAACAGTAATCAGGACTACAGTCAACCTAGACTGTTTCTTCACTCAACTCCGACTGCATGATAGAGTGATTGGGTAATATGTCTACCCCTTCCGGTTTTTGATAACCTAAACTGTATTTACCTAAACCGGGAGTAGAAAACCCAGGTAAAATCTCATTGACAAAAGCTTCTGCGGCTTTCGATTGATAACGATGGGGATTAGAAATCGCCGAGAGAACTCGGGTAATGATCACTCGCTCAATCTTCACTGTTCGCACCACTCCCATCTTTAATTCCTTTTCAATCGCTGAGGTCGAAATAAATGCCACACCTAAGCCAGACTGAACTGCATTTTTAATAGCTTCAATTGAACTTAACTCCATCTCGATTTTCAAACGAGTCGTATCAATTCCCGTGCGAGAGAGAACTTGATCAATCACACGACGAATAGTGGATTGATGGTCTAGACTGATAAACTGAAGCTGATATAAATCTTCTTGAGCAATCGTTTCCCGTTCAGCAAAAGGATGAGAAATCGGAACAACTAAAGCCAGTTCATCTTGAGCATAAGGGACAATTTCCAGAGATTGGGCGAGTTCTGCCGAAACTTCTCCCCCCACAATCGCTAAATCCAGTTGTCCATTAACGACACTCCAAGCGGTACGGCGAGTCGAATGAACGTGTAACTGCACCGCAACATCGGGATATTTCTGCCGAAATAATCCGATCATCCGGGGAAGTAGATAAGTCCCTGTAGTTTGAGAAGCGCCGACAATCAACGTACCTCCCTTGAGATTTCTGAGATCTTCAATGGCTTGGCAGGTTTCCTGACACAGTGAGAGAACTTTCTCTCCGTAAGTCAGGAGGAGATGACCCGCTTCAGTGAGTTGAGCGCGACGTCCAGCCCGATCAAACAACGGTACATCTAACTGTCGTTCTAAGTTCTGCACCTGAAGACTGATAGCCGGTTGGGAGACATACAAGCTATCAGCCGCCCGCTTGAAGCTTCCCTCAGCCGCGATGGCTTTGATAATGCGTAATTGGTCTAGTGTGAATGGAACATCTGACATAAGACTTCACCTCAACAAGCCAGAGGAGCTTTAAGACAAAATAGGAGGGGATCAAGTTCTTTCAGCATACTGCGGGATGATTTGTATTGAAGTTAACTTTATTATCGACTGAAGAGGTGACAATGGTGGATAAATGGCTAATACCCAGCCATTTTGTGATGTTGGGGTTGCTCTTGGGCTTTGCTGTCGCTCATAGTGGTTTAGCGGCTCTGCGTCCTTGGGGTGAAACAAAAATCGGCGCTCGACTCTATCGGATTTTGTTTGCTTTGGTTAGTTTACCTCTGGCGGTTGTGCTGGTTATTTACTTTTTCAATCATCGTTATGACGGGGTACAACTGTGGCAAGTTCAACAGTATCCTTTTGTGATTCCGCTTGTCTGGGGACTCTCTGCATTCTCGTTTGTGTTTCTCTATCCGGCCACGTTTAACCTGCTCGAAATCGCAGCGATTGAAAAACCCCAAGTTCATCTCTACGAAACGGGGATCATTCGCATTACCCGTCATCCTCAGATGGTTGGACAGGTGATTTGGTGCATCGCTCACACGCTCTGGCTCGGTACAAGCTTCACGCTGGTCACTTCTATCGGTTTGGTAGCTCATCACCTATTTGCGGTTTGGCACGGCGACAGACGCTTAAGAGCGCGTTATGGTGAAGCATTTGATGCAGTTCGGGATCGCACTTCTGTGATACCCTTTTTGGCAATTGTTCAGGGTCGTCAAACTTTGGAGTGGCAAGAGTTTGTCCGTTGGTCTTATCTGGGTGTTGCTGTTTTCATCATTCTCTTGTGGCAAGTTCATCCTCTTTTGATTGGTGCCACAAGTAACATAGCCTGGTAGCATGATCCCAGTGATATTAAACGTCCATTAATAAAATACTTCCAAGATTATGCTGCTTTCAATTCGTGAGCAAAATTTTGCTAAAGAGGTCTTGGGTGCCTCTGTCCCGGTACTCGTTCATTTTTGGGCGCCCTGGTGCGGGTTGTGTCGGCTGATTGTTCCTCAGTTGCACCAATTTCAAGCTAACTGGCAAGATCAGGTGAAAGTCGTTGGTGTCAATGCTGATCAAAGTCTCAAACTAGCCAGTACCTATCGCCTCCAGACTCTACCCACCCTGATTTTATTCGACAACGGCCGAGAGTTAAATCGGCTGGAACAGTTTCACGGACGGGAAGATTTGCGACGGACTCTCGATGAGTTTATGCAAAATTACCAAAATCGATGTCGTTCTCTCTCCCTGTCTACCCCTGAGTATCTCACTTTAGAAGCCTAATTCCCTTAAATTTCATTCCCAATAAAATTGCACCCAAATATTCAGGGTGCTTTTTTTTCAGTTATAGCACTTCGCGCAGGCAAGAGGCAAGAGGCAAGAGGCAAAAGGCAAAAGGGAGGAATTTGCTCAGTCACTATCAGGCTTTTCACCATTCTTCGTTTGAATCAATCTATTTTGTTCCCGTCGCTACACCAACACCAGACATCGGGGCGGGTTGATCTCAGTTATCTCTAGGAAAACATACATTTTTACAGAACCCGCCCCTACATCAACACCTGAAATTTATTTCCCGATTTCCTGTTATTATGTTTTTTGATTTGCTGACTTAAACCGACCTTTGTCAAAGTCGCGTTTTTGTAAATGTTTAGTGTTGCGTCCACTGACTCGTTTACGCCACATCCTAAAGCTAGAGGGTTTCATTTCTCGTCGCATTAACGCAATCACATCTTTTTCTTTTAAACCAAATTGGATTTCTATCGCCTCAAAAGGAGTTCGATCTTCCCAAGCCATTTCGACAACGCGATCAATCGTCTGTTCGTCTAGATTAATCTCTTGAGTCATTGAGGGTTTCTCCTACTCGCTATACCCGCCTATTCTCTAATCTTACAACAGTTTAAGAAACTGTAGACAACACAACGCAATAGGTTTTGCTGAACAAACGACTTTCATAGAATCAGTGTTTCTACGGAGATCGAGGTTCATTTTGATTCATAGAAAGTTCTGAAAGTTCAGTAATTCCCACATTGATATCTAAGTTTTAATCGCTTATTCTTGAATATAAAGCCTTCAAAGTTCTGTTGAACAGTTTCCCGTTATAAACAGAGCCAACGCCTAGAGAAAATTCTCGGGAGAAGCCTTTATTCACCTTCGAGGGATTTAACGTTATGAATGGGACCGAATTTAAACCCAGTGTTCAAGATCTGCAACAGGATGTGATTGAGCTGTTAAAAGAAGTCAGTCAATTAATGGGTCGAGCTAATTTTGCTTTGAGTTCAGAAGATTTCGGTCAAAAATACGGAGATTTTCAAAAGCAAGTTGAAAACGAGACTCGAAAGGTTGAGAACTTGGAGTTAAGAATGGCAATTGTTGCGCCGATGAAAGCAGGTAAATCTACAATTATTAACGCAATTATCGGTCAAGATTTGCTTCCCAGTCGTAACGCTGCAATGACGACACTACCCACAGAGATTTTTTTCAACGCTAACTTAAATGAACCCATTCTCACGCTAAATGATGAAGTTTTATCTATTTTTCAAGACACTCTTGAGAGTTTGCAGCGAAAAATTAACGAATTAGGTTCGGAAGAAACTGAAAAAAGAATTGCTCAATATCCCCACTTAAATGATTTGGTACGGAATATTCAAAGTTTTGGAGCATTGCTGTTAAAACCAGAAAATCAAGGACGAGAAGAAATTCACAAAATCCTCAGTGTTCTTAATGATATCGTTCGTCTGTGTAGCGTTTTAGATCCAATAAATGATCCACTGTTCAAACTCCCAGATGTTCCTCGTATTGAAACACCTTTTTGGCATTCTCAGGAAGGCGAACAATCCAACAAACTCGGTAATTTAGTGATTGTTGATACTCCGGGACCAAATGAAGCGGGAGAAAACCTTCGCCTGAGTGCTGTAGTGGCGGATCAATTACAAAACAGTTCCATTGTGTTGATTGTTCTCGATTTTACACAGCTAAATAACCAAGCCGCAGAAGGTGTAAAAAAACAGGTTCAACCGATTATTGATTTACTCGGAAAAGAAAACCTTTATGTTCTAGTCAATAAAGTTGATCAACGTCGTCAAGGAGATATGACCCCTGAAGATGTTAAAAAGTTTGTTGCTTCTGACTTGGAACTTAGTAAGTCTAGCGATACAGAACAAGTGTTTGAAATCGCTGCGATTCGAGCTTTTTGTGCCACTAAATTTTTATTGGAGTTACAACAAAATCCCGACGCTGAATTAACAGAATTAGTCACAGCAGAATCACTGGCTCAAGAAGTATTTGGGATTGACTGGGAAGAAGATCTCGAGGATGCAACAAAGGAAGAACTAGAGAAAAAAGCTCTAAAAATGTGGAAGAAGTCAGGATTTGCACCCTTTCTTGATCAAGCAATTAATGTACTGATGGAAACTGCGGCGCCTCGCTGTATGATGTCTGCACTCAATGTCACTCATTCTTGTCTCTTAAAATTATTAGATGATGTAAAACTTCGGGGTAGCGCGATCGCACAAGATGAGGACAAGTTGAGGTTAGAAATTGGTGCGCTCGAAAACGATTTACATAGTCTTGAAAAATGTCGCAATCGATTAAAAGTTGTTGATTCAATCATAACATCGCTTGAGAGCAATTTGAATCAGATTCAACTAAAAAAAGAAGCTAAAGTCAGCATAGAGGATTACTCCATTGAGGAAGACTACAAACAGAATGGTGCTATAAAAAAACCCGATACATTTAAAGCCAAAGCCTTAGTCGGAATTGCTCCACCAATTAATTTAGGCGGAAGCTTCGCTCTTTTTCCTAAATTTTTTTCACCAAAAACAAAGCCTAAGACCGAGTACAAATCAGCAGGAGTTTTTGAATTTAAGACCGAGCAAGAAGCACAAGAGTGTTCCGAACAAGCGGTTGCTTGGGCAAGAAAGAGATCGAAATTTATCATGTCAAGTGTTCGTCAAAATGCAGAAAAAGAGGTTGAACAAGCTCGAATAAACTTGACAAAAGTTTTAGAAAAACAAACAAAGCCCATCATCGAAAAAGCGAAAAAGCGCTTGAATGAAACCTTCGAGATTAACTTGGATTTACCCTCACCTACTTTAGAGTCAGATGATAGTTTGACAACGATACAGCCTGATGTGAAATCTCAAACTCGCCTGCGAGACGGAGGGTATGGTACGCGAACAGTTATAAAGCGTTCTTTTTGGCATTGGCTTTGGATAGTCCCTTATGAAGAGGAAGAAACTTACAAAAAGCCTGATGTCCGAGAAGATTACTATGTTGTTTCTCTAAATGATTTAGTTGCTCAGATTAATGATTCTCTCGAAGCAAGCATTGGTAAGATCAATCAGGATATTTCTGAGTATCTTAAAGAAGACTTCCAAGAACGAATTGATACTTTCTTTGATCAGCTTAATGCTTATCTTGGGAATTATAGAGACAGTTTGAAACAAGCTCAGAAAGATAAAAAACTTTCTCTTGAACAGCAAAAACAACTCATTGATGAGCTTAAATTTGTCGATCAAGAGGCAAGCAAAAAAATTGCAATAGTAAACTCATACATGAAGCGAAATGATCAATTAATGCCAACTAACAAATAGTCAATTACTCAGGCAGGGAATTAATTCCCTGTCTAACCAACCAACTTAATCCCATTTACCGAGTTAAAATGTTCTCAACTCACCGACAACCCCAAACAGAATTAAGCGATCGCCTTCAACAACTCCAACAACGAATTCCCCTAGTTAGCGATAAAGCATTGGTCGATTTAGTTAACGGAATAGACATCAATAAAGACTTAATTCGTTATCGCAAAAGTCGAGGATATTTCGGACAACTCTTTGAGAGCTTAACCGGAAGCGATCGCCAACGTCAACTGTTACTCGATGGCAACCTGATCGCAGGTCAAGAAGCGTTGTATAATTGGGTATTAGAATTAACAGATTCTCTAAGTATTAGCCAAGTCGCCCTAAAAGTTACCCAACAATCATTATTAGAAGCACGGGAAGCCATTCGCCGTCAAAAACAAGCAATATTATCTCTGAGTGAACACCTCGAAAACTCAATCAACGCAATTAACCAGCGATTAAATGAATTAGAAAGCCGAATTTATCAGCTAGAAATTAGAATCGCCGCATCGGAAGATTTGGATCGAATTCTAACCGCTTGGATGGCGGAACAAACCTATACAAACTTACCCTGGGCGATACAAATAGCATTGTTAACCAGGGAAATATTTAGCAGTTCCGTTGCAATTTACGAACAAGTAACGGGCGATACTAAAAGATTTCGTCCCCTTGTGGTAAATAAAATACTAGCCCACAGTCAACCCCCTTCTAAACAATTTTTTGGACTCGCAAATTTACTCAATCAAACCTGTAAAGAAATACCCGCAGATGATCGCGAACTTACTGCGGCGTTATTAGAAGTGCGATCGCTTCGGTTTTCGCGGCTACAAACCACACCATTATTATTTACTCTCGGCACAACTTTAGAACTCGCAATTTTACCGCCAGACGCCCAGCCGAAACAAATTGGAAAATGTGCGATCGCTCTTTGTCGCCAACAAATTGATCGGATTTCTCAAACCACCGATGCGCGAGAATTTGTTACCGCTATTGTCGAAGAAATTGCCAATGATTGTGTTAATTTAATTCGGTGAGTCAGTTCGTTGTAGGGCTTCAGCCCAATTGTAATGAATGCGCTAAAGCGCTACTACAAACTTTATATTTTTGAATAAAATGATTGAAAATTTTCTCAATTCTCAATGGGGATTAGTATTAACCGGAGGCGGTGCAAAAGGTGCTTATCAAGCGGGCGCACTGCGTTATTTAGCGGAATTGAACTTTCAACCCAAAATTATCGCTGGAACCAGTGTAGGCGCTCTTAACGGGGCGGTTTTAGCCTCTTATCGCCCGTTTTCTAACGCCGTTCAACAGCTAAATGAACTCTGGACAAATCTCGGAGAAGTTGAAATTCTTAAACCCAATACTGAACAAATTTATCATCTTCTTAGTTACGCCGCCCAAACTTTTATCCCCACTTTTCGAGAGTGGATGTTACATTTTTTAGTTGAAAGCGGAATCTTGAAAGATAGAACCGCTTTTTACGATCCAACTCCGATAGAATATCTGGTACGAGAAACGATTAATCCCGTTGAGTTGCGGCGAGGAATTGAACTCTGGGTGACAGTATTTCCTTCGTTAAAAATACCCGGTTTGGGTTATGATTGGTTAATAGATTTTATTCGCGCTAAAATGGGAACGGGTGCAGAATGGTTGTGCATTCAAGATTGCCCAGATCACGAAACTGTTTATAATTTATTGTTGGCGAGTGTCGCTATTCCTCTAGCTTTTCCCTGTCGAAGTGTTAACGGGAAAAACTACGTTGATGGCGGTTTGGTTGATAACGTTCCGTTGGGTGCATTAGCGGCTAGAGGTTGTACTCATGTAATTGTGATACACTTGGGAAGTGGTCGGGTTTGGAACCGCCATGATTTTCCCCATCAAACGATTATTGAAATTCGCCCGCAAAAACTACTCAATTCAGATTTACAAAGTTTGCTCAACTTTGATGCTGACAGAATTCAAGAGTTGAAACAACAGGGTTATGAGGATGCAAAATCTCAGCTTGAACCGATTTTCAAAGGATTTAGAAGTCTTTCTCGGTTGTCTCAAACTCAACAAAATTTAATCAGTTCGACAGTTGAGTTATTAGAGGATGAGCCGTTATTCTAGGATAGAAGATGAGCTTAAATATCCCGCTTTTACAATCACTCAGGCTTCAGTTTAACGGGGTATAAGTTAATATTAAACCCCTTCAGGATTATTCTGATTTTGTAAACGTTCTGGAGGAGTATTTCCCCAATCTTGACGAATCGGAACATATTGACCTCGAATCGGATTATAACGATAAATCAGAGAATAGTAAACCGGAGAATTTGAACTATTTGTTCGGAAGTCAAGCATAATTTCCGGTTCTTTATCTCCATTAATATCGGCAATTTCCACCCCTAAAAATTCATCAAAAGGCTGATTATTTCCCCGAGCGACTAATAAAATTGATTCACTAAATCTTAACTGTCCTCGGCGAACAATTTGTAAACGTAATATTTTGTTCGTTGAAGGCTGATCTTCCGGTTGATAAAACAATAACGCTTCGACATCTTCTAAACGAGCGCTGGCTTCTAAAGACTCAGGAATCTCCGGGATAAGCGGTAAAGACTCAGATGGGGGGATTTCTTCAGAAGAATTCGCAGAGGGTTCAGAGGGTTCAGATGTTGTCTGTGTGGGTTGATTTTCCTCGGGTTTATCTGGAACAATTTCGGGTTTGTCTTCGGCTTCTTTGGCGTTTAAAACAATAGGTTGAGGCGTTAACTTTGATAACTCATCTGCTGGAATTCGAGCGATATATTCAGTCGGAACAAAAGGCGTTTGGCGAGAATCAACAATCACTTGACAGATAAATGTTGCAACTTCAGCCCGAGTGGCGGGTTGATTAGGATTTAATTTTTGAACATTCGGATAATTCACCACTAAGCCATTTTCAGTCGCCGCAGCGATCGCATTTTTTGACGCTTCAGGAATTTGATTTGCATCGGTAAAAATCCGCTCTAATTGTTCAGTCGATAAAAAACGGGGTTGATAACCTAATCCCTGAGTTAATGCGGTTAAAACCTGTACCCGTGATACCGTCACCATCGGATTAAAAGCACCTGCAATATAGCCCGAAAGAAAGCCTTTGCGATCCGCATCTCGAATCGCATCATAAGCCCAATAATTAGTCGGAATATCGGCAAAATTTGTGGGTTTGCGAACGGATTCAGCATCAGGAAACGCTTGACTAAAAATAATCGCTAACTCCACCCGTTTCATCGGTTCATCCGGGCGAAATCGATCATCTTCACGGTTTCCCCCAACGATTTTTCGTTGCGCCAAGGTTTGAATACATCCCTGCGCCCAATGTCCTTGAATATCTGAAAACAGGGTGGCGGTTTCCGGCTGAGTTTGAGCGAAACTCACCCCGACTGGATGAACAAGCGTAATTCCCAGCGCCACCAATACAGCTAACTTTTCATCCCCTTTTTTGCGGTTCATGTTGCATTTTAGAGCAAACTAAAGAATAGGTTTTCAGTTGTTCCCGGCTGTCTCAATCTCGTTTGAGTGAATTTTTCGGGTACTGCTAAAAACATCTTATCCTTTCCCCGTCTCAATATCAGTCTGCTGACACAACTTTAGAGAAGAGTTCCAAAACTATCTACAGCAGCCCAAGTTCTTCGCGCTTCGCTATCTGTTGATCGCTATTGGGTATATCCTGTACTTATACACCTTAAACATTATCAAACAGAATTCAGGAGTCAGGAGCCAGAATTCAGAATTGAATTCTGTACGAGTGGCAGATGAATAATTGGGTTGAAGACCCCCGCTAAATCTTCTATTTAGCGGTCTACAATCAGTGGCGGGTCCCAATCCCCCACTGATTGATTCTGACGGATTTATTCTGACGGATGTATTCTTCTTCAACACTTTCCAAATTTTCAGATAAGCCAATATAACACACTATTTTTGACATCCTCCCCTCCGTAAACGAAGGGGATTCCCAAACCTTACGATTTGGGTTTCTGCTTCTTAGCAGTTGCCTTGCGAGATTTACTCTCTTCGGGTCTTACACTCGCTCCACAGACTGACACGGCAAGCCCTGCCGCCAAAATATTTATACTAGCGTTGATATCTCGATCATGGTGAGAGTTGCACTTGGGGCAATCCCATTCCCTGATATTCAACGACATTTTTTCGCCGATATACCCACAATTTGAACAACGCTTTGAACTGGGAAACCATCTATCTATTTTGATCAATTCTCGTCCGTACCACTCAGCTTTATAGTTAAGTTGTCGAACCAGTTCTCCCCAATTGGCGTCGCTGATTGCTCTGGCTAATTTGTGATTTTTCACCATGTTCTTTACAGCTAAATCCTCAACGACTATCGTTTGATTTTCACTCATTAGTTGAGTCGTTAGCTTGTGAGTTTGGTCGCGCCTGCAATCAGCAATTTTGGCTTGAATTCGAGCTACTTTAACTCTTGCTTTCTCTCTGTTCAAAGAACCTTTAGTTTTTCGGCTTAAAGACTTTTGAGCAAGTCTGAGTTTTTTGTATAGCTTGTCAAAATGCTTGGGATTTGAAACCTTCACTCCATCGGAGGTGGTAAGGAGACTGCTGATACCAAGATCAATTCCCACTTTTTTATCGACGGGTTTTAGTTTGTGGTCTGTTGGGTCGTCAATTTTCAAAGAAACAAACCATCTTCCACTCGGGTCTAATTTGACCGTTATTGTAGAAGGTACGCATCCCTTGGGAAGTTGACGACTCCATCGAATTGGCAAAGGTTCAAAACACTTAGCAATGTAGACAAGACCTGCTTTGAATTTGAAAGCTGACTTGGTAAATTCGGCACTCCCACCGTTACGTTTTATCTTGAAGTTTGGGTATTTCGCCCGACCCGCAAAGAAGTTGGTAAACGCAGTTTGTAAGTGCCTCAACCCTTGCTGAAGGGGAACACAACTGACCTCATTTAAGAAGTCTAATTCCTCCTCTTTCTTCCATTCCGTCAGCATCGAAGAGGTTTGAGAATAGCCAACTCGTTCAAAACGTTCATACCAAGCCTCGGTTCGTACCGCCAGTGCCTTGTTGTACACCAGTCGCACGCATCCTAACGTTCTCCTCAACAGGTTTTCCTGTTCGGGAGTTGGGTAAAAACGGTAGCGATAGGCTTTCTCAGTCATGCCTCATAGTTTAACATATGTCTTGTGAAGACGTTAAACTTATTGAATAAAGCCGTCCTTTAGGGCGGGGTTTCAGACCCAAAATTTCGATGATCAATTAAACGCTCAAATTCTCCCTTGAAAATAATGCAACTGCCCACTGATTCCCAACAACTGCCTGACGCTTTACGTTCCCGACGAGAACAACTGGCAAAATTAATCGATTTTCCGGCTATTCTCTGGTCAGGAGGGTATCGTTCCCGTAATTTTCCCGCCAATACTTACCCGTTTCGCGCTAGCAGTCATTTTCTCTACTTCGCCGGACTTCCGTTAGAAAATGCTGTAATTCGCCTCGAGGGAGGTAAAATGGAGTTGTTCATCGATGAGCCGCCCCCCAGTTACGCCCTCTGGCACGGAGAAATGCCCAAACGGGAGACTATCGCAGAATCTATCGGGGCGGATGCGGCGTTTCCCCTGGCTGAGTTAGCGTCTCGGGTGGCAGGTGCAGCGACGATTTTAATTCAAGATCCGATCACTCAAACCCAACAGTTTCAACACCTTAACCGTGCAGTTCATCCTCCCAAAACCGCAACAGGCATTGATTTAGAACTGATAAAAGCGATTATTGCGTTACGCTTGTCTCACGATCAAGCGGCGTTAACTGAACTTCGCCAAGCCGCCAAAATTACCGTTGAAGCTCACAAAGCAGGTATGGCAGTCACTTCCAAAGCGAAAACCGAAGGGGAGGTCAGAGCCGAGATGGAAAAAGTCATAACTTCCCACAATACAGTGTGTTCTTACAATAGCATTGTCACGGTTCACGGTCAAGTGCTGCACCACGAAAAGTATTTTAACCCTCTACAAACGGGGGATTTGCTATTAGTAGATGTCGGTGCGGAGACGGCAATGGGATGGGCGGCTGATATCACTCGAACTTGGCCTGTTTCCGGTAAATTTTCCTCAACACAACGGGATATTTATGAGGTAGTTTTAGACGCCCATGATACTTGTATTGAAAAGATTAAACCGGGGGTAGAATACCGAGAAATTCATCTGTTAGCCGCTTTAAAAATTGCGGAAGGATTAGTTAATCTAGGCATATTAAAAGGTCAACCCAGCGATTTAGTCGAACAAGATGCTCATGCCTTATTTTTCCCTCATGGAATTGGTCATTTATTGGGTTTAGACGTCCATGATATGGAAGATTTAGGAGATTTAGCCGGATACGCAGAAGGAAGAATTAGAAGTGAACGGTTCGGGCTAGGATATTTGCGATTAAATCGTCCGTTACAGGCGGGAATGTTAGTCACAATAGAACCGGGTTTTTATCAAGTTCCGGCGATTTTGCAGGATGAAGAAAATCGGGAAAAATATCAAGAAGTAGTAAATTGGGAGAAGTTAAAAGAATTTGCAGATGTGCGAGGAATTCGCATCGAAGATGACGTCTTAATTACAGAAACGGGAACCGAAGTGTTAACGGCTAATTTACCCAACCAAGCCAGTCAAGTTGAAGCGTTAGTTCAGAGTCAATGATGAACTTTCAAAGAGAAACTAACCACAAAGATACAAAGACACGAAGATTTTCTCTGGGTGTCTTGGTGTCTTGGTGGTTTTTTCTCTATTTTAATTGGGGTGAGTTTCCTGGGTTTGGGTTGAATATTCTAACAAAATTGTAAAGGTTGAAGATAGCGATTTACAAATTCTCAAAAAGATTGTAAGATTAAGCAGACAGATTCCCTCAAACAAAACGGTTGAATTTTTTATTAAACGAGCGTCTACCTCTACCCCAACTTTGAATCTGTGGCTTATCGATTTTATGCCTTCAAACCAAACGGACAGTCTAACCCTGATGGTTCACCTTGTCAGGGAATTCTCTATCAAAGTTTTACAGGGCAATCATTCGCCGATAAAAATTGGCTAGAAACCCATCGATATATAGCAGGTTCAGCAAGATTACAAGGAACATCTCTATTTATTCCGTTGAACTTTTTTGAACCCAAACCCATTAGCCCCAAAAAGCAGGGGATCAGGAAATCTTTTGAAGCAATTTACGCATCTGCGGGATTAAGATGAGCCATCCGCCAAGTGACAAAAGTTCCGATAGGACTCCAGAGAATATAGGGAAGTAAAAGAAGAGTCGCTGCTTGAGAAATCGGTAAAATACTAATGGCTAGCATCACACATAAAATCGCCCCTGTCCCGCCAATAATCGTCCCGACTTGTAGACTTCGGGTTTTACACATGACCGGAGTATAAGCCATCGTCACGACTTCAACTAACAAATATAATCCCATCAATAACCAAGTTATAATCGTTCCCGGTTCTTGTTCCCAAACAATCACCGCAGACCAACCCAAGCCAATAAAAACTATCGTCCAAATCAGAGGAATTAACCGTTCAAACACCAACCAACTCGGACGCCGTAACCGTTGAAACCATCGTAGATCATCAGATTGAAGAAAGAGATTTCCGCCTAAAGCAACCGCGAAAGCAACCCCTGCAATCACCATCCAAGACTTAATCATTCATTATCACTCCGAGCCGAATAGTTGAGCCGGAACGGGTAAACTCAGAACTAGGGAGTAAGTTCTCAATTGAGAGTTTATTTCAAATTATCCGACTGACTCATTTTAATGGGTTTAGACTTCTCCCTAGTTCTTCCTTGAGACAGATTTACCTAACCCAAACGATGAGTATTTTCCATGTGTAAACTGGAATCTTCCGAAGGAGAACCCATCAGCAAGCTCTTGTTTTTAGATTGAAACACTCCTTGAATAGCTTTCATTAAACGATTCGACCTAGCTTGACCATTAAGGGCTAACCGTTGTTGTACCTTTCTACTGAGATGTCGCATCACAGAAACATCCAACTCATCAATAAATTGATCAGCGATTTGTTCTCCCATGTAATCAATGGCTTCTGAATATTGTTCCATTAGCATCTCAATCGCTCCTGATGCTTCTTGAACCACTTTTTCTGTTTGATCCGATGAATGATTCTCTGAAGAACTATAAACCGAGTTAGAAACCGATGGATTCGGTTGAGAAATCGGTTGAGCGTTTGCAGCAGAATTCCACCCAGACGACTCATAGGAAGGACGATGCAGCCGCCGATTCACGAGCTTTTTGTATTCATCAATGCTCATTCCCAAATTGTGTAAATGATGATGAACATGATCAATTAACTCCACTTCATTCGGAGAATAAATCCCGTGATTTCCATTCAAGCCATGCAATTGCGCCCAAGTTCTTAGCGTTGCTTCATCACCAATCTGATAGCGTTCCAACAATTGAGCCATCGTTAAATTGGTTTCAGGTGTTGGTTTAAAATCACTCATTAGAACATCCTCATCTCAATAGTAGATTGCTCCCAAACACAGTTCTCAGTGATCAGTGATCCGTTCTCTACTTGGGGTTGTCCGTTGTTAGAAGTCACTGCGCGGGTGTTCATCGTTTACTCAAAAAGCAAATTACCTTGTGCTGAACGGATCACTGAAAAAGCTGTCATGTGAAAGGAAAGTTTCAGCTTTTGTATTATGCCCGATCTTCCGATTAAATGTGCGTTAAATCTTGTTGATCAAATTGCAAAAGCTGCCAATTTCAGACAACTCAAGCTAAAATTAACAATCATGTAGCCCATACAATCATCGTTCACCTCAATTACCCTATCCTTAACCGTACCATGCCGATCTACGACTATTTCTGTCCAAGCAATAACCGGAAAGTCGAAGTGATGCACAGCATTCACCAGGAAATCAAAACCTGGGGTGAAGTCTGTCAGTTAGCCCAATGTGAGTTAGGACAGACTCCAGAAGATGCGCCTGTGCGTCGTGTCTTGAGTGCGCCGATGTTGTCTGTTCCGACGACTAATAGCGATTATCGCAACGCCGGATTTACTAAACTGGTAAAACGGGATCAAGGAGTCTATGAAAACGTAACCGCAACAGATTAACAAACTCATTCACCCCACGTTAACACTTAACACTCTCGACGTGGGGCTTACACATTAGTTAACTGGCGATCGCAGCTTGCCAAACCGCATGAGCCACTTCCGGTCCAGTAATATCGTTATGGGCGCCTTCTGGGCCTGAACCTTCTCGAATAAACTCGCGACTATCAAGATTATAGATTTGACCGGGATAAAAGGGGTAGGATGAATTTTGCTCCAACATATCCATATCAACCCCCCCAAAATCATTCCCTCCGCGAGCGCCAAACGCCCCTAAAGCTCCATACATGGGAAATTGGTTAAATTCAAAGAAACTCACCGATCGCGAAAATAAGCTCGTTGCACTCGCCGCTAAGGGATACCACTTACAAACCGCCGTATCAAACTTAGAATAGGTTGTGACAATCGATCCGGAAATTTTCTTCTCCGCAATTAACGGGTAAAAATACCCTGCAACTCCAGGTGTAACCGGAATATCCCGACAATAAGACCAATGAGAAAAAGCCCCTTGAATCAAAAATAAAGAGTTCACCGGACGTTCTAACACGCCCCAATTCTTTTCTCCCGATAACATTCCCGACACCACAATACAACCAAAACTATGACCAATTAAATGAAATCGTACCTGTTCCCCGCTTACCCGTTGTAAGTTCTTCAAAAATTCATGTCCCGATCCTTCTCCAAACTGACGCGCCCGATCCTTCATTTTCCAAAATGATAAGGTTCGCAACGGCGCTAAAACACCCCCCCAACTAAACCCGCCATAACTCAAAGCCTCCTCCCTCGCCACGAGAAACGTACTGTCGGGATCAAACGGTTCTCGATCATCGGCTGGTGAAGCCCCTAAATCTTGACTGGTTAACGTTGTTTCTTGGTTGAGAATGCGGTAGGCTTGGCTGACTTCGGGTGGTAATTCCTCCGGGGCGATGTTTTGTTGGGCGGATTGTAAAATCGTTTGCAAAGCTTGTCGAGAGGCGGATGTATCGCTCAAACGGGTTGCGTACTCATTTACCAATTGATTCATGGGAGTGGCTGTAGAAGAGGCGCTAAACCCATAGGAAATCGCCGAAGCATTTACCAAGTCATAATCGCCCCAAGGTTGACTAGGCCAGTGTAACCCGACTAAAAGCGGAGAAAATCCGGGTCGAATGTCTTTAATATTCTCTAGGTCGGTTTTTTGTTCTATCATTGCCTTAATCCAACGACCATATTGACGTCGGGCTGCGGGAACATCACTACGCCATCCATGACTGATTAAAAAAACGTCAGTAATCGGTTCAGTTTTTAACACTTCAATCACCCGTTGGGTCATCTGTCCATCAGGATCGTCTTTGCGTTCTTTTCCGGTTTCATCAAAGGCTATTAGGTAATATCTAAAGTCAGTTTCAGGCACGATTTCAACAGGCATGAGTCACTCCTTGGGCTGCGATCTTGTCAAATTGGGAGTCAGTCTTGCCAAGCTGACAAAAACTGTATCCAATTTAAAGGGGTTTATGAAATATAGAATTCAGTCAATTCTCAAGGCATTCGGTGTAATTTTACTGCTAATCTTTGTGGCGATCGCTCACCCGTTCCCCGCCAGTGCCGAACCCATGTCTATTATCAGTTATAATGTTGAATCTGACGATCTCAACGATACTGATCCGCAGTTAGTGGCTGAGGATATTCGAGAAATTTCGGGGGCTGACTTGTGGGGACTTTCGGAAGTTGCAGATCAAGCGGCGGCGGATCTTTTTACGGAGGCGGTTGCTTTTCCCGGAGCGGATTTTGATTCGATCTTCGGCACAACAGGTTCATTAGATAAGCTGCAAATTATTTACAACAAAAATAAACTTCAGCTTGTCGAGAGTGAAGAACTGAATAATATTGGCGGTTCGCGATCGCCGTTAGTGGCTCATTTTAAGTTTTTACCCACAGGTCAAGAGTTCTTGTTTACGGTTAATCATTTTAACCGAGGAAGTGAGACTAAACGCAATCAACAAGCTGAAAATTTACGCAATTGGGCGCAAGCACAATCCTTACCTGTTATTGCGGTTGGCGATTATAACTTTGACTATGATTTAGTCGATAAAAAGGGGAATAAGGCTTTTGATATCTTTTTGAAAAAAGAGGTGATGACCTGGATTAAGCCAAATTGTCTGAAAACCAATTCTTGTCCGCCAACAGGAACTCAATGTGATCCAAAATATGCCAGTATTTTAGATTATGTTTTTGTGTCTCAGATGGCGAAAATTTGGCCGGCTGAATCTGATGTTTTGTTGATTCAAAAACAGGTTTGTCAAAAAGAGAAGGAAGGATTTTCTGATCATTATCCCCTGACGGCTAATTTTAGCATTCCTTAGATTTTGAATCGAATTTTTGTGCCATCGCGATCGCCATTGATTATCATAAAATCAGGCGATCGCTTTTTTGATCTTTATTAGACTGAACGGAGCGAGTCTCATCAGTTTAGTTCGGTGGTTCGGTGAATATAAGAGTCTCAACTTCTATAAGTTGATCGTAACTTTTTACAACAGGGAATGAGTCAGGAACAAGTTATGCAAATCACCGGATTATCCTTAGAAAAAATTCAGGCGTTGATTAACCATAACCGTTAATGAACTCATCCCTATCTTTCACTAATTCAACCGATCTAAGGCTCGTTTTCCTCCCCATCGTTCTACAATTTTATCATCATAATCATCAGCAATTTCTAACACTGCATTCACGGAGGCTTCTAGTTCAAGTTTATCGCAAGTTGAACCCACAATTGTATGCTCAAATACGATATCCCCCCGTTCATCCACTCCAAACGCCCCGAAACGCATATTGTGATTTTCTCGTAATAGAAAACGCATTAAGTCTGGAGTGAGTTCGGCTCCTGTTACGACATAGGATCGGGCTGTAATTATAGCATCATCTTTCCCCCAAGGAAAGACTAACACTTCCACCTGAGCCGAACCCATAAACAGAGCAAGTCCTGGAACTTCTGATTTCGGACAAGGAAATTTACCGTAAAGTTCCCGCATCCAGCGCTCAATTTTTTCGTAGCAAGCTTCTTGCTTGAGAGTCTCAAACTTCATATCTCTATTTATTGTCTTGATGCTTCTCACTCGTTTTAGCATCTTTAGAGCAGTTGTTATCAAATTTATATCATTTCTATAACTCGTCGAACAAAAATTAACGGTACTGTCTGAATTGTGATTGCATGAGAGTCAGCAAGCCAGTGGCAGGCTACCCGATGGCGAAGCAGGGATGCGATACAAAAATTATAGTATGGATTGATGAATAAAATCAAGACTAGAGTTGATATTTTTTGGTTTTTTTGTCAGTTAATTATGAGATCATTATAGAAAATAATTTGGAGTCGGTGATCAATTATTATAATAGATGTCGGTATCTAACCGAGTTCATTTATGTCTAGACCTACTTTTTATATTGCTATCACCAATCATGGATTTGGCCATGCCGTTCGTGCTGCTTCTGTCGCCGCCCAAATTCAACATCTTTGTCCAGATAGCCTGTTAATTTTAGTCACAACGGCGCCGCGTTGGTTGTTAGAATCCTATATCGAAGGTGACTTTATCTTACGTCCTCGGGCGTTTGATGTCGGGGTTATTCAGTCGGATAGTTTAACGATGAATAAAGCCGCAACTCTCGAAAAATTACAGGAAATTCGCAAACAACAAAATTCGATTATCGCCGGAGAAGTTAATTTTATCCGTCAAAATCGCGTTGATTTAGTCTTGGCGGATATTCCACCTTTAGCCGCTTCTATTGCAAAAATAGCCGGAATTCCGGGTTATATGATGAGTAACTTTGGCTGGGATTTTATCTATCGAGATTGGGGCGGAGAATTTATAGAAATCGCCGATTGGGTTGCGGATTGTTTTAGTCAATGTAATGGCTTGTTCCGGCTTCCTCTCAACGAAGAAATGAGTGCTTTTCCTAATATTACAGACGTAGGTTTAACGGGAGGAAATCCGCGTTATAATTTAGATACACTCCGAGAAGACTTTCAAATTAATACCCCACCTGAAAAAACAATTCTTTTGACATTTGGGGGATTAAGTTTAGCTAGAATTCCCTATGAAAATCTACAAAGCTTCCCAGAGTTTACCTTTATCACCTTTGATAAAAATGCGCCTAATTTACCCAATTTAATCTCAGTCCAGACTCAAAAAGCACAAGTCAACAGTTCAATCGATTATACACATATTCGCCCCGTTGACTTAATGCCTTTATGTGGACGAGTGGTTTCTAAACCGGGGTTTAGTACCTATTCAGAAGCCATGCGGTTAAATATTCCCATTGTAACTTTGTCTAGAGAAGGGTTCGCCGAAGCCCAAATTTTATTAGAAGGGTTACAAAATTATAGCTCTCATCAAATTTTAACCGATGGGGAATTTTTTGAAAGCAATTGGGAATTTATACACCAACCGTTAAACCAGCCTCGTTTGTCTGAGGTTTTGGATAAAACTGGAAGTGAAACAATAGCTAAAATGCTGGTAAATCTGGTAAAAAATGGAGTGAGATAACATCGAGTTCAAGAAGTTTAATTCCTGTAGGGGCGGGTTCTCTAAAAGCTAGAATATCAGCCCGAGATTGACATAAACCCGCCCTAGCCTGAAATTTTAGTAAATGTGGTAAAAAATGGAGTGAGATAACATCGAGTTCAAGAAGTTTAATTCCTGTAGGGGCGGGTTCTCTAAGAGCTAGAATATCAGCCCGAGATTGACATAAACCCGCCTTAATATTAGAGTTAATCTAATTTTGTAAATCGTCCCGAAAAGCACAAATAAGCCGAGAAAATGAACCTAGCCCAATATTCAGGAGTTTAGAAGATGGATGTCGAAATTTATGTTTTAGTGGATACTTCAACTGCTTTAACGAAAGTAGATGTTTTCCTTTCAGAAACCGATGCAGTTTTAGAGAAGAATAAACGGGAAAACCCGACTAAAATAGAACTGTTCAAAAAAACCATAAAAGTTTAAATTCACTAATATTTGTTGAGTTTAAAAATCAACTAAATTTAAACAGTTCTGTGCTGAGATATCTTTCCCCTCCACTGGGTTGAAACGCGACAATAAGCTGATTTTGACAGTCCAAACGCTGTCCAAGTTGTAGAGCAGTATAAACAATTGCCCCCGTTGAAATTCCACTCAAAATACCTTCTTCTGTTGCTAATTTCTGCCCAATTTCATAGGCTTGTTCTTCTGTCACCTGTACGATTTCATCAATTAAATCCGTCCGCAAAATATCAGGAATAAAACCAGCGCCAATCCCCTGAATATTATGAAGTCCCGCAGACTTCCCAATCAAAACCGCACTATTAACAGGTTCAACTGCTATAATTTTTAAGTCAGGCTTTTGTTTTTTTAGATAATATCCCGCCCCCGTTAACGTGCCTCCCGTTCCCACACCCACAACGAGAATATCAACTTTACCGTCTGTATCTTCCCAAATCTCAACGCCAGTGGTTTGATAATGAATTTTCGGGTTAGCTGGGTTGCTAAATTGTTGAGGGGAAAAAGCATGAGGAATACTCGCCAGTAATTCATTTGCTTTAGCAATAGCCCCCGCCATATCTGCTTTAGCGGGAGTGGTGATAATTTCTGCACCATAAGCCTTAACAATTTGTTGACGTTCCTGACTCATAT